>MGPK01000061.1:25690-50111 GCA_001795535.1 Deltaproteobacteria bacterium GWA2_54_12
CTGTCGAGGCATATATCGAGGTTCGTCCACATAGAGGCCTTTATCGGGTCCTCTATATCTTTTCGCTTTCGGCGAGCATACTCATCCTCGACAGGACACCTCACGGGCTCGAAGAGTTCAAGACCATAATGAACGGCAGCATCCTGTGGGTCACGCCGGGAGAGCTTCTCAAGACATTCGCCATCTACTCGGCAGTCGGACTCTTCCATTTTGTGTTCAGAAAAAAGTTCCTTGGGCTATCCTTTGAAAATTAGGGCGGCGTCCTCTGGGAATTCCTCTTCTTCCTGAGCTTCGCGCTTGTACTCGTGAAATCCGTCCAGATGGCAGGCATACTCCAGGTCTTCTCTTTCCTGGTCATACCAGTACTCATCGGGAAGCTTTTTACAAAGGAACTGAAAAAAGTTCTGGCCCTGGGCTGGATAATCGGAGTTGCCGCAAGCGTATTCGGCCTTGGGCTTTCTTACCTTTACGACTTGCCTACCGCCCCACTTATCGTGGCATCGCTGAGCCTGACTTTTTTCGCGCTGCTTATCTTCAAGCACGCAAGCTCACGCTCTGAGGCTTAACATCCCGTGCTGGTTCGATTCCCGCCTCCGCACCATTGCTAATCCACCTACGGGGCTGGACTCGCCCTGTCCCTGTCATATCGTTCTTTTGAAATATGGCACATGATGTAAAATCCATGCCACTGACAGGGAAGATAAAAAAACTACAATTGTGATGAAGGGAATAGAAAACAGAGGATGAAAGCGCGTTGCACCATAACCAGCAAAGTTAATTATTTCCAATGCCACCGGGTGGATCAGATAAACACCAAAAGTAAGTAATGCGGCTTTTTTCGTGAATTTTTCATTGAAAATCGGTTTCGTCCATGATTTCAGTAAAAACATGAGGCTGATTGACATGGGGATGACAGTAATACTCAAGAACCCACGAAAATATAATCCGGCTGATAAGCCTAACAGATAGCTACCAGCAAAAGTAGAAATAAAGGAAAACACAAAGATTATCCACAATCCTAATTTGGGCGGTTTGCTTTCATCCTGGCGTATTAAATGACCAAGAAAGAAAAATGGCACATACAATAAAAACCAATTCACAAACAGCTTTGATTCATCTGAAAACAATTTCTGGTACGCATCATTGAATGCAGCCAGAACGAATGTTATAATAATTAAAATTACAAGGTCCCGCCTTGTCGAGTGTGCCGCTATTTTTCGAAAAAAAGGCGTAAACAAATATAAACCCATTATCATATACAAAAACCACATATGATAATAAGGCTTTCCGGAGAGCAACAGCATCAGCAAATCCGTAAATTCAACTCCCTCAGTGGAAGAGCCAATTTTAGATTTCAGGAAATTCCAGAATAAAAAGAAAATCGACCAAAACAGAACAGGCAAGAGAATTCTTGAAAGCCGTTTTTTGTAAAAAGTCAAGCTATCTTCGTTTTTGCTTGAATCCAGCAATAACGCCCCGCTTATCATAACAAAGACCGGGACACACCATCTGGCTGATGAATCAAATATGTTGGCAAACCACCAATAGTTGGTTCCTATATCGTTCTCTATCACGACCCCGTATGCAACATGCAGTAAAACTACCGCGAAGATAGCGCTTATTCTTGCGTTGTCTAACCAAATCATTCGCACTACCTTTTACTGAAACATTATCCTTCGGTGATAAAGTTCTGGCCGTCGGCATCACAGGCAAAATTTATAGCCCCTGAATTTATCAGCCTTGCTTGATCGCCGCCTTCCATTCTGGGTAATGATAAAACAATTTACTCTCAACGCTTCTGGGCAGGTACATTTCATGAAGCAATCCCCCCATCTGAGTGCCACCCTACCCGGCTAATTTGGCGTTATTATTCAGTTTATTATCTGTTTTTATGGTGGGCGGTGCCCACCCTGGCTGCTTCTTAAGGGATTCGTAAGCCGCAGCGTCACCACCCTTTCCGCCGCGAATACCTGATCAGGAACCAGATTAAAACCCCCCCCCTGTATCAGCAAAAACAACAGGAAAATACGCCTTGTAGCGGGGTCCGTGACATTAAATCTGTCTGCGATCTGCATCGAAATGTAGCCCGCTGGGATGACGTGTGCTCCAATAGTTGCAATCCACAGCGCCCGAAGGTTTTGGTTCTTTATCCTGACCGCGATATAGCAGAACAGGGCGATATCAGCTGCGAATACCAGGGCGAAAGCCAGCTCCAGCGCGTATACATACCACACTACCTTTACTCCCTATTGGACATGACTGTGAATGTCGATTGCCGCATAGCCAGCGTTACCAGTTGATGGGGCAAATGTCCCATTATTCATTCTGCACGAAATCGATGACCTTGACATCGATATAGCGGTAAGAGTTAGGTAGGGACCACCCGAGAGGATCTAATTTAGGCGGCGGGATGAAGCCACTCACAGCATTAGGTAAACCATCGTAAGGGCTTTTATGCTGAACCCTCCCATTCCCATCGTTTCGATATACATGTCCGTTAACGTATGCAGCCTGTGTAAAACAAATATTACCGATGCAGGCTTGCTTATTTTCCGTTGTTTTGCTTTTAGCTCTCTTGTCGTCCTCCGACTTCCTCGCATGGTCATTCGAGGTCCTATTATTCCAGACACCGCTGCCTATAACCGGCCCCCCGATATCGGTCCCCAGCGTTACCATTCCGGTTGTAGTGCCGCTTAATGCGCTTATTAAGCGGGGCGACCCGGCAGCCGCGTTGCGCCCGTGGCCGTAAATACCGTCAAAATCTGATCCCGCGCCGGCCCCTGCCGCTCGTCGGCGGTCCTTATATTTGGCAAAGAAGGCTCAAGGCTACTTGAACGCCGGCAGGCCGCTTATATAGCCTATGGCAGCTTTGCTCTTATCAATTACAGGGGTGAGTTTGGTCTTCAGTTCAGGGTCAATTTCTTTGGAGAGATCCCCTGCGTGCTGGTAGTTGCTCATTATATATGAGTACCCATCCAGGTCTTCGACAACCTGCAACCCCGTAACCTCTGCCCCGGCTGGCACAGAGAGGATGCGCGCGAGGTGTCCGGTGTCGATATTGTATGCCCAAAGGAAATTATTTATATGCCCTGTAGTCGAATCTTCTCCAATGAAGAGCGTCCTCATCTTCTCGGAGTATTTGATGTTGTCAGGGTTGGCGATTTTATCAATGGCTGCCGTATCGCCAAAGGCATTCTTTTCAATATCCTTGCCCAGGAGCAACGGTCTTATGGTGGTTCCAGCGTATTCGCTGCCAATGGCCTTGCCGGACTTGTCTGTCTGTCCATCTGACAAACTCATCTCGTAGCCCGCGCCTGCGGAAAGCCTGGGCAGGCGTATGTCGTTTGCCGGGTCATCAGCCTTGTCCTCCATGCCATTACGTATGCTGCTGATCGCAAGATAAGCCTTCCCGTCGGCTCTGTTT
The DNA here is from genome assembly GCA_001795535.1 of Deltaproteobacteria bacterium GWA2_54_12. Taxonomy (GTDB): domain Bacteria; phylum Desulfobacterota; class GWC2-55-46; order GWC2-55-46; family GWC2-55-46; genus GWA2-54-12. The sequence continues at coordinate 29,115 of MGPK01000061.1, forward strand.
ACTGCCACGCCCTCGAACTTCTCGAATTCCGTCGTGGCGCCGACATACGCGGCGTAACGGCGCGTCTCGAGGAAAGCCGCAGCCTGCTCCATCCCTTCCTTGAGTTTGAGGTGCTGTTCAACGGCAGGCTTTGCGTGCCCGGCCTTTATGGTCGTGAAGCCCGGGGCCGGTGTCCTGCTCGACTCGAATATGCCGTCGAATGTCAGTTTCCTCGCATTGACAAGCGCATCGAGCTCCTCGTCGCTGGCGTGTCCGAGCCTGTGCCATGTCAACACCGCTTTGCCGCCTTTGTCTCCGGATGTCTGGTTCCATCTCGCCGCGTAAAGCGTGCCAGAGGAAAGGTCATTGGGCCTGTCGGCCACGAACATCGTGAGGACATTATATGTGCCGTCATCGCCCTGGTAGACGGTTCGGTTATCCGGCATGACTACCGCCACCTCGCGGGAGATGCGCCCGAGGGCCCGGTGCTTTACCACTTCAGCCTTGCCGCTGGCGTCAACTGTCACTTCGGGGACAAGGCCGTAATTATATGGCCTTGCCGGTTTTGTTTTGCCGCTCGGGTCGAGGTAGAGGTGCATATGCTTGAGTTCATCGCCCTTGCACGCCGATACGGACTTGCACCGCTCAGCGTAGCAGCAGGCATCGGGCTCGTACTCCTCGCTGCCGAGATGGGTGCCCCAGAGAGAGGGCGATCCAGCGCAGGGGTTCCAGAGCCCGCCAACGCTGGACATATCTATGTTGCTCAACGAGACAGTCTTTAGCAGGCCGGTATTCCTGTCCTGCTCTATCGTAGCAAGGCTCATTGTCATGGGAAGTTTGATATCATGGTCTGTCCCAAGCCAGTCATATTCGAAATGAGTAACCAGGTAGAGCCCGCCGCCTTTAACTTCTTTTGATTTTTCGCCGCGCGGAGGGATATCTATCAGCGTGTTCGCGTCTGGCGCCTCGGATATGCGCGCCCTGCCATCATGGTCAAGCAGGGGCGTTCCGTCCTTTTCATAGAGCATCCCGGCGGTGACGCCGTCAATTGACGTGGTGTTGTAGTGGAGCACATTATACGTAAGGCCGAAGGTCTTCTCAGTGCCGTCGCGGTAGGTGACTTTGACCCTGGCGTCGGTATAAGCCTTTGACCGCTCCCCGGGCGTCTGAGGGGCCTTCATGCCTATGAACTCGACCAGTTGGATATCTTTATACGGCTCCGAAGCGAGCGTTGCCGTTGCCCCGATGCCTGTAATAAGCACAGCTGATATTAAAGTTTTCCTTATCATTGCACTGACCTCCGCTGAATTAGGATGTTCTAAAAACAGCCCGGCTATTCCGCATAGTTCTTTTTCATGAGGAATTCCTTTACGCCCTTGAGCTTTCCCCTGACCTCGGATGTGACAGTGGCCGCCTGAGCCGGGTTGGAGACTATCTTCGGCGTAAGGAGTATCACAAGCTCCGTCTTTCCGGCGGTCTTCGTGGTGAACCTGAAAAGAGGCCCCAGCAAAGGTATCTTGCTCAAAAGCGGAATGCCCGAAGCAGTAACTTCATTTCTATCCTGTATAAGCCCGCCAATTACGAGTGACTCGCCATCCTTAGCCACTACCGATGTCTCGGCCTCCCTCTTCGTGAAGGACGGATAGATGGCGCTCCCGACCACCCTGTCAGTCGACTTGTCGCTTACCTCCTGCCTTATGGTCATCGAAACCATGCCGCCGTCGGTTATCTGGGGGACGACCGTGAGTATTATGCCGGTCTTCCTGTACTCTATCGTCTGGATGAGCCCGGATGTCCCGGTTACGGCGGTCTGGGTAGACTGGGTGGCAACAGGCTCGTCGCTTCCGACATTTATTGACGCCTTCTCGTAATTCTTGACGAGTATGTGCGGGTTGCTGAGCACATTGACCTTGCCTGCTGTCGACAGGGCCTGTATGGCCGCGAAGAACCTGCTCGCGTCTGTGGCGACCGCCGTAAGCCCGGCCGGCGCCGTAAGGCCTAACGGAGCCGTGATAGCGGCCTTCGGGTTTGCGACAACGGCGGGGAATATGCCGGTGTTCTGCTGTATGTTTGCGTTGCCCGATATTACCGACCACTGTATCCCGTATTTCAGTACGTCATCGAGCTTTACCTCGGCTATGAGCGCATCAATAAGGACCTGCTTCGGAGGGCGGTCGAGCTCCCTCAAGGTGGTAAGGATGTTCTGGTAGTCCCTGTGCGAGCACTGGATGATAAGCGCGTTAGACGGCTCATAAACATAAATCTTGACGCCCTCCACGGCTACACCGCCCTCCGCCTTCGCCCCGATATCGGGCCTCGGCTGAGTTGCCACGGCAGCTGGCGGCGAGCCAGCTGCTGGCGCTGCCCTCGGAGAGCCCTGAGATGCCAGTGAGGGCGAAGACGGCCTCGATGCCGCGGAGGACGCCGGCTTCCTGGAGGAGTACAGCTGCTCTATCATGTCGCCTACCGTCGATGCCTTGTCGTTCTGGACATAATAAACATGAATCGAGTCGGCGTCGTCTGAAGTGGACTGGTCGAGCTTCTCAATCCATTCCCTTGCGGAAGACATGAGCTGCTCGCTTGAGGCGAAAAGCGCCACGGTGTTGAGCCTCTCGATCGGGACCATGACAAGCTGAGCCGCGTCCGATCCATAGCCGAGGGCGGCGAATATGTCCGTAAGCTCCCTGTCAAGCGTCTTCACGTCAACATTCGTGACCTGCACAAGGGCTATGCTCATCTTACTGAACGCGTTAATATCTATGGCGTCGATTATATCAAGAAGTCCCTTCATGTTCGAAGCGGTGTCCGTTATTATAAGAGTGTTCGCCTTCTGGTAATTCACTATATTGCCAGCAGCCGACAGCATGGGCTTCAATATCTGGATGAGGTCATTCGCGGAGACGAACTCCACAGGCGCGACTATGCTTATCAGCCTGTCTCCCCGGGGGAGCGCGGTCCCGTTGAAAAGCTCTACAGCATGCTGTTTTGCCGCGGCAACAGGCATTATCTTGTAGTAAGCGCCGTTTTTTATCGCCGCGAGCCCGTTGACCTCAAGTATCGACTCGAATATGCCGAGTACGTCCTTCTGCGGGACAGGCCTGGAGGTCTGTATCGAGATTCTTGCCGAAATGCCCGGCGCCAGAATGAAGTTCTCGCCAGTCAATTCCGTTATGGTGCGCAGTATATCTCCCAGGCTGGCGTCAGAGAAGTTGAGGGCCACAGTGCCAGCGACTTGCGACTGGCGCAAACGGCCCTGCTCCCCTGCGCCCGGCTTCAATCGGGCTCTCTGGGGAGCGCTCTGGGCAGGTTCAGGCATTGCGGTTGGCAGGGCCTGCCCGGCTTCAGCAGGCAACCGCCCTTGCTGAGTCTGTTCTGATTTGATTTCAGGCTTGTTCTGAACAGGACTGCCCTTGTCCGGGCCACCTTCAGCGCAGGCCAGCGTCACAGTGAGGGCAATCAAAAACTGGATCGAGAACGCCTTCAGAACGAGTCTGGAAATAAGGCCGCCGTATCTTTTGAGATGTGATGACATTTTTCGTCCTTGCTTATAAAGAGTTTGAGTACGCGTCACACAGGTTGCGGCCTGTCTGTCCCTTATGAAGCATGCCTTCATCCATTATTTCGCCGCAGCCGGGGGAACAACTGGGGCTTAGTGGCTGGCGACGGTGTGGCAGTCGGCTGCTTGCTTACGCCTGCGGGGCTAACCTGAGTTGCCGGAGATGGAACGCTTTGTCTCATGCCGACCCTCATGCTCGCTCCGTCATTCCGTTGGAGCAGGACAGAGTCCCTGGTAATGCCCATTATCACAAAGCCTTCGATGGCGTCGCCGACCCTGTAATAGGAGCCCTTCAGCCCTCCGGCGTAATCCAGTATGGCGGTCTGGGAGCCGCCTCTGAGCACGGTGCCTATTAGAGCCAGCTTCGGTGGAGGCGGCGGCTGAGGCTGGGGCGCCTTCGCGACAACCGGCTTTGGCGCACTTTTTGGCGGCTCATAGGCCTGCCTGGCCGGACGGAAAAGGTCCTTCGCGACTATCACGCTGAACGCCGAGCCAGGCTCGCTTTTTTCATGAGATTCCTGCTGGACGGGTTTCCTGGCCTTTTGCCCTTCGTCCTCGAGGACAAATACGGGCTGCGCAAGCGCCCTCAGGAATGCGGCCACGCAGATGATGACGACAGCAACCAGCAGAGCGTCAAGCAGGCGGTACATCCTCTTACCAGGACGCGTTATCTTGTCGAAACGGATACCCACCACTAAATTTCTGTTCTCCTTATCGCCCCTTCGACAACCAGGGTCACATCGAGCCTTGCCGGGGCGCCGTGCTCGGCGGCCTTTATGCGTATGTAGCTCGCACCCATCAGTACGGACGAGGCCCGCAACTCATACAGTAGCTCCTTGAGTTCCGCCAGTCCGGTCGTTACCCGGAATTCCACAGGGACCCTTATATAATAGTCCGCCGGTATTGCCGCGAGCGCCCTTTGCGAGACAATGGCCACGCCCTTTTTCGAGGCCAGCGCGGCGAATGCCTCCTGGAGCCTTGCGGCCCCTGTGGCCGGCCTGTCAGCGGCAAGAAGCCCGGCCTCCATGGCCATGACCCTCTCGCCATAGGAGCCGTTCAGGGCTTTGAGCTCGTCTGACCTGTCGACCATTGACCTCAGAGAGGAGTACTGTTCAGCCCTTGAGGCCATTTCCTCAACGGCTGTCATGTGGTAGCTGTGCCCCGCCCTCCATACAAGGAGCGTGGCAAGGAGAGCGATTATCACAAAGGCCGGGACAAGCCTCTTATTGGCGGTTACGGCAGAAACAACTGCCTGAGAAAATCTCATCGTTCAGCCGCCTTCGAGTTCTTTTCCATTTCGCCGGGGGCCGCTGCCCTGAACTTTATCCTGAAGTGCTCTTTGCCACGGCCTACGGTCACAGGGCCCGCGAACTCAGCATCCTTTATGAGACCGGAGCTTTCCATACCGAGAAGCTCCGCGGATGCCCTGTCAGAGTAGCCTTCTATCGACACAACGCCTTCCTTGTACTCAAAGTCCGTAAGCCATGTGCCTTGAGGCAGCATGAGGGCCAGCTCCCTTAAAACCTCGAGCGCCCCAGGAGCGCTTACACCCTTCATCTCCTCAAGCGTCTCAAGGCGCGCCGATGAGGCGCTGATGGAATCGGCCACACCCTGGACCTTTCCCTTGCCAGTTCTCGCCTCTTCCAAAAGGGAATCGAGCCTGTCCAGCATAAGCCGGTCCTTTACGATGTATGTCGCTCCGGTCAGAAAGAGAAGTCCAGCCGCCGCTGTTGAGAGCGCGATCGCGCGCTTGAGGGCTGACCCGGCCCGCTTCCCCCCGCTTGATCGGAGGAGATCGATATTGACCCTGCCTTTGCCGGCGGCTGCCAACGCCGCGCCGATGGCCGCAGCCGATGAAGAAGGCGCGTTTTCGAACCCGCTCAGGCGAAACAAGGTAACAGGTACTCCGAGCAGGCTCTCAAGTTCTTTGAGCCCGGTCCCCGTGGTATCAGGGGTGACAACGCGACCCTCGAACCTTTTCCCAGGGGACAGATACCTTCCGGAACAGGAAAAGGCCGCAAACTCCTTTGCCAGAGCCCCGGCCCTCTCTTCGTCTTTCAGGCGGCCCGCACCCGCGCTTTTCGAATACACGGGAACAGAACCGGAAAAAATATCGAGGGTGACCCTGCCGGGGCCAAAACCCGCCACAGCGACAAGACCTACTTTCCCGCTGCCCTTTTCGTGGAAAAGGGCGTTGTCGATAGAGGCCTGCCAGAAGGTCGCGCTTGACGGTTCAAGGCCCGCCCCCCGAAACTCTCCCATTATCCCATCGAGCGTATCCCGCCTGACAGCGGCGAAGAGCACTTGAAAAAGATTCTCTTTTCTCTCGATGACGTCAAAGTCCCAGTACGCCTCCGCGGGCCTGAAGGGCAGGTGTTTGTCCATCTCGAAGTCCAGCATCTTCTTTATCGCTGCGCGCTCAGGCGCCGGGACTTCGATGGTACCTGAGACAACCGCCCCCCTGGGCAGGACAACGCATATACTGCGGCTTTTGCCGGCGTTGCTGAAAATGTAGTCCTTGACCCCGCAAAGCCTCTCAGCCATCGTCTGACCTGAAAAGACCTCGCAGCCTTTGAGGTTGAGACCAAATAACGAGGTCTTGAGATGAGCAAGGATAAGTGAATCATCCCTTATCTCTATGCCAAAAACGTCCATGTCACTCCGTTACCACCCCTTCGTCCTTCCAGTAGCTGATCCTTGCCTTTCCTGACTCCCTGTCGCGTTCCACTATCGCCTTGACCCCCGCAAGAATTCCCCTCACCTCTCCTGTCGAACGAATGAGAAAGGTGTCCGAGGTGACAGCGCCTTCGTAAGCAGGCATATCGAAAAAACCCTCGGTTGTGCGCCTGAGCATTATCTCCTGTGCCCTGCCCTTGCCAAGGGCCGCTTCCAGCGCCGTTTCACTGGCCGTGTTGATGTTGTGCTTGCCGTCCCCCTTTACAGTGAGATACCTGTATATGCCCCTGTGACCGCGCCTGCCGGATTCCTCTGAAGCAAGCTCAGGCGGCACAAAGCCTGTCCCGTAAAAAATCTCAGGGGTCATGCCGCGCACGAGAAGTAGCTCCTCTATCGTATCAAGCGGGCCGTTCTTCGCTTTGTACGGGTTCGCGAGAGATGAATAGTAAGCGGTCTCAGCGCCGTTCAAATGGTGCTCGTCATTGCTGTCTATCCAGTCGAGGAGCGAATCGGCTATCATATCCCTTTCGGCCTGTTCGACTCCGGTTATCCTCAAAAGCTCTGATACAATATCCCTTGAAGCGCTGTTTATGTTTATCTTGCCTCTTTCGTCCTCGATCGTGTACGAGACCCTGCCTCCTCCGAGTTCAAATGAGCTGTCTTCGATATCGAGCGGTTCAGAGTTTCCCTTTTTCCTGAATACGAGCCTGCCATTCTCATCGCATACAAGGTCGTAGTCCCTGGATATCATGGCAATCCCGACATCGACGCCCGCCGAAGCGAGGTAATGCGCCTCTGCCTCATCCTTGAAGTTCCTTGTCTCAGCGCTGTCTACCTTCACCGCGTAGACGAACCCGGTGGCGACTATCATAAGTATCGCCATGACCCAGAGGACGACCATGAGGGCGACACCGCTTTCGTTCACAAGGGGGGGACTGATCATTCCTTTAAAACTTCTCAAACGCCTCATTTCACCAGGCTCTCAGTAATCTGGTCTTTCCGCATATCGCCGGTGAGTCCAACATTGACCTGCTCCATAATCGGTTTTCTGCCGTCCCTGAAAGAGATATTTACCCTGATTGACGCTGGAAGCGCCTGCTTATCATCCGCGTTCCAGATATTCTCCCAGCCGCCCGCGCCCATATACTCGAACGAGACCCTGTCGACTCCGCTGTCGAGCTCCGTGAGCCTTCCGCCCTCGTCTTTGAGCACGCCAGCAGAAGGGACCGTCTTCTCCCTTACCGTGAGGACATCTGCGCGCAAAGAGTAGTAGACCCATTTGCCCCCGCCCCACGGAAGACCAGAAAGCCCCTGGCTTACTGTCACAAAACCGAGTTCTGTGTTTTCTCCAGTGAAAAGGACCACCTCTGAGCCGTCAACCATGTCTCTGTACGGATACAGAGAGCCTGCTTCCTTTGCGAGCTTCGATGTTACGGCCCTTGCCGCTGACGCCTCTTCTGCGACTGCCTCGCCCTTCTCCCACGACCTTATACCCATCCTCATGGCAGAGAAGACTATCCCTAACATGACGACAAGTATCGAAAGGGTAAGTATCGTTTCAATGAGGGTAAAGCCCCGCTCATCTCTTGCAGCGCGTCCCGTGAACGGCCCAGTCATGAAAAAACTCCAGCTCAAAAGACCGCCTTGAGGGTCGTGAGCGTATATGTCTTCTTCCTTGGCCCCTGTCCCTCGGCGCTCACGACGACCTTGAAAACCTTTGACTCGGCCCTTTCGACTTTTTTTAACTCGTACGGGCTGACCTCAACGGCCCAGGCGAGCCCGCCTTCCGTGACTCCGTTTGCGCTCCCTTCCTTGAGGCTGCCGGAAGAGAGCGTCTCGGTCATCTTCTGCCGCGCGAGAAGGACTTTCCTCGTATAATCATCAGAGCTCTTGACCAGGCCAAGGCTGCCGGAGAAAAGCTGGATGATCATCACTATCCCTATCCCGAGTATGGCTATTGCCGCCATCACCTCAAGGAGGGTAAAACCGGCCTGCGCGTATTTATCAGGAGCCTGTACGGCCATCTCTCTCAGGTTTTTTTCCGTTGGAAGCATATGCCTTGACCGCCCCTGTCGAAGGCTCGACCATTATGATGTAGCTGGCATGGCCTCCCGTGCCTTTCACCTCGAATGTGCCGCCGCTTGAGCCTCCCCCCGGATAGAAGGCCACGACCGCGCCGCCCACAGGCTCAATTTTAACGCCCTCAGGCAGAGACAGCCTTATTCTGCGGCCTTCGCCTCTGGACGGCTCGATTAAGACCTCTTTTTCAATGAGCCTGACATAATAGTTCTGCCTGTCCCTTGCTGACTGTACTCTCGCGCTGTTGAGCGCCGTTGCCATTTTCTTTGCCGAAGCCTTGATGCTGACGCCGTCTATGCCGGAGCTTACATGCGGGGCAACAAGGCCGATGGAAAGTGAGAAAATAACGAGCACAAGGAGAAGCTCTATGAGCGTAAAGCCCCCTGTTACAGGCCTCTCAAAGCGGCTGCTTCGCACCTACTTTATCCCGCCCCAGCTTGTTATGTCCTGGTCTTCACCCTCTCCGCCGGCTTTTCCGTCCGCGCCGAAAGAGATTATGTCGTAGTCGTCGTGTTCGCCCGGCGAGGCATAGACGTACTTTTTACCCCATGTGTCGCCGGGTATCTCCTTTTTGAGGTAAGGGCCGCTCCAGTTCTCTGCGCCCCCGGGCTTCGTCCTCAGAGCGTCAAGGCCTTCGGCCGTCGTGGGGTATTTACCGACGTCAAGGCGGTACTGGTCGAGGGCCGCGCCGAAGAGCTCTATCTGGGCCTGGGCAGCCTTGACCTTTGACTGCTCGACCTTTCCGAAAAACTTCGGCGCCACGAGGGCGGCAAGAAGCCCTATTATGATTACGACCACCATCAATTCCACGAGCGTGAAACCGCGCTCTCCACGGGCCGCGACGGCTTCGCGGACTTTTTCCAGTTCCTGCTTCTTTTCCATTGAACTCATCTGCGTCTCCTTAGACAGGCATGTCGTTGAGGCTGAATATGGCGAGAAGGAGCGAGACGACTATGAAGCCGACCACTACCGCCATGACAAGTATTATCAGCGGCTCCATAAGGGCCAGGAGCCTCTTTGTCGCCACGCTTATATCCTGGTCGTAGTTGTCAGAGAGCCTCAGGAGCATCTCGTCCAGCTTCCCGGTCTCCTCTCCAACCGCGAGCAGATGGACGGCGAGCGCTGGAAAAGCTCCGGTCTCCCTCAGGGGCTCGACCATCCCCCTGCCCCTGCGTGCCCCCTCGATGACTGGCATCGTCGCGCGGCTCATGAAAGAGTTGCCCATCGTCTTTACGGCTATGTTGAGAGCGTCGAGCACAGGAAGCCCCCCTTGAAGGAGCGTGCCGAGCGTCCGCGAGAACCTGGAAACTACCGCCTTTTTCAGGACTTCTCCCAGAAGAGGGACGGTGAGCGTGAGCCTGTCAAAGAAAAGCCTCCCGTCTTCGGTCCTGAGTCGGCGCCTGGCCCAGATGAACGCCGCCGCGAAAAGACCGCCCCCAACCCACCAGTAGCTTGCCATCAACTGGCTTGACCCAAGAAGGAGGCGCGTAGGCAGCGGCATGACTCCTCCCATGTCAGCGAAAATGACAGCGAACTTCGGGATGACGAAAAGGAGCATGAGAAGGATCGCGCTGCCCCCGACCACGGTCAGAAGAAGCGGATATATCAGGGCTGACTTGATGTCCTCCTTGAGTTTTTCAGACTCTTCCATGTACTTTTTCAACCTTGAAAGCACAGGCTCAAGCGCTCCTCCGGCCTCCCCAGCCCTCACGGTGCTGACATACACCTCCGGAAAAACGCGCGGGTGCCTTCCAAGGGAGTCCGCCAAGGTCTCTCCTGCGTGGATGCCCTTGTGTATGTCAAGGATGACCGACCTGAACTCCGGGTTCTTTTCAAGCCCGGCGAGTATTGAAAGGGACCTGTCAAGGGGCAGGCCTGCCGAAAGCATGGTCGACAGCTCATGCGTGAAGTCAAGGACGCTCCTTGATTTGACGCGTTTCGACAAGAGCTTCAAGACGCCGCCTGAAGAAGACGCCTCAGTATCGGCCTTCTTCCTTACGCTCATGGGGAAGTACCCCATTTCCTGGAGCCTGTCTACAAGCGCCTTCTCATCCATCGCCTCAAGGGAACCATTGACCAGAGCGCCGGATGAATCTGTTGCCTGGTATGTGAATAACGCCATCTCGTCTCTCTCGGGGATAAGACAGTGCCTGAAAGCCTGTCCTTACTGGTCCAGCGTGACCCTTACGATCTCATCGAGCGTGGTCACTCCAGCTAGGACCTTGGCAAGCCCGTCCTCTCTCAAAGTGACCATGCCGTACTCCATGGCCTTTTGCCTGAGGGTGCCCGAAGCGCTCTTCTCAACGACCATATGCCTCAACTCGTCGTTCATGACCATGAGCTCGAATATGCCGGTCCTCCCCTTGTACCCCGTGCCCCCGCAGATCTCGCACCCCTCTCCCCTGAAAAGCTTTATCTCCATATCGATATCCACTGAAGACTCCGCATTGAGGATGCGCATCTCTTTCGGCCCGGGCGGGTAGCTGGTCTTGCAGTTCTGGCATATGACCCTGACAAGCCTCTGGGCCAGCACGCCGAGGACGCTCGATGAGATGAGGTAGCCTTCAACGCCCATGTCAACGAGCCTTGTCACGGCCCCGGGCGCGTCGTTTGTATGGAGGGTCGAGAATATCAGGTGGCCCGTCAACGCCGAGTGCACGGCTATGTCGGCGGTCTCCAGGTCCCTTATCTCTCCGACCATTATTACGTCAGGGTCCTGCCTCACTATCGAACGCAGGCCGTTTCCAAAGGTCAGTCCTATCTTGGGCTTGACCTGTATCTGGTTTACGCCTTCAAGGTTGTACTCGACCGGGTCTTCTATGGTTATGACCTTCTTTTCTACGGTATCAATCCGCGAGAGGACGCCGTAGAGCGTGGTCGATTTGCCGCTTCCGGTCGGGCCGGTGACGAGTATCATGCCGTGCGGCTGGCGAATGAGCGACTCGAAGTCCGTCAGTATGCCGCTTGAGAAGCCTATGGATTCAAGCGAGAGGACGCCGCTGGAGTCAAGGAGCCTCATGACTATCGACTCTCCGTAATGTGTCGGTATGGTGGAGACCCTTATGTCTATCTCCCGGGAACCCGAGAACTTCATCCTTCCGTCCTGCGGGAGCCTTCTCTCGGCGATGTTGAGTTTGGCCATTATCTTTATTCTGGAGGCGACCGCGAGGTGGAGCTTCTTCGGGAGGGTCTCTTTGAGATACAGTATCCCGTCAACCCTGTACCGGACATGCATTACATCCTTGAACGGCTCAAGGTGTATATCGCTTGCCCCCCGTTCGATGGCCCCGGCGAGTATCATGTTCACGAGGTTTATGACGGGGGCCTCAAGGGCCATGTCCTTCAGGTGCTCTACATCTTCAGCGTCGGATTGAGCCATGCCGTCTGTCTCGTCCATGCCCTCTATTATCTTTTCCATGGTGACTGCGCCGTCTCCATAGAGGGTGTCGATGGCAGTCAAAATATCGTTTTCCGCTCCAAGGACAGTTTCGACCTCAAGGCCTGAGGCGGCCATCATGGCCTCCAGCGGGTACGGGTTCGAGGGGTCGGCCACGGCGACCCTGAGGACGCCTTCATTTACTTCAATTGGCACGACCTTATACTGCTTCAGGAACTTGGCTGAGGGCCGCCACAAAATGTCAGGAGGCGCGCCGGGGTACTCAAGGGGCCGCAGCTCCATGCAGGGCCGCTCGCCAACAGTCAAGGCAGGGTCCTCAGTCAGCGTCTCGCCATGGCACGCGTTCTTCATGACAGTCATCCGGCCCATCAGGGAGTAGCTCCCCGGAGGCCCTTTCGGGACGATGCCTTGGGCTCGCAATGGTTAAGGACAAGCCCGAGGACCTTCGCCTTGGGAAGGAACCCGAGCGCCTTTCTTACGTCTTCCATCGAGGTCTTCCCGGCCCTGACCACGACAATGATGTGGTCAACGAGCGGCGCGAGCGTCAATACGTCAGCCCCGGCCATTATAGGCGGCGCGTCGAAAAGGATATACCTCTCCGGATAGCGCCCCTTCATGTCTGTTATGAGTTCCTTCATGCGCGGCGAGCCGAGTATCTCCGCGCTTTCCTGGAAAGGGCGGCCTCCGGAGATGAGAGTCATCTTCTCGATCCCCGGCCATGTAACAAGCTCCGGGACCGGCATGCCATCGGCGAGATAGTCGACAAGGCCCCTTTCCCCGGCGCAGCCGAGGTATTTATGAACGCTCTGCTTCCTCAAGTCGCCGTCAACCAGAAGGACGGTGTGCTCGAACTCCCTGGCGAAGGTAAGGGCGAGGTTTATCGCGACAAGTGTCTTGCCCTCTTCAGGCAGCGCGCTCGTGACCATGATGGTGTTCCCGCCCATGCCCCTGGTCCGTTGCAGTATCTGCGTGCGCAGGACCCTGAACGCCTCTGCCTCCGGGCCGTTGTCCAGATAGGCGATGCACCGGTTCCTGGCGATGAAGCCCGGGTCAAGATGGACGGTCCTGGACTGAGAGTACTCCGGCGATAACCACCCGGCCCTCTCCCTGTCCGCATCCGCATCGTCGTTTCTGACCTCCGGGGCCTGGGGCAGCGCTTCTTTGCCATCCGCCCTGAATGTCTTCAGGATGCGGCCAAATTTCTTGAACATATGCAGCCTCCATTTAAGCCGGTTTTTTCGCTACCACGGCAGGCGCCTGCTGAAGGCAGCCCAAAGGACGTCCAGGTCGACCACAAAGAAGTGCGTCAGAATAACGAGTATCACCACTGAGGCGGCTCCTACGCCAGCAGCCAGCTTCGCGCGCCTCCTCCTGCCTATCTCGCCTTCGAGCGTTACTATCTCAGGTATCTCACCAAGCACCGGGAGCGGGAAATTCATCACGATGTCCTCTGTGCTTCGCGCTGACTTATCGAGCGCCTCCTGCACGGATGCGGTCGCCACTCCCGCGCCTAACGCTAAGAGAAGCCCGACAAAGAGGATAACCGGGCGGTTGGGGCTCACCGGCTTTTCGGGGACCCTCGGCGGGTCTACGAGGGTAAAACGCTCTCCCATCTGCCCTTCCTCGAGCCCGGCAGCGACCTTTGCCTCCATGAACTTGTTCATGAGGTCGTCGTATTTAGCCTGCGTATTGTTCCTTTCGGACAGAAGGCGCCTGTACCCTTCCTCCACCCTCGGGGAGGCCTCGAGCCTCCGGCGGTAATCGACGCCCCTCCTGTCGACCTCTTCTATCTGATTTTTCACTGAGTCGATCTCAGAGAGGACGCTGGCCAGCTGCGAGGAAAGCGTGACATAGCCGGGGTTGTCGGGCCTCTCAGCCGCGGTCTGCTGGCCCCCGGAGGACTGCGTCCTTTTCTCGAGTTCTGATATCTCGGCCGTTATCCTGACCACATCCGGGTATTCACGGGTGTAGCGCGCGGTAAGACCGTCCAGCAGGACCCTGAGTTCCCTCAAACGCTCCCTGTCCTGGGATGCCTTTTCAGGGGCGATGGCGGCAAGCTCCGACTGAAGGTAACTCTCCCGCTCGCGGAGCATGCGGAGCTGACTTACCAATTGATCGCGGTTCCTCTCAATCCAGTCAAGTGTCTGAAGGTTGAACTGAAGGAGTTCGGGAAGCGCGCGGGGGTTTTTCTCCTTGTAGGCTGTCATCTCCCGTTCCAGTACAGCCAGGTCGGCCTGCACGGAATTCATTTCCTCCTCGAGGAACCTCGTGGTGGAGGCCGTCTGCTGGCCCACGACCTTTATGTTCTCCTCAAGATAAAGAGAGGCCAGGACATTGGCGACCTTCTGGACCACCAGTGGATTTGAGCCCTCGTAGGAAACCGTGAAGGCGATAGTCGCCTCGGTCGGCCTTCCGGTCCGGCGGTCCACGACCTCGGCTGTCTTGGTCTCGAACCTTATGTCATTCTTGCGCATGTTCTCGATTATCTCTTCACTCGTCCATTTGTCGCGCTTGTCGGCGTACAGGTTGAAACGGTTTATTATCTCGAGGAGCCTCGCGCCGCTCATGATGCGCTGGTTTATGGACTGAAGCCGCTCATCGGCATAGCTCGTCACGGTCGCCATCACATAGTCGCGCGGTATCTCCTGCTCTTCGATGAGTATCGTGGAAGTGGCGCGGTAAGTCGGCTTCCAGAGAAAAAGCAGCAGCCCCGTTATGAAGAGCACGCAGAGCGCGGATAAAATAAAACCCCTCCTGCGTCTTTTGATTATTCCGATGATGTCTTCGACCTTCACTGTCTTCTGCACTAAAGATCACCTTTCTTTTTGTCCTGCCCGTCTGCTACTCCAGAAAGTCATGAAAGATGCGCAGACGGACGGAGATAATCTGCTTTTCGGCCTCAACGCCCGCTGAAGGGTAGTCGACGGCCACATACTCATACGACGCGTCAATAGCGGCTTTCCTTGAAAACTCATACCTCAACGCCGGACTGACCTGCAATATCCGCTGGTCTATCGCGCTGGCCGATGGTCCTGAAACGGATTCCAGCGCGTAATAACCGGCGGAAAACATGACTAAGAAGTCCTCAGAAAACCGCTTCTGTGCCGTGATGGACCATGTGTCGCGCTCGGCAGCTCCGCCAAGGCCATGCGCGGGCGTGACGTCCCTGGAGTAGCTAAGAGCGCCAGTATAGCTCTGGCCGGTGTAGTTGACCGACGCGCCCGCTACCCAGCCCCAGGCGTCGCTCTCCCACGGGCCGGATATCGCGGAAGTCCCCTCTGACCTGGTATTCCGCAAGCCGCCTTCAATCGCCAGGCTCATCTTCTCGCTCAAGGCCCATGAGAGGCCCGCGCTGCCTGAGACGGTATCTACGGTAGAATCGCGGAAATCATATCTGCCGTAACCGGCATTGAGCTTCCCCTTTACAGAGGTAAAATATTTTCCGAGGTCGAAAACGAGCCCGGCGCTCAGGTCGTGTGATTCATCATCCGGGTCAGCCGGGTCCTCGTAATAACCCCTGCCGTAACCGTAGGACAGCGCGCCGGCCGTATCCTCCGCGAGCTGGCAGTCGGCAGAGGCTGAAGAGGTGATACGGTTCCAGGGGACCGAAGACATCACGATGCCTGTACTCCAGGCCCCGAGGGCCGGGTTTGAATCTCTGAGGAAACCCGCTTCAGCCGCTACCGAACAAAGAGGTGATGCCCGCCACCTCAGCCTTCCGCGGTAAGTCTGGTTTACCGCGTTCAAGTCGCTGTTTTCAGCGTAAGAGAGCATGTCCAGGCGCATTGAAAGGCCCGCCTCAAACCGTTCCGTCCGGTCCGCCACATCCACTCCGGGCGAAAGTACCGTTATGAAATCCTTCGTGGCCTCGTCAGGCGAGAAGAGTATGTTGCTGTTGTACTCCTCTTTCACCCCGACGGACGCTACCGCGCTCATGTCACTTCCATGAACTGCCGCAGGATAAAGGGTCAGCACGGCTATGGCTGCGGCGAACTTACGGCGGACAATCATGGCACTACGACCACGTCACCCCTCTTGAGCCTTATGTTCTGCTCGAGCCGCCTGCCGCCTATCACCTCGTCATACTCGAACGGGTATATAGTGGTTTCGTCCTCCCCGTGCCGGAATACCTTTATCCTGTTCTGTTTCGCGAACGGAGTGACCCCACCGGCGGCGGCAAGGGCCTGCAGTACCTCTATGTTTGAATTGAGCACGAACCGGCCAGGGGCGTTGACCTTGCCGATAACGTAAACGACGAGGCTGTTCACCTGCCTTACATCCAGCGACAGGACGGCGTCCGGAACATACCTCGAAAGCCTTTTCTGGATGTCAGCCCTGAGTTCCGCTAGCGTCCTGTCGGCGGCCCGCAACTCCCCAAGAAGGGGAAAGGAGATCATGCCGTCAGGACGCACGACGCAGGACCTGGTCAGGGCCTCGTCCTTCCATACCGAGATATCAAGCGCATCCCCTGGCCCTATGAGGTAGTCCTCCTCATGGGAGGCCTCCGCAACGGCCGCCGCCTCAGGCGCGCCTGAAGAGGGCGCCTGGCCCTCAGAGACCGGCGGGGCTTCAGTAATTGCCTGCCCTTCTTCTTCGGCCCAAGACAGAACCGGGGACAGCACAGCCGCCACGGCTAAAAACATTACAGTAGTCTTTCGAAACACTTTTTTGCTCTCCTGAGTAATCCAGGCGCAGTATTCCAGGCCCTGGTCTATATCCGGTCAGCGGAGCGAAGCCATTATCTTTCCGGCCTCGTCCCTGCCCGGGAAGTTATTCTTGTAGGCAAGCGCGGTCGAAAGATAAGACTTTGCCTTCTCACTATTCCCGGCCCGGTAATAAGCCATCCCGAGGTGGAAGTTTGTCACCGGGTTCTCGGCGTTTTTGGCCTGAGCCTTGCTTATCCATTCGACAGCCTCATTGAATTCGCCTCTCCTGTAATGGACCCAGCCAAGAGTATCGAATACCGACGGGTTCTCAGGGCTTATCGTGTTGGCCTTCCGGACAAGGGCGAGTGCCCTGTCAAGGTCAGAGCGCCCCCGGCCATGTTCGCCGAGCAGATAGGCAAGGTCGTTAATCGGGCCCCACATATCGGGGTGAATGCTCATGAGCTTTTCAAGCTCGGCTATGGCCCTGTCCCACTTGCTCGCCGCCATATAGCACGCGCTGAGCTTCATGTAGCCCAGAGGATGATTGGGGGCGCGCCTTTTTACTTCTGAATACTCCCTTTCCGCCCCGTTGAAGTCGCCTGCGGCAAGCATGATGTCACCGAGGCCCGCTCGCGCGTCAAGGTCATCGGGGTCAGCGCTGATAATCGAGCGGTACCGGGCGCCGGCGGACTTGAAATCCTTTTGGCCAGCGTTCAGACGCGCCATGGCAAACAGCACGTCGCGAGAGCCTGGAGCCGTCTTCAACGCGCTATGCAGGGTGTCCATGGCAAGGCTCGCCTCTTTGTTCATGGCGTGGGCCTCGGCAAGGCTAATGTACGCCGGTATGAACTCGGGCCTCTCCTTGACGATTGTGCGCAGCGCCGTGATGGCCTCAAGCGGCTCACGCCTCTTGAGATGGATATTGCCCTTTATAAAATTGGCGTCCATGTTCTTCGGGCTGGCCTTCAGCACCTCATCGACGTATTGGCTTGCCCTGTCGACCTCATTCCGGACCAGATGATACTGGGCAAGGGAGTTCTTCGCGTGCAGGATGTCCGTGTTCGCCTCATCCCCGTCCAGGCCAAGACACTCCTCGAGGACAGCGGCGCCCTCCTTGGCTTTGCCAGTGCTCAGGTAAAAGGCGCTCAGGGCAAACCTGAGCTTAAAGCTCTTGCCGTTATGCTTGAGCCCCTCTTTAAGATGCCGCTCGGATTCCGCAGGCCTGTTTCTGGCGCCGTAAAAGTTCGCGGCCTCGATCCAGACCTCCTCTTTTTGTGGGCTTTTCGAAAGCAACTGCCTGAGGGCTTCCGTGGCATGCTCCTCTTTGCCTGAATCCCAGTATATGGCGGCAAGGGCCAAACGGTGCGCGTCAGTTTCAGGCTCTATCTCAATGACCCTCCGCAACAGGCCTGTCGCCTCGTCCGTCCACTTGTTCCTGAGACAGAAATCCGCGAGGGCCAGGTGCAGGTCAACGGATTCAGCGTTGGAGGCGATGCCGTCGCGCAGCGCCTGCTCGACTTTCAGCGCCTCTCCCTTTTTAGCGTAAAGTGAGGCCATCATGAGATAGCCTTCGGGTTTGCGCACGCTTTGCCCCACAGCCGGCTGCAAAGAGCGCAGCGCGCCATTTTCGTCACCTTTCTTCGCTAGCACGGCCGCCTTCAGGATGACCGCGTCCTCGTTTGCCGCGTCAGCCTTCAGGACCTCTTCCGCCTTGGCCATCGCCTCGCCCGTCATGTTGGCGCCCAGCATGAACTTGCCAAGCTGGATCTGCGCGTCGAGGTTGCCGGGATTGAGCTCGACCACTTTGGAGAAATTCGCGTACGCGCCCTTGTGGTCCCGGTTTTTGAGCGCGAGCATACCGAGCATGTAATAGGCGTCCGCGTACTTGACGTCGATCTGGACGGCGTTCTTGAACTCGAGCTTGGCCTTGACCAGGTCGCCCTTTTGGTACAGCTCCATCCCCTTGTTGTAGAACTTGAGCTTTTTCTGCTCAGGGCCGCCGCAGGAGGTCAGAACCGCCAAGGCCAGGGCAAAAACGGTCCCCACGAAAATTCCACGCTTTACCATCACACAACCTCCGTTTCTTGTGCGGCCTGGACGCGGCGCGCCGAGCCCGATGCCGCATTTTAAAATCCCGAACCGCCCCGTATGCCGATCAGCACCAACGCCGCCAATGTGACAGCCGCCAACTGTTCAAACCTCCCGCGGAACTCTTTCAAGAGCACCTCGAAGCCGAACAGCAGGACAATTATCTCTACCGCCAGAAGTCCGATCTGAAGGCTCTGAATCAGGCTGTCCGGCAGGTTGGGGATTATCGCCGCTATGAATATGACCAGAAAGTCCATTGTGGTCACCTGGAAGCCTTTCGTCCTCCTCGTATATTTGACCGTAAGGAGAACAAAAAATGCTATCAACCCGAACGAAAGGTGGTAGAGCGTGAACATCTTCGAGCTGACCCAGGCCGCCTTGTCAGCCTCAGCGAGATAGAGGACAAGCGGGACGCTCATATAGAGCACGTAGCGCAGGCACAGGCCCATATGGTCCCTGGCGAACCTCCTTACGAGAAGGATAGCCAGACCAAAGCAGGCGGCGATTATTGAAACGTACTTCGGTACGCTTCCCGGGAGCAGGCACGCGAGAAGAAAGACAACCGGGATCGCCACCCTGGATATTGTGAAGGATATCCTTACTATCCACTGTCCGTCCCTGATCGTCCTCATTCCCTTGACCGCGTCGTCGATGAGCGGGTATCGCTTGAACCTGAAGCCGGTCCTGTCCGCGGCGGTGAGAGCGCCAAGGAGAGCGGCGGAGAACGCGACGTAAAAGATCAAAAGCGCCCAGTCCGTGTAGTACCTGAAGAAGATGGCCGAGACCACCATCACGGCCTGCGTCAGATATATCGCCAGGACAGCTTCGGAATGGGACAGCCCAAAGCCCATGAGGCGGTGGTGGAAATGGTTCTTGTCAGGCGAAAAGGGCGACCGCCCGTCCCTTATCCGGCTCACCATGACCGTGATGGTGTCGAGTACCGGCAGGCCGAGGATTATAAGCGGCAGAAGGGGGCTCAGCGGGGTTGCGCCCTGGGTTATTTTGATCGCGAAAACCGCTGCGGAAAAGCCGAGCAGCTGGCTCCCAGTGTCACCCATAAAGAGAATGGCCGGGTGCGTGTTATATCTCAGGAAGCCGAATATCGCCCCGGCCAGGGCCAGCGAAAACAACAGAACATCGTTGTTGCCCGACAGATAAGCCAGATATCCAATGCAGCAGAATACAAGGAGCGATATGCCTCCGGCCAGGCCGTCGAGACCGTCGGTAAGGTTGAACGCGTTCGTGACGCCGACAATGACGATAACGGACAAGGGAACCGCGAACCACCCCGGCACGGTGAGCGCGTCCGGCAGAAGTGTGCCAAGCGAATCGACCCTGATGCCTCCGTAGACGACAACGGCAATTGCCGCCAGAATCTGGCCAAGGAACTTGGTTCTGTATCCAAGCCCTCGGAGGTCATCCACGAGGCCGAAGGCCACCAGGACTGCCGCCCCGGCAAGATAGGCCCTTACAAATCCGGAGCCCGCGGTCCAGAGGATGAGCGGGACAAAGGCGCCCAGTGCCATGGCCACGCCGCCGACCCTCGGCACCGGGCAAGCATGGACCTTGCGAGGGCCAGGGACATCGACCATCTGGAACCTGACCGCAAGCCTGATGACGAGCGGTATCAGGCTTACGGTGATGATAGCCGCTAAAAGTGTAGTAGAAAGGTACAGCATGGCTCCTATAGCTCGCTCCCTGTCTTCTCAAACTGTTTTTCCTTCAGGAACTGAAGGAGGACGGGCATCATCTCCCTTGCGAACCCGTCCAGGCGCGCCTCCGCGTCCTGGACACTTTCTGACTGGCGGACAGGGGTTATGGGGCGTATGAACAGGTCGTGCGTGTTGTCCCTGCGTATGGCGTGCATGGAGAGCTGGAACCTGTTGATGTTCTTGTCGTAGGTGGCCTTGTCCCTGGTCTGGAACCAGAAGTACACGAGCTGCCTTCTGCCCTCTTTTTCAATGAGCATGGTCATCACTTCAAGGCTCCCGAAGCCGGGCACATCGGCAATCGTCCGCCTCTTCACCTCTTTTTCCACCCATCCGGACGACGGTATGCATACCGTAGGGGTGTGGAAGAAGTTCTCGTTCGAGAGGAATGCAGTGCTCCGGTAGCCCATGTACAGGAAGACGGCGCTCCCTGATGCGTCGGTGTAGGTTCCACTGAAGGCCTCTTCAGCGCCCGAGGCCTTGACTATCTCAGGGTCGACCTCCTGAGAGGTCCCATCATATTGCGCTATGCGAAGCGGAAAACCCTGTATGCCGCCCTCTATCGCAAGGGCAGGCATGCTGCCGGTGCTGAGGCTCAATATTCCGACTGAGGCGAGGAGCGCAGCAGAGACCGCGAATGCCGCTGTTGTCTTGCCCTTGTTCATTGCCGGGACTTTCGCCTGTGAAGAAGAAGCGGCCTGTCCCCTGGCAGGCGCGCCATCCGGAAAGACAATCGACAGGAGCCTGCCAATGAGAAAGAGCAGGACAAAGGCGAACGCGAAAAGCACCACTCCGGAGAAGCCGTGGAAAAAACCCTCTGAGACCTTGGGGCCGAAAAACTCGGTAAGGATGCCGGTTGCGCCTATT
>MGPK01000061.1:50226-106156 GCA_001795535.1 Deltaproteobacteria bacterium GWA2_54_12
AGGTACGAAGAGATGGTTTTAAGGTACATCCCGACTGTCCTCTCGAAGACCGCCGGTACAGGGACCATCAGGAAAAGAAAACCAAGGGGCAAAATGAGCCGTTTGACCAGAGCGGGGCCGAAACAAAAACCGGTGAACAAAATAACAAGGACAGGTATGGAAGGCATCGAAACATTGCCGCTTGAGCCGAGTATCCCGTAAATAGAGACGAGCACGAATAGGACCAGGGCCGGGAAAATCCACCAGGCGCTCCTGAAGCGGACCTCGCCGAACACCTTGCGCTTCTCCCATATGAGATACGCCGAAGCCAGTGGGATGATGATGCCGTAGGAGTAATCCTCGTTATTCCACCAGATGTTCACCATCGACCTCAATGGCACATAGTAGGCCGACATAAAGAGGACCATCAGAACGACAAGCTGCGTATGTACATCCCCCAGGAGGGATTTCACTCTGCTCATGTGAATGCCTCTTTCAAAAAATACCTGTTTTCTATCCGCGGACCGGCCCGGCTGCAGGCTGCTGGCAACGGGTTCGCGATGCTTTCAGTTTGTGCCTTGCTATCCAGAGGAGCGGTACCCAGACCTTCTGCCTCATAAGGTGGCCGACGCTGCCTATCATCCAGCAGTTGATCTCGCATGCCTCAACGCATTGACGCGCCTTTTGGGCTTCGGGGCTCTTCCATATCTCGTCAAAGGGCTTCTCCATGATGTTCCCGAAAGGCAGGTCCATGACATTGCATGGCCGGACATTCCCGTACGGGTCTACATAGAAGGAGTCGGTAGCCATGGTGCATTTGAGCTCGCGGGGCCTCCCGTACATCTGGTCAAGGACCCCCCTTGTGAAGTACGCCCGAAACCAGTCCTTTGGATGCCTGGAGCCGAGGTACTTGCCCATGAGGTTCATCACCTCTCGTTCGACCAGCCCCTTGTCGATTATCTCGTTGTCTTCCTTGTGAAAATAATAGGCATTGTGAAGGATGGCGGTCGCCAGCTCAACCTCGTGCTCGCAGGCAAGGTCAAAAAGCGCCGTCAGGTCCCTGGCATTCTGGTCGGATATTGTCACCGCTATGCCGAGGTCTTTGATGCCGAGCTTTTTAAGCCCCTTGAGCGTCTCCAATGCCCTCTCATGGGCCTTCGCGACCCCTCTGACCCGGTCATGGGTCTCCCCGATGCCGTCAAAGCTGATGCGGATCCCGACATCCGGATGCTGCCTCATGACCTCAAGTGTCGTTTTAGTCAGAAAACCGTTTGTGCTGATGACTATTCTTTTTGCCCTCTTTTTAACGACATCAAGTATCTCGCCCAGGTCTTTTCTGAGGAAAGGCTCGCCACCAGTGATATTGAGCCTTGTCATGGAAGGGAGGCTCTCCAGGTCAGAAGCCTTTATCTCCCTGTCTCTTTCGCTCGGGAACTGCCATGTGTCGCACATGACGCACCGGCTGTTGCATCTGTAGGTAACAGCAAGGATCCCGTCCATTGTTCCCCTCTGGTTAAGACATTCCCGCGCAGGCGGTCATGACGCTGTTTTTCTTTACAAGTGACATATAGAGCTCTTCGAACTGGTCGGCCACGCTGTCCCATGAGTAATTCCGCCGGACATGCTCCTGCGCGGCTTTCCTCTTCACCATTACTTTGTCGGGATTTACAATAAGGTCCCCGAGCACGCGTCTGAGGTCATTTACATCCCGGTTCCGGAAGACATAACCATGCTCTCCGGCGGCTTCCAGGTTTTCGGGTATATCGCTGGATACGCAGCAGTTGCCGTAGTTCATCGCTTCAAGGAGCGCAACTGGCAGGCCCTCGACCGTGGATGGCAGGCAGAACAGGTAAGCGTTGCTGAAAAGCTCCTCCATGGGCGCCCCGGTGACAAATCCCGGGAAGATTATCCTCGCGTCTTCTCCTGCCAGCTCTTTCAAATGGGCCTTGTACCCCTCCGAGTGGGCCGCATCCCCCGCTATCACCAGCTTCATATCCGTCTTCAATGCCCGGAACGCCCTGATCAGGTAATGCGCGCCCTTCTCTTCGACCAGACGCGCGGCAAAAAAGATGAACTTTCCAGGCATAAGCCCCTTTTCGATAATCCAGTTCGGGGCTCTGTGCTGCGTGGGGCTGACGCCGTTCGGGATGTAGACGACCTCCCTGCCAAATCTGTCTTCATAATACTTTTTCTGCACCTTTGAGACGGACGTAGCCTTGTTCGGGAAATAAGCAACGCTGTAGTCTGAAAGGCGGAGAAAAGTCTTTCCGATCAAGCCCCATTTATCCCTTTTCCATTCGAGGCCGTGCGTCTGAACTACCGTCGGTATCCCTTTCAGACGCGGGAATATCGAAAAGGCGGAAGGCCCGACCGCATGGACATGGACCAGGTCAATATCAGAGCTCCTTAATACGTCGATCGTTGCGTTGTAACAGATTGAAAGCTTATGGAGAGTCTTCGTGTTTATCGAAGGGACCGCCCTTATCTCCATCCCCTTGTAGGTGCCGCCGCATGTCCCGTAGTCCCTGCTGGAGTAGACAACGACTTCATGGCCTTTGGCGACCAGGCGGGAGCCGAGCTCTTCGGTTACCTTTTCTATCCCGCCCCCTTTAGGGAGCCCCTTTACCGCCACATAAGCGATTTTCATTGCAAACCTCCAGCCTGTAACACTGCCCAATCGGCAGCATTACTACAGTTTACTTCCGGGGTGATCAGCTTCAGGGCTTACGATACTCCTGGTTTGTTAAGCGGGAATAACCGGTATGTGAATATTTGATGAAATTCCTCAGGAGGGTTGCCGGACGGCTATTTTTGTTTCGCGGCAGGGTTGAGGTATGGGCTGGACTGGAGATCTCGCGGACCTGCGCGTTGAGCTTTGGTGACGGAAAAAGCGCGTTTTCGTAACATACAGATGGTAAATGAAGGAGTCTATTCCTGTAAAAATGTCAGCCCCAAAAGTGCCAGCTTCGTCCCTTTGGGATCATCTCCAGCGACAAGGCTTATTGAACGGATTTTTTTTACCGGACGCGGGTTGTTCCAGACAAAAAGCTGCAGGTTAAGCGGCACCCCGCTTCCGGAGTTGCCTTGCCATGCCGTCCTGGAGCCTATTAGAATGTCCGGGCTCCTCAGGAAGGTCCAGTCGTTATGTCTCAGGCCCACGCTGGAACGGATGTCCGTTATATTCCAGTTCTCAAGGAGGTCTATCGTTTCCAGACGGCCGTCATCGTATTCGACGATATACCGTCCCAGATTGCGCACCCTCATCGCCGGCTCCTCGATAAAAGCTGTGTGCACAAAGGCGACCCTGCGCGCCGGTGCGTCCCCTTTGAAGATCGTGATTGCTTTCGACTCACCGGTAAGATGACTCCCTTTATTCGACAGCACAGCATAGTTGTTCCGCCCTCCATCACTGTCCGGGATAATATCAAAAAGGATGCCGCCCAGGAGCTGTTTGCCAGGCTTCAAAGCCCGCGGGTCAAGAACCGGGCCTGCGCCGAATAGTCCTTTATTGTCTCCAGCGGCGACAGCTTGCTTGTTGGCTCTTTCATCGAGGCGCACAGGGACCTGTTTCAACGGACTTTTAGCGTATGCTGGGTCTCTCACGGTGGCAGCCAGCGCGGTGACATCAGAGTCCTTGCCGCTGACTTTGCAACTGACCGACCAGCCACAAAGTGGAGCGTACAGGGTAGTCGCCGCCGGAGACATGGTCCTCCAGAGACCCCAGTCCGTCGATATGATACCCTGCCCACCTGAGCGCTTGACGCTTTCAGCCATGTTCCGGGCGGCGTCAGGTTCATGCCAAACAGTCCCCAGGACGCCAAATCCGTTCCGGCGGAAATGCTCGACGCTGTCGTAGCCGTCCCTCTTTTCATAATGCCAATCGAGAATCAGGACATCCTTGGGCATGTCTTCAAGCGCGTGATGGGTTGCCCCGGACCTGAAAAACGGGTTCTCGCTGTTTGCCGACCCCACCTTCGCCTCCCACCTGCCATGTTCAAGCAGCATATCCCCCCAAATGGCCGTTCGCACGCCGCGCCGTTTGAGCCAGTCATGTATTCGATTTGTATCCATAACAAGAACTTCAGCGGTGGTCTTCCCGTATGCCGCGGCGTAAGCGGTCAGACCCTGTATTTCATCATGGGCTATCAACAGTGTCGAAGGCTGGTAGGTCTTCAGTATTTCTTCATACAGAGAGAACATGAACTGATAGTTCTTTTCCTTGAACGGGTCGTAGAAGTTCGCCCCTTGACGAAATTCCATTTCAGGGAAGTGGGCGGGATTGAACTGGGAAGTCATACCTGCCCAGACGTCCATGTGCAGAAAGCGCGCGTACCTGGTGACCTCAATCATCTGCTCCTTTGTCCAGCCGCCGTCATCCGCCCTCTTCATCCATGAGCGGGCCTGCTGCGGGGAATGCAGAAAGATGACTGTGTTGCTCCTGGCCCTGGATAAGGCGTCAAGGTAGCGTTTCATGAGGTCGACATCCCGTATCGCCGGTGGCAGGAGTTCCAGGCACCCGCCTCGGACCGCGAGGTCCGGCCAGTCCTTCAAAACGCCAAGCTCGATACCCCACGCGCCTGATGTTCGCGTAAGCCGAGCCAAAAGAGCGTATGCCCCGTACAGGCATCCCCTTTCATCAACGCACCTTATGACAGCTTTGTCCGCGCTCACAGCCATCTCAAAGCCTTCCGCCAGTATATCCGGACGGGACTTTCTGGACACCCTGTCGATAATGATCCCGCTTCTCGCGGTGGCCGCCATCTGAGGCTTCACTTCAAGACGCAAAGAGGTCAGGAGCGCGACCTCTTTTGCGAGCACAGTTTCAGCTGTGCCTAAAACGGCCCCGTAGATTTTGTCAGTATCCCTTAGGAGGTAGGACCCCGAACCTGGGCTCTGTTTTTTTGCCGGGAGATTGAAGAATGACCATGCGTTAAAGTCGCCGGCCTGACTTGATAAAACATTAGAATTCTGCCCCGCCTCAGCCTGCGACGGCGGCAGGGATTTTATTAAGTATCTGAAGGAGTAGCTACTGCCGGGTTGAAGGTTCGAGTGCCTCGCGCCGACGATGATGCCCCGGGACTTGTTCCATGGGACATTGCGCCCATCCGCGGCGTACATCGATTTCGCGCCGGAGGCCTCCTCTATTTCAGCGTCGCAGAGCACCCCTCTCACTGTTATCCTGTTTTTGCCGGTGAGCAGCATCCTTGCGGCGAAAGACCGAGGCTCCACTGGAACAGCTTTGGGGTCAATAATAGAGGCCGGGCTGGATTCAAGGGCTCCGCCCTTGAAAAGGTCGGCTGAAAGTTTAAGGAGGTCAAATTCAAGGTTTGAAGGCATGGAGGGGGCCTTGAACGTCATCAGAAGCTCTATGGACGAGGCATCCTTATGTCTGAAAATGATATTGTATTCAGCGCCGGAGGCATGGTCTCTGCCGCTAAGAGAATACGAACCGGGAGAATTCTCTCTGAGGACGCCTCTCCACGGCCCTGAGAAAATGCGCTTTCGCCCGCGAGTGAGGCCCTGTTCATAAAACTCGAAGAAATCCCCTAAGCCGCTCATCAACTGGAAGCCGCCGTACATGACCCGTCCGCGCTTGACAGTATCGACGCGCAGCTCCATAAGCCGCGTCTGTCCCTCTGAACCGGCGTGCGCAACCCCCGCCTTATCCAACGCAGGAAGGAGAGCCGACAGCAGTAATAATAGCGCAAGTGTAAACGAGAGCTTTGGCCAGAGAAGACTTCTGCCTTTTCTGGCGCGGCCAGAAAAAAAACTCTGAAGCGGCTTCATTGGTTCATGACCTCACTTTTTCGGGGCCATCCTTCTCTGATCAACGCAGCGTCGGAACAGCGCGTCAAGAGAGCCAAGATGTCTTTCAAGCGAATGGTTACGGAGGACATATCTCCTTGCCCGCAGCCCCATCGCCTGCGCCTTCCTTTTATTCGCGAAAAGGTCGTCGAGCCTTTCGGCGAGCCTTGAGGCGTTCCCAGCCTCGAAGCGGTACCCTGTAACTCCGTCGGCCACCAGCTCCCTCATGCTCCCGAGGTCTGAGACAACCGCTGGCCTGGCAAAAGACATCCCTTCAAGGACCGTATTGGGCTGGTTTTCATACCAGTTCGATGGGGCGACAAAACAGCAGGCTCTCTCGAAAGCGAGCCTGATCTCTTCCTGGTCCTGGAAACCTTTAAAGATTATACGCCCTCTCAACCTGTCTGGAACGCTCGCCTTGAGGCCCTGGGCGTACGGGGAGGTATCGTCGCCTATTATCGTAAGCCTGGCCCTGTCGTTTCTGAGAAGCCCGAAGGCAGAAAGAAGCGTCGGGAGGCCTTTTTCATGGCTGAGGCGGCCGACAAAAAGGACCTCCGGCGCATCAGGCAGCGGCTTTGGCTGGCTTGAAGGCGCTTTCACCATGGTCGGTATGTGAACGACCTTGTCAGGGTCGAACCCTCCCTTTATCATCTTCTCCCTCGTGAAGGCCGAAGGCGCGATGAAAAAATCGACATGGTCATAAATCTTTCGCACGCGGGAGAGCCACATTCCGGCCGCCTTGACCGCAGCGGCCAAAGTCGAACGCTGATAACCGCCGCACCTGTTGCGCACGGCCCTGAAGAGCCCGTGCTCCAGGCACTCTTCACAGACCTTTCCGTCGCGGTATAAAAGGTAATTGGCGCAGACCCTGTTGAAATCCGACAACCGGCAGACTATCGGGATGTTGTTGGCGCGGCAGGCGTCGATTACGCTGTCGCTGAAGTAGACCGCGTTCAGGAGGAGGGCCAGGTCTGGCCGTTCATTTTTTATGAGGCGATCGAGGTTCCTTCTCGCCTGCCTGTGGTATATCGAATCAGTGGCATACGCGAGCTTCTGAAAAAAAGACATCCTGAATTCCTGGAAGTATATGTTCCCTTCGCCGCCCGGAGGCGTCACAAAATACGTGCTGTACGGCGTCTCCCGGTTCTGTTTGAAGGCGCAGCAGAACGGTATGAACTCGTGGCGCTGGAAGTTCTCCATGACGGTGAACATGTATTTTTCCGGCCCGCCGGTCACGAAGTAATTCCTGTTGACGACGACTATCTTCATATGTCAAACATTGGCCCTGGCGACGCACACGAACTTCGAGTAACGCGTGTCATCGAGACGGTTGAGGAGCATCCCGTTAAGAAGCTTGAACTTCCATGAAAAATCGCATTTATCTATTCCTTCGAGCGTGACGACTTGATAGCCGCTCGTCTCGAACAGGTCTCTTACGCCGTTCACGGTGAAAAACCGCAGATGGGTCCGGTCAAGCACACCGTTATCCTTGTATTCCCATTTCTTTCGCACGACCAGATCCTTTAAAATCTGGAAGTACCTGATATTGGGTATCGACGAGACGACGACGCCGTTCGCTCGAAGCTTTGACCTGAGCATGCTGAGGACCCGCCAGGGGTCGACCATATGCTCGAGCACGTCATTGCAGATAACGCAGTCAAAATACCCGTCCGGCAGGGTTATCTCGCCTGTTTCGATATTCCCGGCAAAGACTCTGTCAAGTTTACCGGCGGCCACGCTCGCCACTTCCGGGACCAGCTCTACTCCCCAGACTTCCGAGCCTCTCCTGGTTTTCAAGATCCGTCCGAACTCGCCGGCTCCGCACCCTATGTCGAGTATCGTGGTTGCGCCGGAAGGGACAAAACGAAGCATCTCCTCGCGGCCGTGCTGATAATACTGGTTTGTATTCACGCTCTCCCGCCCATTGCGCTCATGCCCAATTGCTCCTTCATTTAATGCGGCCAGCCCCTGTTGCTCTGAAAGAGCCACCCCGCGTCATAACAGGCTTTCGTAATAACCTGCCAGCATTTCGCAATGCCTGTCGATGGTATACTCGCTGAGGAAAAGGGCCGAAGCCGCGTTGCCAGCCCTTCTGCGCAGGCCTTCGTCCCTGAGCATCCGGATAATGGCCGCCGCGAGCCTTTCTGGGTTTTCTGGAGGCACAAGGGTTCCGGTGAGTCCGTCGCGCACTACTTCCGGGTTCCCTCCAGTATCGGTTGCTACCATCGCCCTGCCGCATGAGCTCGCCTCAAGAAGGGTCATTGGCAGGCCTTCCCGCCGTGATGAATTGACATACAGGTCGCATGCCGCCATGACCTCGCGCGCTTCCCTCACGACCCCCGGCAGCCGGACGCTATCCTTGAGACCGGCGGATTCAACAAGCCCGTCAAGGCTATCCTTCTCAGCTCCGTCTCCGCATATGAGAAGTACGGCCTCTGGCACTTCTGCGACTACGCGCCGGAAGGCCTCTATAAGCAGGTCGTAGCCCTTGTCGCGTATCAAGCGTCCGATGGAAAGGACGAGCCTGCTTTCCTGCCTGAACCCGAACCGCCTCAGGATCTCTTCGCGGGTAACCCGGACGCCATCGGGCCCTCGGACAGCGTTGCTGAGAGCACGCACTTTTCCTTGCGGGACGAAATCAGAGAGATTACGCAACACCGCGTGGCCGCACCCGAGCACCAGGTCGCTTTTTGACAGCCAGAACCTTTCAAGCGGCGTGAAATTCCTGTCGCTGTGCACCGTAGCAACGACCTTCGCGCCTGAGAGCTTCCCGGCCATCGGCCCGCTCCAATCGAGCAGGTGGCTGTGCACGATATCACAGCGGCTCCGGCGCAAATACCTGATGAGGCCCATGTATGTCCTCAACATGTAAGCGGAGTTGTGAGGAGCGTTCCAGACGCGCACGGGGAAGCCGAGCGCCGCCAGCTCGTCAAACATCGGCCCTTTCTCAAAGACAAGATGCACCTCGAAGGCGAACCTCGGGTCGTCTTTCAGAATTGATAGCTCCTCAAGGACAAGCCTTTCCGCACCTCCGACCTCCATGGCCGGCATAAGAACGGCGACGCGCCTGGCGGCTTTAATCATCTTTTTTTCAGGGTGCGCGCCCATCGGCTAAATTCTTGTCGCGTGTTCCCGCGAATTAAACGGCGGGTCGAGGAAATTTTCCGGATCGTTGTCCCAGCAGGTGCAGCGCGGGCAGACATCAGCCAGGCCCTTTTCATAGAGGTTTTTTCTAAGCTCTTTCATTCCCTTGCTGTTCCAGATATCCCCTGGGGGGGTGCTCCGCAGGTCGCCTATGATGTATCTTTCGCGCGGGCATGACATCACGGTGCCGTCCCAGTTCACGACCATCATGTCAAACAACATGCTGCAACCCGTCCTGCGTTTGGCCTCCAGGCTGGGCTGGTTGAATTTTATTCCGTACTTTTCCGCCAGCTTCGAAGCCTTCTCAAAGGCTGCCTTCGCCTCAACGGGATTGAGCCAGACGCTCTCTTTACGCAACGCTTCGCCCTGCGCGACCATATTCGCCACGGTGACCGTTTTAACCTCCAGCTCGCTGGCCAGCTCGATAAACGCGGTCATCTCCGGAAGGACGCTGTTTACAGCCACGACCTCGAGGAAGACTGCGGGCCTGGCGACTCCCTTTTTCTTCTTATAGTCACGGATGAGCTTCAGGTTTTCCACGACCCTGTCATACTTGTCAACGCCCCTTATCTTTTTATAGGTCTCCCTTGAAGCTCCGCCGATCGACACGCATATCCTGTCCATGCCCGCGTCAACAAGGGCCCTGCCGACCTCTTCGGTCATCAATATCGCGTTGGTGTAGGTAAACACGAAGCGGGCTTCCTTTTTCATCTCCCTCAGCATTGGGATGTATTCAGGATGGAGTAGTGCTTCGCCAAACCCTCCAAACAGCACGCTTCTGGTATATTTGAAAAGCGGCCTGACCATGTTGAAGGTCTCCCAGCTCAGAAAAGACTCGGCCTTTTTCGTCTCGGCGCGGCTGAAGTTCCGGTTGCACATGAAACAATCGGAATTGCACTTGAGCGTCGGCTCGAGCGCGATGTTGAGAGGCCTTGAGAGAAGGCGAGTTCTTTTTTGACTGACCTCGAACCTGTTCAGGTACATGTTCGAGATAGAGACCAGGCTGGACAAGCGCATTGCCACCTCCGGGAAAATATAAGCTGCTCCTACTTCAACCTCTTGATGCCGTACTCGACCGACTCTCTGACCATGCCAAGGAAGATAACGGGCTTCATGACCCCGAAAATATAAGTATAGAGAAAGGCATCCAGGCCGAGCTTTTTCGTTACGATATTTTTCCAGTCAGCCAGGACGACCACCGCCGGATAAATAACCGGATATGAAAAGAGCAGGGCCAGGACCTCGTACCCGTATCCGAGGAAAAGCATGAGAGAGATAACGGCCAAGGCTATGGCCGCCTGCCTGGGCAGCTTCCAGCTCGATTTTCTGATCTCCTCCGGCACGTCCCGGCAGACCAGTATCCTGAAGCGCCCTCTTCCCGACCCGTAATACCTGAGCGCCAGTTCCCATACGCTGTTGACCCCGTAATCGTGCGCAGCCATGACATCGTTTATCAGACATATCCTGTACCCGGCAGCCCTCAGCCTGATGCCAATGTCGATTTCCTCAGCCACCGGAAGCCCGACGTTATACCCACCTATCTTCTCGAGGGCGGCCCTTATGAAAGTCCCGCCTCCGCCAGGGGCGTTGATGTAGCCTTCCTCCTTCTTTTTCCAGTCTATGTTGAGCACCCTTGATATCCAGTTTGTCTCAGAGTGCCTCTCCGTCACCCTTCCTATGACCGACGCGGCGTCTCCGGCCGCAAGCCTTTCAACAGCCTTCTTGAGGTAGCCCGGCGCGATCGCCATGTCACCGTCGACGAAGTGCATGACCCCGTGTTTCGATTCTTTGAGCCCGGTATTTCGCGCGAGCGCGGCGCATGGGGAAAGGCTTCTCACCTCCACGACCCGGGCTCCGGCGGCACTGGCGATATTCTGAGTCCCATCGGTTGAGCCGGTATCGACATAGATGACCTCCAGAAGCTCCTGCGGATAATCCATCTTCAGGACCGACTCGACGCACTCCCTGATGTTCCCTGCCTCGTTCCTGCCGATTATCACCACTGACACGGGCGGCAACGATTTTTCCTGGTTTGAAACCACCTGCATCCGTCAGCCCCTTTGGAAGCCAAGGGCGCTCGCGCACAGGGCCCTCCCCTTGGCAAGTCCGTGCTCCCGCTTAGGCCTGTCCTTGCGAAAGGCATTCCGCGCGAGCAAGGCCATACCATAGGCCGCGTCAAGGCCGCGAATAGCGGCCATTGAAAAGTAACCGTAGTTTTTTCTATAAAAATAATACTGTGAACACAAATAGTAGGAATATATCGTCCTGTTTATAACTCGCCGGCCGGTCTGCGACACTGAACTCTCTCCGCCGTAGTGGATAATCGCCGGGTCAGGCAGGTAGACTACGCGCCAGCCTTCACGGATGACCCTGTAGCACAGGTCAGTCTCTTCGAAATACATGAAATAGTTGGAGTCAAGCCCGCCAAGCCTCCTGAAAAGCTCAGACCTGATCATGAGCGAACACCCTGAGACCCGCTCAACGTCCCTGACCGCGCAGTAGTCCCAGTACTGCATCCTCGAGCGCCTGAACATTTTCACCTTTGGAAAGCGGTTCACGAGATTGCTGTAGACGCACAGGGTATTCCAGAGGCCCGGGAAGTGATCGCAGCTGTACTGCACCTCTCCGCTGCGGCCCACGTTCCTCGGGGCGCATATCCCGGCATCAGAGTCCTTTTCCATGAAGTCGGCCAGCTTGTCTATCGCGCCGTCGAGAATGACGGTGTCGGAGTTGAGCATGAAGAAGTATTTTCCGCGCGCCGCCGCGAAACCCTGGTTGTTTGCCCGCGCGAACCCAGCGTTATCGTTGTTTTCGATCAGCGTGACCTCTGGGTATTTTTGCTTGAGCATGCCGCACGAGCCGTCGTGCGAGGCGTTGTCGACGACTATGACCTCGTAGCTCACGGCCGTCTCCCTCTTTATCGAGGCGATGCACTCATCGAGTATGCGGCATGTGTTGTAGCTGACTATGACGATTGATACGACCATGGGTCAGGCGCTGCCTCCTGAACTTTTTCGGCCTTCGCGGCCATGATAACGCTCGATGACAACCCGAGAAAAATCCCGAAGAGGAAGAGGCATTCGTTCCTGAAAAACATGTCGAGGGTGGGCAAAGAGAAGGTACCGATGATGAAATAGCAGGCGGGTACGAGGTGCCTGCCGCCGTACGTCAGTATGCCCCTCCAGAGCCTCAAGAGCCCGTACACGAGCCACGCTACGCCCGCAAGGCCGGCCTGGACAACCAGGCTCATGACGCCGATGTCGCTCAGGTGAATTCCGTATTTCTTCTGCAATTTTCTGTCCGGGTTTCCTTCCCAGTTGAAGTTCATCATGCCGCGGCCGGTGAGGGGCTGTTTTTGCAGCTCCTTCCAGTAATATTCATACGCGTTCAGGCGCGCCTGCAGGCTTCCCCCGTAGCTGCCCCCCCGCTTCACCATGTCGGTCTGGGTCCTCTTGACGAATCCTATGTTGCTTAAATCCGCGCTGGCGAGCAGCATGGAGAGGGCCAGGCATACGGAAAAGAAAGTGTACTTAGTGACCCGCATCAGAGTGATCTTGCGGGACAGGATAAAGACGACGACCATGCTAAGGATGCCGGCTACGATGAACCCGCGCGTCTGCTGAACGATGACGACTTCCGTGAACAGGAGAGCCGAAGCGAGAATATACCAGGGGCGCGAGCCCTGCCAGAACCTGGCGAACGCGATGATAGCGCCAAGCGAGATGACAAACTGCCCCGCGGTCACGCGCAGCCTGCCCGACTGTTCTGCCAGCTCCCGCGGCAAGCCCGGGAACAGGTTAAAGGCTCCATGGGTCATGTAGCTGACAGTTGCCAGGGAAGCTACGCCAAGTCCCATGACGATGAAATATCTCGAGAACCTCTCGGCGTCTATCATTCTGCCAGCCAGCAGGAAATAGACCATGACAAGGGGAATGAACTTGGCCGCCTTTATGCCCATGGTGACACCCTGTCCGGCGGACCATGCGACCAGGACCCCCAGCACAGAGAGCCCCAGGAAACCGGCAACCCAAAGACCGTACCTGCCGAGCGACAGCTGACCTCTCAAAAGGTTTTCTAACAGAAGGACAGTGAGCATCGGAAGGAGCAGGAGCTTGTAATTGTCAGCTCCGGCTATGCTTGGCACCAAATAAAAGAACTCAAAGTTGATTGCAATAAGAAAACACAGGAACAGTTCGAGGTTCCTCCGGTAAAGGACCCATGCCGCGCCGAGCAGCATAAGGGAAATACAGGCAAGGACTGCGAAGATCATCAGACGGCCACCAGCTTCTTTCTGAGATAGAAGTACATGACCCCTGAGCAGAGTATCCCGGTGACGGATATTCCGGCCAGAAGGGATGCCATGGGCCAGGGCACAAGCGCCCGAATGGCTGACATGAGGGCCAGCAGCACCGCCCCGGTGGCGGCCCACACGACCCCTGAACCTCGCATGTAGCTCAAAAAACGCATCTGAACGATCTCCAGGCTCTTAGCGACTGCGTACCAGTTATTTGTAAGTACCTGCGCCACCATCGTCCCCAGCGCGACCCCCAGCAGGCCGAGCCACATTACGCCAATATAGGTAAGGACCAGGTTGATTACCCCGGCGAGCACCGCCATCTTTCCCCATACCGAGTCTGTGCCGGAGCTCTGGCCGAAACGGGCGAAAATAACATGGTGATTCTCAAGGGTCAGCATGGCGCAGAAGACCCACAGGACTCCCCACCCGACGAAGTGCCCCTTGCCGAGCCAGAGCTGCATGATGTAATCGCCGAATACCGCGAGTACTGACACGGCGGCGATCTGGATTATCATGCCCACTGTTGTATTGAGCATCAGCATGCGGTGGACCGCTGTGCGCTCTGCGGCCCCGCTCCTTCTTGAGATGAACGGCACGCACATCTGGGACACGGTCGAGGAAAAAACATAAAATACCTGAACAAGCCGGTAGGCAGCAGCGTAGTCCGGCAGGGCGGCGGTCCCCAGGAATTTCACGATGAAGTACTGGTCCGTGTTGAGTACAAGAAAACCGCCTAACCCGATTAAAAAGAAGTCCAGCGCCGGCCTCAGATGCGGCCTCACGTCACGCCAGGCGACCCTGACCCTTTCCCTGAAGGCCTTGTCAACGCGGCCGCGCACCAGAAACCCGAGCAGGATCGCGTTCAGGATATTGCGCCCGAGGACGACTATGGAGAGCACGACGATACCGCCCTGCCAGAGGTAAAGGGCCATGAAGTAGCCGAGAAGCGTCAATGACTGGACCGCAGCCTGGGCCCAGTTCTGCCAGCCCACCTCGCCGTGGCTGTTCAGGGCCGTCTCAAGGTATTTGAACCTGCACGTCACAGTCTGTGCCAGGCAGAATATCGCCCAGGCCTCAAGCGAAGAAGCCAGCAGCCCGTGGGGCAGCCCCAGCGCCCAGATAAAGAGACCTCCGGGCAGCAGCATGACGCACAGAAGTATCGACGAGGTTATATTTGATACATATCTGGAAAGGCTGAAGTAATAGGAAGCGCCGGTATGGTTCGGTCTCGCCTCCCTGTCGCCTTTTCCAAGTTCGAACGCCAGTTGACGGCCCAGGACCGGCGAGAAGCCCAGGTCCGCAAGATTGACGAAGAGCCCTGTCCCGAGAATGAACATCCATACGCCCAGCTCCTCTTGAGGCAGATACCTGAAAAAAAGGGGCATGGTCAGGACGCCAAGAGCGAGCGAAACCATCTGAGCTCCCCAGCCTGACATGATGCCGAACATTATCCTGTTCCGGAATATGCCCGGTATCCTGCCGGCAGGCGCGCTCATCAGGGCTGCTTGGCCGCTTTGTTGCCATCCGCGAGAAATGTCTCGACGCTGGCCTTATCACGCAAGCCTTTGGCGTACAGGTCCGCCTCCTGCTTCGCCTTTTCAAAACGCAGGAGCTTTAATATCCTGTCCTTGACCTCCTCGTAGGACATGACAGTCGCGTTCTTCCTGTCCGTCACCTTGAAGATATGGATGCCGTGGTCAGTCTCGATAAGCTCAGTTGTCTCTCCGGGCTTCAGGGCGAAGACTGCGCCCTCGAATTGCCTGTCTATCTGCCCGGGCCGCACATAGCCGATCTCCCCGCCGTTTGCCTTTGTTAGCCCGTCGGACTGCTCGCGTGCGATAGTGGCGAAGTCCTGGCCTTTCTTGAGGTTCTTCAGTATCTGCTCCGCCTTTTTGCGCGACTCCTGCTTGCGGGCTTTGTCCCATACCGGGTCGACCTGCACGAGGATATGGCTCAGTTTCGCCTGAAGCGGCTGCTTGAACTGGTCGAGGTTTCCCTCGTAATAGCCTATCATATCCCTGTCCGTGACCGTGACCTTCGGCACGAACTGGCGTTCGATGTATTGCTGGATGAGGTTGTTCCTCTCGACGCGGGCTCTGAGCGCCTCCTCAGACAGATTTCTCCTGGCCAGCTCGCCCAGATATTCGGCCTCGCTAACAAACTGCTTTTTGAGAGTCTCTATTTCCTTCAATACTGCGCTCTCATCAGGCTTGATGTCAGCCTTGCGGCTCTCCTGAAGGAGTATCTCCCGCCTTATCATGCTCTCAAGCACATCAGCGTTCACGGACGAGACCTGGCCCTGCGTGAGCGGCTTTCCGAAGCCGAGGATGGCCTTCTGCACGACAAGGACCTCGCCTTCGAATTCCGCCCTGTCTATGGCCGCCCCGTTCACTGCCGCGACCCTGTCGGCTTTATCTGGAGCAGCGGCCAAAGCGTAATCAGGCGCTGATAAGGCCACGAGGCACACGAGCAGCGCCTTTATCCGGAACCCCGGTATTTTTTTTAAAGACATCATCTCTCCCCCGCGCTCTTTTTGATTTTCAGCGAGTCTATCTCTTCCCTGTACTTCTTGACGAACTGCTCGAGCTCTACCCTCTTGAACTTGGTCAACGGCTCTTTTTCCATGATGACAGTCCCAAAGCCCTTATCGTTGTATTTTTTCACAAGCTCTTCTGCTATGACACAAAGCCTGGCGTTATCCGCGACGCTCTTATCAAGATTCTTGACTGTCTTCGCGAGCTCAGCATGAAGGTACTGTTTCTCAGAGCTTGTCTTTTTGAGCTTGTTATCTAACTCATTGCTGGCAGCTTCGAGTTCCTGTAGCGCCTTGCGCGCCCTCGCGAGCGCCTCGTCAGATTCCTTTTTGCCCCTGGCGGTTGTCTCCTCAGCTTCCTTGACTTTCACTCCGAGCGTCTTCGCAAGTTCCCTTGCTTTGAGCAGCTGGCCATGAGCGGCCATCTTCTCGCCTTCAAGCTTTTCCAGCTCCGCCTGGCATTGCTGTTCCATCAGCGCGGCCGTCTCGCTCTTCTCCTCTGACATCTTCCTTTTTACCGAGGCCATCTTCCTGTTCGCGTCCTTGAGCTTAACCTCAAAGGCCTTCTGCTCTTTTTTCACATTGGCATTTCCAACGCCAAGCCCAATAGCGAGACCTACCGCGAGGGCGACGACAGGCACTATAAATTTTTTAAACCGTGATATCCCCATTCTCTTCCTCCGAGCCTAAAATCTTGCCGTTATGTCGGCCTGAAAGACATCGATCGCCAGAGGCGGCCCGCTTATCTCGTTAGTGGAAAGCCAGCGGAGAGTAAGCCATGAGTTTTTCGTGAAGGCGTAATCGGTCCCGACGACCCAGCCCTGCGCATTAGTGCCACCGAGATGAAAGTCCGAATCGGTGAAAGCGTCCACTACAGCATCGCCCTCGAGGCGCTTGTAATTAAGGTACGCCTTCCACTGGCTGGCTTCCTTGATAGCGGGATACCCCAGTGTCACTCCGAGCTGGTAGCCGGTTGTCTCTTCCGAAATATCTGGGTTCCCGTTCCTCTGCGAGACCTCTTCCTTGTCGAAGCCAAAGTTTTTCACGAAGTCGAAGAGGAACACGACATGGAACGGGTCCCAGAAGCCGATATCAAGGGCGCCAGTTAAGTTCAGTTCCTTGAAATCTGAGGCGAGCGCCAATTTGTATTCGGACTGGCTCGCGGCCAGCGGATTGATATTGAATAGCGTATTTCCCTTCTGCATGAACAGCGGGGCAGTCCAGTCGTTGGCGCTGGGATAGAGCGGGTCGTTCATGACTCCAGTGATGTTGCTGAAATCATAGTAGGCCGCGCCGAGCCTGGCTCCCACGCCCTTGCTGTCTTTTCTTTCAAGCCCCAGCTGCCCGGCGACAAGCCATTTGCCGTCTGCGGACAGATCATACTGCTGCAAGGAGAAGGCCCCGGCGGTCATAAAGGCCGACCAGGGTCCTGAAACAGGTCTTTTCCCTGTAACAGCGAGTCCCTCGAAGGCCAGATCGCTGTCCCAGACAAGGTCGGTCGAAAACCAGGGGTTGGGCATGCGTCCGCCGTATACCGTGACCCAGTCCAGCGGCTTCCACTTGAGGTACGCGAGGTCGAGAACGATCGAGTCCTTGTTCAGGTAGTCGCTGAAGGTCGAGTTAGTGGAAACAGGGTTTGACGTGTTGCCTGTCGCGAGGCGAAGGTGGGCGTCGAGCCCATCGCTTACCCTTGCCTCGACCCCGAAGCGGACCCTGTACTTCAAATAGCTTTGATCTACAGTGGTATTCAGTGTCTCTCCGGGGTTTGACGGCTTGGCGAAAAGCTCGTTGCTATCGTTGAAGCGGTTGGCTTCATACCTGAGCCTTATATCGCCGCTGAGGCGAATGCGCCGTGTCCACTCCGGCATATCGAGCGGCGTAGCTTTTTCGCCTGAAAACCACTCGTTGACCGCGCTCCTGACCTGTTCTGGTATGCTTTTGCCGAACTCATCCCTGACGGTGGCCTCGATCTTTCCGGCCCGCTCGTCTTCCATCGCCCTCATCGCCCTGGGCAGCTCCTCTTTCAACTTGCTCTCGACCTCTTCGTCGAGGTCTTTCAGGAGCGCCTGTACAACACCTGCCTCGATCTTCTCGGTCTGCTCCTTTTTGACCGCGGCGCTCACTTCCCGTGGGAGTTGCTCTTTTATTTTCTTCTCGATCTCCTCGTAGATGCCCTTCATGATATCCTGGGCATCCGCAGCCGTTGGCTTCACGGTCCGCTCGCTTTCAGGTGCTTGAACAACTGGCACCACGGTCCCGTTCTGCACGGGGACCAGAACGGCGTTTTCGGCTATCGTTACCTTTTTACTCTCCGGAATGACAACCTGGGCCGCCGCGGCCTGTACCTTCTGGTTTTGCTGGGCAGAGGCCTTCGCGTTTCTGGTCAGCGGCTTATCGTGCTTTATCGTCACTGGCTTGGGAACTCCCGCGCACCCGGCAAAAACGAATACGAGTGGAAAGGCCGCAAGAAATATCTTCCTGAAACTCCTCTCCCTCCACACTCCGGCCTTCAATGGTATACAGCCTTCAAATCGGTTCATATATGCTTCCCTGCCCTTCTTATCTCTGTTTTCAGGCGCCATCCGCCCCTGAGAGGGCGTCAACCCTTTGAAGTTATCCTGATGACCATCGTCCTTGGCATCCCGTCTGGCGGAGGCGAACTAATCTGCACTTTGCCTACGGAGTCCCTGACCGCCTCGTCGATCTTATGATCGCCTGATGAGCCGACTATCTTGAAATCGACAACCGCGCCGTTCCCGTCCACGCTGACTCTTGCAATGACCTGGTGATTCCCCTTGGGGATGCCGCCCTCTTCATCGAGACGCTTCCTGACCTTTTTTCTGATTTCAGATTCGACTATCTGGGAATACTCGGCGAATCTGGTAAGCAGCGTAAGCTTTCCCAGGCCTCCGCCATCTCCAGCCAGAAGGCTTCTGCCGCCTTTTTTCCCGACAAGCCCGAAGGCGTCAGAGCCTGCCGCACCCTCGGCGTCAACGCCAAGCTTGTCCCCGGCCGGGGCGTCGTCCTGCTCCGCCGAAGGGGCTTCCGGCTCGGCCGCTTCCTGCTCAGGCGCGATGATCTCCTCTTTCTGGATTTCCTCGATCTTCGGCTCCGGCGGCTTTTCCACAGGAGGCGGCGGCGGGGGCTTCAGCAAAGTCACGACCGTAAAGGAATTCCTTTTCCGTGGACTTTTCTCTGACAGGACCGACTTCACGAAATAAACGCCCGCGCCGAGAACGGCCACCATCACAATTACAAGGCCCCAGGGCACCTTGGATTTTCTGGCTTTATTTTCCGGCATTTCCCGGCCCTTCCCCTGCGAGGTCACTTGACGAGCTTCTGCGTCACCAGCGCAAGCTGGGATATCTCGAGCCTCTGGAGCAGATCGAGGACTTCGATGACTCCCTTGTAGGCGATCTTCTCGTCTCCCCTCACAACGACAGGGAAATCCGGGTCAGCGGCCTTAAACTGCCGGAGCCTCTCTTCGAGTTCAGCCATAGTCACGGGGAAGCTGTCGAGATACATGGTGCCTTCGGCGGTTATGGTGATGGCCTTCGTGGTTGACTTGACCTTGCCGACGGCGGCGCTCGCCTTCGGCAGGTTTACGCTTATGCCCTGCACCGAGGCCGTTACAACTATCATGAAGACCAGCAGGAGGTTCCATGCCAGGTCAAGCATCGGCACGACATTTATATCCGTGTGCACCTCATGCTCGTCATAGGGGTTTTTCCTACGGCGCATCTGTCTTCACCTCTTCGAGCTTGAGTATAAAATCGTCGATGAAGACATTCAGGTCCGCGTTCATGTCCTTCATCTGCCCGGTCAGAAAACTGCTCGCGAACAGGGCCGGTATCGCCACGACCAGGCCGGCCATGGTGCAGGCAAGCGCCGAGGCTACGCCGGGCGCTATCGCGGAAAGGTTCGCTTCCCCGCTTTCGGCAAGGCTGGCAAAGGTGTTCATGACGCCCCAGACAGTGCCGAGGAGTCCGAGGAAAGGCCCGCCAGCCACGCACATGTTCATGATGAACATGCCTGCCGACAGCCTCCTGCTCTGGTACATGGCCTCTTTTTCCACAGCGGCCCGAAAGCCGTTCATCGCCCTGTCGGAGAGGCCGTCGCCTTTCAGGAGCGTCTCGCCTTTTCTATTCAGCCATGCCTTGAGCTCCTCGCACCCGCTCCGGTAAACACCGTAAAACGATGACCCTTGGAAATCCGACTTTTTCTCAAAAAGCTCCATCGGGTCGTCAATGCGCTTGAAAGACTCGGAGAAGCTCTCATTTGTCTTTCTGGCCTCCCGCAGCATCGTGAACTTCTGTTTGAATACGAACGCCGCTAAAATACCCATGACCAGCAGGATGCCGATGATAAGCCATCCGTCAAGGGTAATGGTTTTCGCGATAACCTTCATCAGATGGATGGTGAGAGACTCTTCGCCCCCGCCGCCGGACTCTGCCTCCATGTAGGACACAAGCGACCCTTCAGACCCCTGGCTCTCGTACGCCTGTTTTATCCAGCTCGCCCCTCTGGCTGTGTTCGACAACTGGACTTCGTCTATGTCTCCCCGGAACGCGCCGGCGATGGTCATATCCCCGGCGGGAGCCGGGACAGTCCCGATGAACTTGTTCGAGGCGGCCTCAGTGCCGTCTATATAGACAGTGACGCGTTCCCCCGGGGCCACTGCGACTGCCAGATGGTGCCACTGTCCGGGCGTTAAGGCCGCGGTTTTTGGAGTGGTCATTGTCTGGCCGGAGATCAGACTCAGGTAAGGCTTCGCGTCGTCGATGCCGACGACAATGGACTGCTTCGCGTCTGCCCATGAAAACAGCTGCGAGTTGCCGGTTGCCTGGCCGGGGCGGACCCAGGCCGAGAAGGTGAATCCCTTGGAAAAATCGAGTGAGGCCGGGGCTGGAACCGTCATCTGCCCACCGGCCGCGCCAAAACTCGCGCCGTATCCGGCAACTGACGAGACGATATCTCCTGAAAAAGCGGACGCGTGGTTGCCGTAGGCTGTCGAGTCTTTGGGCGAGCCTTCCTCCTCACCGAAATGAAAGACCGCGATATGGTTCACGTCATAGGTGCCGCCGGAGTCCTGGCCTGACGCAGCCGAACTGTTCCCGTAATACATCCAGACATAATCTTTCTTATCCCCGCCGGTTATGTTGGGCGCCTTCACCCAGACGAGAGCTATCTCCTCTGAGGGGTCGAACTTCTCAATGTGGTACTTGAGCGGCGTCTTGTCATCGGCTGCAAGAAATCTCAGGTCAGAGCCGTCTTCATTCGCGTCCGGGAAGCTGAAGTTGCCGGTATGCAGGCGTATGAGCACCGGTATGTCAGCGAGGTTTTCACCTATATCCGCGCCTTCAGTCGAGGCGTCGAGATCAACCTGCATCCTCTGCTGCCATTTGCCGTCCCACCATGCGTGGGCTTCAGGGACAACCAGCACAGCGATGATAAACGTCAGCGCTGCCACTACCGCCGGGATTCTGCTCATAAAACGCCAAACTGATAATTGGCCTCTCACTTCTTTTTTCACGGTATTCTTTGATCCTCCTTACTCGTCTTGAACGAAATCAATGACCTTCACGTCCAGCCATTTTGTTATGATATCCTCGACCAACTGTGACGCGTTGGCCTGATTGGAAGCCATGGCAGCCGCGTTCTGGGACAACTGCGAGGTCCCGGCTGCTGCCGCGCCAGCGCCTGAGAGGCTCCCGAGGCCCACGGCCCCGGAAGCCGCCTGCGGCATGCCTACTACGGAGCCGACAGTGGCGCTTATGTTCGCGGCGTTGGCCACCTGCTGCGCCCCTATGAAGATGTTCCTGCCAGAGACCCCGGCCTCGCCGGCGTCTATCATCCTCGCGTGCAGGTAGGAGTCGCCTTCCAGCGGGGCCTCACGGGGACCCACCAGCCCGTCCGGGTCATAGGTCACGGCACGGATGCCGCTGCCCACGGCAGGAGGCTCGAATTTAATAACCCACTCGCCACGGTCCCCTTTGTCTGGATCCCATACATAGGTATGGGCTTCAGCGTTGATCTGTGTCTTCGACCCTCTGCCTGCGTTTATGTCCCCGCTGTCGCTCCATACGCTGATGTCGCCGCCGAAGAATGTTATGACCCGGGACTCATTAACATCAATATCCCCTGCGGCGAAGATGTTTATGCCTCCGCCCTCCGCAGTAAATATGCCTGTCTTCTGACGGGCTTTCTCGCTGATAAGCGTGCTTTTACCCACATTCACCCTGCCGCTGGCGAGGATGAAGATGTCGCTTTTACCGTAGTTCGTGCTGATCTGCGACCGGGTCATGTCGATATTGCCATCGCCAGACGGCG
The DNA here is from genome assembly GCA_001795535.1 of Deltaproteobacteria bacterium GWA2_54_12. Taxonomy (GTDB): domain Bacteria; phylum Desulfobacterota; class GWC2-55-46; order GWC2-55-46; family GWC2-55-46; genus GWA2-54-12. Next base: position 72,315 of record MGPK01000061.1, read on the forward strand.
GACCGAGAACTGAGATGATATCCCTTGCCGCGGAATACTGTCCTTCGTATGAGCCGTGGTCTTTTATCGCGGCGCGGAGTCCATCAAAGAAAGACGTGGCATCCGTAAATGTCAGATCTCTTGAATACCCGGCAGCCACAAGGACGGAGCTTCCCCTTGAGTCCAGGGCCGGGTTGTATTCATTGCCCTTTGATTGGACGCCGTCTGAATTACCCAGATCAATGGAGCCGCCAGCCTGGACGAGCAATGCTCCGGGGCCGGCCTGCCGAAACCCGAGCGTTTTAGTCGAACCGTAGCCAAAGGAGATGTCCCTGCCTGAGCGGACCTTCGAGACATCCGAGGCGGCGATGTTCTGGCCGAAGTAATAAATGTCCTTTATGTCCCTGCCAGCCGAGATATCGGCCTTCTTGGGCAGATAGAGGCTGAGCCCTGTGATGTCGCGGCCTGCCCTCAACTCAACAGCCGTTTCGTCCTTCCCATGGAGCGGGATATGCTCTCCAGCAGCCTCGACAAACACCGCGTCGTGCGCCGGGTTGGTTGAAAACAGGTTCGGGTAACTGCCGGTAATGTTCGAAAAACGCACTCCGTAAACCCCGGCCGGGTCAATATCCGAAAGGAATATCGCGTGGCCTTCGATGTCGCCCCCGGCGGAGAGCCTCAGGCCGCCAGTAGAAGACGGCGCGAGGGCGAACTGGTTATTGAGCAGGATGTCTCCATCGGCCTCGACCTCAACGGTAGCTGGCAGGATGCGGGCGAAGTCGCTGGCGCTTGTCGCGTACTCGCTCGCGCCCTCGATCGTGACATCTCCGCCCGCTCTGAGGCTCAGGCTTGTTGCCCCGGCATAGGTAAGCTTCCACTGCTGCTTTTCTAACGCTTTTGCATGGGTCACGGTTGGGTTGAGCACCGCGCCGAGGCCTATAAACCCCTGGGCGCTCGCGTTTATGCGGCTGTCATGAGCCTCGATGACCTGCTCTGTTATGAATTCATCCACCGCGCCCAGGTTGCCCATCGCGTGGATCTCGGCCAGGCCATTCTTGTTCATGAACCTGCCTTTTATGTCCCCTCCAGCATGGATGATGAGGTCTCCACTGCCGAAGGTCCCGGCCTGTGCCATGAAATCTGAGCCAGTGCGGACCTTGAGGCTGCCGCCGCCCATGGCGGCGAGGCCCTCAGTAGGCTTTGCAGCGTAATTCGCCCCGATAGTGACATCGGTAAATTTTCCAATTCTATAACTGTAGATGAGGGCGTCCCATGCATTGCCATTATTTGCCGTAACATAGACCCCGCCGCTATTCTTGCCGGCAAGGGTCCTGCCGACATTGAGGACGATATCCCCGCCCCCTGCATAATTCTGATATTGAGTCACGCCAGAAGGGTAATGGCCGGTCGTCCGTATGCTGCCAAGGCTGCCCGACGTATTGAGGAGGAGATCGCGGCCTGCGTTAATCGTTATATCCCCTGTCGCAGTCTGGATTGCTCCGCCGTTTACGATGAGGTCGTTCCCGGCGCTTCCATTGATGGCGCCGCTGTATGAGCCCATGGTGAAATAAAATTTGTTATTGATCATATAGTCGGGGTTCGAACCCGCTCTGAGGGTCGTGTCATTACCCGAGGCGAAGCGGATGGGGGCGGACTCAGTGTAAACCACCCTGGCAGCATCGAACGAAAGATTACCCTTACCCCGCACCGTACTCATGTAATCTGCCGCGCCGTCAGCGCCGGCGACCAGGTTGATGCCCCATGAATTCATCCCCTCGGCTGCGAATTGCCTGGGATGGTCTACGATATCGGATTTTACATTCAGGTTTTCGCCAGCCCTGAATGTCAATACGCCGGGCTCCCCGCCGAACCTGTAATCGGTCAAGTCCATTTTAGCGTTTATATTTATATCGCCCGAATTGACGACCTCTATGCCGGGAAGGAGGTGGAAGGACGCGCCGCCTGTTGAATCTTTGAGCCTCTCTATTGCCGTATTGGCGTCATAATAATACGCGGCATCATTGAGCCACGCCGTATAATAGCCGCCTGCTGAAAAAACCGGGGCCGTGTAGGAGTAGGTCTTGACCGCCTCGGCGTAGACTGCGGAAGCGCCAGCGATTGTCCCGTCCAGGTTTATTTTGATATCATTGCCGTCGCGTCCGGCGCGCAGCCAGAGGGTCCCCCTGGCCTCTCCTGCCCCGGCCATATCGACTGTCCCGCCGGAGTTTACATTGACCCATCCTTCAGAGGAACTCAACACGGCCTTACCGCCGTCAGAGCTTACACTGCCTCCGGAGTTGATGTTCAAGCCGTTCATTGCGTAAAGCTCAACCGCGCTGTCCGCGCCGCCAACGGCGTTGACCTCACCGAACACATCAATGCGCCCGGACTGTCTGTCGTCAACGCCGAGCTTGACGCGCCGAGCGTTCAGGGATTTTCCGGCGGCGATGATTATGTCGCCTGCCCGGGCCCGAAGGCCAATCGATTCGGTGAAGCCGCCTGAGGCGAGCTTGCCCGCGAGCCACGCGATGTCAGATTCTGAAAGCTGCTTCGAATCAATGGCAAAAGACCCGCCAGAGCCGCCTTGAGCCGCGCCACGGAGCTCCCCGCCAAGGGTTACGCCTCCCTTTGGAGCGCTGAGGGAGACCTCTCCTGCGTCGCCCTGTTCTCCGGCTGAAACATCTATCAAAGCCCCGTCTTCCATCACAAGGCTGCCGTTGCCCGCATCCATAGTGACCTTGCCGCCTGGGGCTGATTCAGTTCCCCTTGAGAACACCTGGCCACCGCTGCTGAGGAATATTCCGTCATCCTTCCCGTCGCCGGTAGTTGTAAACTTGACTGTTCCGCCATTCGCCTCGACAACGCCGGACAGGTCCATCGTTTTCGCTTTGAATTCGAGAATTCCGCCCGGAACGGAAGACGCGCCAGAATCTCCCTCGCTCCTGGAGATGCTCAAGGCATTTGCGCCCGCGTCTACAAGGAAGTTCGCGGCTACATACCTTGCCGCGCCTGCGTCAGCGGCCGCGGCCACCCTTGCCGCCTTGATATTCAGGTCCGCGCTGCCGCTTTTGAGCGAACCGACCCCAGTAAATTTAAGGTCGTTCACCGCGATCAGGTTGAGCGTGGAGAAGCCGTCAAAAAGAATATCCCCGCACCCGATCGTGATGGTGCCGCCGTTGATGGTCATCACGCTGTCATTGGCAATGAGTTGTCCAGTGGCGGCGGCCCTGGAGTTGGAAAGGCCGATCAAAGGCGCCGAGACCGATACCACGGCCTTATCCTTCCCGGAGGCTATCCTCGCGGCGTCTATGGAAATACTTCTTAGCGAAGAAAGCGCGAAGTCGTCCATGAACAGCACATCAGAGCCGCTCACGATCTCTATTTCTTCAAAAGAGGCGTACCTGTCCCAGGCGCTTTTGGTGATGAACGCGCCGGGGCCCGTGCGCGTGTAGCTCTCCGGGACAAAATAGACCGCCTCTCCGCTCAGCCTCAACGCGCTGTTGTCATGCTTGATCTCCCCCTGGATGTCCTGCTCCTTCGTGTTGAAGTTAACGGCGTGAGAGGCATGGAGCACAGAGCCTTCCCGAACGACCGCTGTCCCTGTCTGCGAGTTCAGGCTTATCTCGCCTATCCCGCTCTCCGTGATGGCACTCAGAGTCGCGCCGGACTCGATCGTAATGGTCTTTCCCGCAGTAAGCGAGATGACCGGAGCTTCCAGCGTAGCCCCTTTCATTACGGTCACTGTCTCGGTCAACCCCTCGCTGCCGAGGTTTATCTCCTGCAATCCCTTCAGGGTCTCCGCGGCCACGCTCAACTTGCCGATGAACTCTTGAATCTCCGGCGTTAAATCGAGGGCAGTATCAAAGCTGAAGTCAGCTGGCAGCTGAGCGACCTCAGGACGCGCGAGGATATCCTTCGCGCTCAGGTTCATCTTTCCGCCAAGGTACCCATTGAGCGCTGCCGCGAGTATCCTGCCGTTCAGGATGGCAGTATTGCCCTTGACGGTCAGTTCCCCGGCGTCCCCCATGGTCATGGTCTTTTTGGTGAAGTTCCCCTGCTTGAGGACTTCAGTTGCATTCATGACTGAATAAGCCTTTGGCCTCGCGCCGCGGATATCGGTCCCTGCCACAGTCGTGAAACCGGCGATGACCGGGTGGCCGTCCCTGCTAGAGAGCTTCTGACCGGCGGCTATGTTGATATTCTGCTCCTCAAGAACGACGGCTCCAGGCAGGAAGGCGTATTCGGATGGCAGGATGGAATATTCACCCGCGCTCAAACCGCCACCTTCTTCCAGGTAAACAGAGCTGCCCGGCAACTGGACAGAACGGTCGCTCATGACAACCAGACGGTTGCCCTTGGTCAGAGGGTCAACCGAACCCTCGACTCCCGGCTGGAACAGGTACGAAAAGACCGCCCCCCCGCCTGAGATGTCTATCGTCGCCCCGTCGCGGGCGATAACCTCTGGGGCGTCGATCGTGACGGACCCGGCGGTCATCTCCATGGGCTCGTACGCGTGCGTGAGCTTGTCTTTTATGATCCACTCGCCGTCCTCGTTAATCTCTCCGAGTTTGACCGAGGCGTTCCCGGCAATGGTCACCACGCCTCCGTCTCCGAGGTAGACGCGGCTGTCGGGACCTGTGCCCTTGAGGGCGGCCGAGCCCATGGGAGCGGCCAGCGTGCCGAGGACCTCAATCCCTTTCCGTGCTTCTACCTTAAGGCTGCCTGCGGCGGAATAGATCGGGCCGCCAACAGGCGCGCTGGCCGGAAGTACGCTCACCTTGCCTGAAGTGGACCTGATCGTATAATCAGAGCGGACCGTTGGATATACGCGGTCTGCCTTGAGGAGAAGGTCGCCGGCAACGGCCAGCTGCCCGGCCCAGGCCTTGGCCTCTGAGTCGTACCTGTCGGTAAGCCGCATATCGCGGCCAGATTCGAGGCGGACATCCCTGAAGCCGCTCAAGTTGACTTTTCCGGTGACATCGAACCAGCCCGTGCTCGAAAAGGTAAGCTTCCCTTCGCCAGGCGTTGCCGATCCGCCTTCCTTACTATTTGTTGTATTCGATAGAGTTATCCACGGCGACCTCAAGGTTATGCTTTCCTGCCCGCTGCCGGCTATCTCGAGCGCATCGAGGGTAAGACTGCGTCCTAAAGTCTCATCCATGCTGCCGCTGAACAAGAGGGTCCTGGCGCTTCTGAGCGTCAGGTCGTCAAAACCGGCCTCGACGATCTTTTCAATATCCTCGGCACCGACCTCCATAGTCCCCATCTTGTCCGTGCTGCTCACGGTAAGGGCTGCGCCCCGGAGCCCGGCCAGCTTCTTTTCAGCCTGGAAACTGCCGTCAAGGGTGAGGCTGCCTGAATAGGAAAGGGAAAGGGTCCCCGGAGCGCCTGCTTCGGTATAGGTGATGACCCTTCCAGCCGACAAGACCTTGTTCCTTACAGGGTCGGACCCGGAGATGTCTACGAGAGAGCCGCTCTCCAGAAGGATATTGCCGCTGGTCGCCGTCAGCGTAACCTTTCCAGCGTCCATGGGCGTATGATTGTGAGAAAAGCCGGGTATCACCTGTTTGAGTTCAGGACGGTTGTAGCCCTTGGCCAGTATCTGTCCGCTTTCCTTGATGACCAGGTCTGAATATTCTCCTGTGCCTGCGGTGAGGTTTATCTCCCCTGCCGGAGCCTCAAGTGTGCCGCCCATTGTCAAAGCGCCAGCCGCGCTCAGGACGATCTTTCCTTGCGGGTTCATTCTTACCTGAGCACCCTCGGATACTGACAACCCCGCGCTGCTGTTGGCTGCGACAATATTTTTATCCTGCCACTGAAACATCTTCCCTGCTTCAGCCTTGAAGAATGTTTGTCCGGCCTGGAAGGCCATATCAGAGCTGAGGCGGATGAGGTCATCGCGGCCCGGCAAGGCCTCTATCGTCATGCCCGGGACGCTCCCGGGCAAGTTGCCGCGCCGGAGTACCTCTGGTATGGGCGTCTTGAGCCTCACAAGGGAGGGGCTGATCTTGACGGATTGGCCGATATTGACGCCGTTGAAGCTGTTCACCTCTATCCTGGTAAAGCCGGTATCAGCGAAACGGTCCCCGGCAATGACAAGCTTGCCCTTCAGTTCATCCGGCACCGGCGTGCCAGCGGCGAAGTCGACGGGCCATACGGCAGTCTCATTGACGATCTCTACATTGCCTGCATGGAGGATTATCTCCCCTCCCTTTATCTTCCCCTGGCTGTCGGGGAGCGCATAGCCACGGAGGTCGCCGTCGAGCCTGATCGACTCTCCCCTTATTGCCAGGGTACCGGCGTTGCCTCCGGTTATCTTCCTTTTAGTGTCGATCTGGTAGCCGCCGCTGACATCGAGGACAGCGCCGTCCTGTATGAATACGCCATTGTTTTTGGGAACGGTCTCATCATGGAGGGTTATGCTGCCACCCTGGACCTGCCCTGAGGTCATCGCCGCGCCGGAGATTTTTCCTGCGGCCGAGTTGTCGACCCTTTCCCCTGAAACGTCAAGACGGCTCCCCCGTGACAGGAAGACCCCTTCTGAAGCCGCGCCGCCAGCGGCAGTCAGAGTGATCGCGCCTGAGCGCGCGATGACCTCGCCGGAGTGCTCGATAAACCCGGCCCTGGCTTCAAAAACGCCGCCGGCTACCAGGTCGATCCTGGTGTTGCTTTCAGTCGCTATTTTCTTGTCAGCGTAGAGTTTCAAGGTCCCCAGACCGGCCTTGTTAAGGACATCAGCCGATATTACGGTCCGCTGTCCGGTCAATTCCGTATCTGGGCCGAAGCCCTCAGGCAAAGGCGATATTTCCCGTGCCACTGTGATTGCTGAATCTCCTCCTGAACCCGAATAAAGATTCATCACAAGCGTTCCGGCTTCAGGCGCCTCGGTCCCCCTGGCCACGGAAAGCTCCCTGGCCGCCTCGTCATTCAATGTCCTTCTGGTCTGAAAAAAACCCCTGGTCGCGGATGCTTTGATCTGTCCGTCGAATACGGCCGCTTTCGCATTGAGCGTGAGAGTGCCCGCGTTGCCGCCCTTTGTGTAGCCAGTCATGGCGCCCTTGAGCGGCGTTGCTCCGCCGTAATAGACGCCCGTGTACCTGTCAGTTACTCCGAACTTCTCGTGCGTCCTCTCGTAGCTCCCCATTATCCCATCATATTTCAGGTCAGCTGGTGCGTTGCTGATATCGTAGATCTTCGCACCCGAAACCAGCTTTGTCGTGTCGAGAAAACCTTTGCTGTAGCGTACTGCGCCGCCTGATATGTCAATGACAGAGCCCTGTTTGGCTATTATCTGTTCGGCGGTAATGGTTATCAGTCCGCCGTTCATGGCTTTTTCCAGCGCTGTTTTCTGCCCGGTAAGGAGCGCTCCGGAGATATCTCCGATGGAAGAGCCTGTGAGTGCGTTAGCGGTTACGGCCTCCCCCTTCAGAACGCCGTCCTTCTGCGAGTACGCATCCCTGAGCTCCACGCTGTTGAGCGTTGCGTCAACCGCGTTTTTTGAAGCTGACTCGTCGCTCCAGACGCCGCCAGCGTTGACGCGGCTGCCTGTTTCAAGAAAAACCCGCTCTCTGGCGTCAATCGTAATCACCCCTGACGGCGCGGCTATGGAACCTCTGTGTTCCACGACGGCTGGCGGCGTGCCGGTTGAGACACTCTGTATCCCGTCCTTGTCTCCAAGAACCGTCTGCAGTCCGCCAATCCAGACCTTTCCGCCGGAGAAGACAAACGAGTTGTCTACCTTTTCGGACGAAACCGACACGGGCGACTCTGTTACGCTGTCCTCGCCCGTGCTTATCCTGTCGGTCGCGCGCAACTCGATATTGCCGTTCTGCTTGACGGCGGTCACCGCGCGTATGAGCCCTTCCTGGTTCACGACGCGGCCGTACATCCCGACCCAGCCGAAGTCCGAGGACATCCTTGCGCCTTCACTGTTCCATGCCTCGCCAAGGCCGTTTTTCAGGTTGACTATGAGCCCTTCCCTCTCGTTTCCCTTAGGCGGGTTGAGGAGTTCCAGCTCAGTTGCCGCCGCAAGGCCTATCTGCCCCAGCGGGGCATCTATTACGCCGTAGTTTTCCACATGGGGGCCGAGGAGGAAGACATAGCCTCCGCTGCCGGCCCTTATCTCGCCGTGGTTGGAGACAACGGCGTCGGGGGTATACGCCAGTTCAACGTCAAGATTGAACTTCAGGAGATTGTCCATGAAGTCGCTGTCCCTGAGGTTCATGGCGGAGGCGATAAAGCTGTTGACATTGACCTTCGAGCCGGGCCCGAAAAATATCCCGTTCTGGTTTATGAGATAGACATGACCATCGGCCGTAAGCTGGCCGAAGATCAGGCTGGGGTTGCCGTCATATATGCGGTTCAATATCTTCCAGCCCTTGTTGCCCTGCTGGTCGAAATGAACGCTGGCATCCGCTCCGACATTGAATGAATCATATTCGGCGACGGCATGAGAGGCGTTCTGATGAATTACGAGCCGACTGGGCGATTCGGTAATCGACGAAATACCACTCAGCACTCCGGACGGCTTCATAACAGGCAGCATCGCCGGAGGCGGAGGCTGGACTATCGGCCTTTGAAATCCGGGGATGTTGACCGGGGCCGCCTGTCCCGGGGTATGCGCGAGGAAAGAGCCGCAGATGGTCAATACCAGTATTTCCCGGACTATGCGTTTTTTATAATTTCTTCTCGCCATTGTCAGAATACCGCTTTCACTTTGAAATAGAATCTCTGGCCGTTCCTTTTGACGCGGTCCGTGGGCTCAAGCGCCACGGCCCAGTCCAGCTCGTACTCGATGTTTTTCATCACCGTGCCTCGCACGCCAGCCCCGGCTCCCTCGAGTTTGACGCTTCTGTCCTGGCCAGGAAGCGGCTCCTTTGTCACCAAATGCGCCACATCGTAGAAAAGAAAAGGGGTAGCCTGAAGAGACTTCCAGAGGCCGAATCTTTCAACAGGGTCAGGAAAGGAGACCTCAATGGTCGCGTGCGCGGCGTTATCGCCCGAAGACTCGCTTTCTTTGTATCCCCTCACGCTTTCCATTCCCCCGGCGGTATACTGTTCGTTGTCAATGAGCGGCTCGCCGGATATCTGTCCGTCCAGCTTGGCGAACAGGCCCATCCCCAGCGGCAGCTTCTGCGTGCGCTCCACGCCAACTGTGGCGTAGATGTAGCTTGCGGTGCCGTGGTATCGCTTAAGCTCGAATTCTGATTCGTCCGAGCCTACGCCGCGCAGCGAGACGTTCACTCCCGCGCTGAACATGGTTATCCCGCCAAACTGGTCGGGCAGCGATGAGTTATACAGGAGGGAGAACGGCATATATGAGACGGAGGTATAGGTCGTCTCGCCCTCTCCGGTCGTAAACCCTACGGCCTGATCGAAATCCTTGTAGTCGGCCCCGAGGGTAAGGTAATGGACATAGAGCTTGTACGCTGGCAGCGGCATCACATAGCGGCCGCCCACCATGCTTCCCTTGCCAATCACCTCGAACCCCTCGCCAAACGCGGTCGCGCTGTCAGACCAGATAGCGTACAGGGCCAACTGGTGGTCTTCCCTCCAAGGCGAAGGGAGAACATAAGAGCCGCCGAGCACCTGCACCTCTTCAAGGTCCTGGGGCGCTGTCTGGTACTGGAGCGAGATGGAATGGCCCTTCTGCCAGAGGTTGTCGTAGCGAACCATCGCGTTAAGCCTCAACTCTTCCGTGTTGTGGCTTGCCTTGTTGCTTATCTCCAGGTAGCCGTGCAAAGGGAGACGGTCCTCGACCTTGAGCTCCACGTCGATTGTGCCGAATTCCCTTCCCGGCGACATGAGCGGCTCGATCTTCAGGTCTTCTTTTCTGTTAAGGCGGCTGAGTTCTTTTTGTATGTCCGGCAGATAGGGCGTCACTCCGGGCCTCAGCGACGGCAGCGACTCCATCAGGTTTTCCATGGTGAAATATCTATTTCCGGTAATATTCACCCGCCCTATCCAGCTCTCGACGACACTGAGCCTTACTGTGCCGTCCTTGACCGTCTGTTCCGGGATATTCACCATCACGGCCGGATAACCGGCGTCGTGGTAGAACTTCTCGATGGCATCCCGGGCTTTTTCAACATCGTCAGCCGTTTTCCCCGGGCCCGTGAAAGAGGCCGCGACCTCGCGCAATCTGGCCGATGAAAAAGCGCTGTTCCCGGTCAACTCGAATTCCTTTATCTCGAAGCCTGCCTCAGAGTGCTCCTGGGCGGCGCAGTCGGATGCCACGAACGCGTAGAAAGCCAGACACGCGATGAAGCCGAAAAACAGCCTTGCTGCCTTTTTCACCTTCAACTACTCTCCCGCGACTGCATTCGCAGGCTTTGCTTCCGCGACCTTGTCCTTCGTGATCTTTTCCACAGCCACCTCGCAGCTCAATGGCTCGCCTCCGAACGGGTGTCTGTAGTCTATGGTGATTGACTTCTCGTCAACCGCTTCGATTCGGCCGACAAAGGGGCCGGAGCGGACAAGCTCGCCTGCTTTAGCGTCTATCTCTATCTCATAGGCCTTTTCGTTTTCCCGAATGCGTCCCTTGCCGAACGGAGTCTCAACACTCTGTCCGTCTTTGGCTGAAAACAGAATAACGGCTTCGTCTCCTTCAACCCTGTCAACCCTGCCCGGCACGGTCGGGTCGAGAACAAAAGGCTCGCCGGCCACCGGCTTCTTGCCGGTGCGGTACTCATAATCGGCGACGGTCATCTTCGTCTCCTTCAGCCGCTCGCGGACCCTTGCTATCTTTATGCTGTAGTCCTCCTTGCTCCTCTCGGGCAGGTTTTCAGACGTAAGCTTCAACTCTCGGCTCTCTCCCTCTTTCATGCCGACAACCGCCACCGCCAACCGGTCGACTATCTCCCACTCAAAAGCCTTTTCCTTGCCTTCAAGCTGCACCGGCACAGAAACAGCCGCCTTGACAGGTAAAAGGCCATCCTGGCCTCTTTCCATGTATACGGCAGACTTAGGCGACTTCACCTTCTCCGCCATGGCTTTGTCAGACGCCGCGGCAACATCGCCGTTCGCAAGCCTGCATACAAAATTGATCTCGGCTATGTCGCCAGGCTCAACTGCCACAGCCTCTGCGGACGCGCTCCAGGCCGTTGCCGGAAGGAGCAGGAAAGCCGCGACAAGGGCCTTTTTTATCTTTTCAGTCATCGAAGTTCCATGTCTTTTCATGAGGGTCCTCTTCTCCTTACAGGTTCTCCTGATTTTTTCCTATCCGCGCGTGAACTGTTTCAGTATCCTCGAATTCCTCAGCCTTCTCGACCCTGCCAAGACTTCCCTGGCTGAAGTTTATTTTTATATAGCCGCTGAATTCCCCATCGATAAGCGCCCGTATCACTTCGATGAGCCTTTTCATCCTGTCCATTTAGCCCTCGACTCACCAATTTTGAGTGACTATTTTATGCCATAGCTACTGTTAAGAAATTATGACAGCCATGTTTTAATTTATTGCGACGCAAAGGTTCGTGATTTTTTCGATTCAACGGCTTGGGAGAATAATAGACGGGAAAAACAGACAGAGTCGTGTAGTGCGGCAAAAAAAGACAGGGAAAAAAGGGACCGCGCAAGCGCTATTTCAGGAGAGTTTTCCGGCTGTTTGTTTTCTTCTAAGGAGAGCCAGGGCCGCAAGCCCGGAGCCAAGGAGAAAGACAGGCGCAGGCACTGGCACCGGGGAAACGTCGGGCATGGCTTCGGGGGGCATTACCACAGTGCTGCCGTCTTTGTAGGTGCGGAGCTTTGCGACCTTGACGCCTGGAACCTCATCGTAGCCAGCGCCGCCTTCGCCGCCAGGGCCCCATCCGCCAGGAACCCATGTACCCGGGATGACTCCCGGAATAACGCTTACATTCGGGCGATAATAGAGCGACGGAGAGGTTTGCGCTCCCTCACGGTCGTGATCAACCACCGCTGGCAAACCGTAACCAACCCTCTCCAATGCCGCTTTCATGTTCAAATCTTCCCTGACGTCGCTGACGCGCTTGCGTCCAGCGCTCTGGTCATTTGCTTGCCTGACCACGGGTTTCTCAGTCGCCCGCTCATTAATAAAGGAGGCGAGACGCTTGCCATCTGACTGCGCAATTAGGCCTGGCCTACCCTCCAAGCCTTGCCTTTCACTAAAGCCAGGGTTGGCGGCAGGAGGCTTGCTCACGCCGGCAACGCCCCTGCTCTTGTCGCCCAGATGCGCGCGCACGAAATCAGTGTTTATGAAATAAGCCATAGCCTGACCGCTGAAACCCAGCATGGACACGATCACTGCCGCGCGCAGAATGGTCCTGTTTTTTAAATCCATCTCATCTCCCGGGCCGCGAAAGATGCCAGCCGGACAAGCCGGTCAACTTATGCAATCGCGCCCTTATTTAAGCATACCGGCTTACGCGGAGAGCCGGATATCCAAAACGAAAAAAGCCCGAATCAGAAAGACGGGCCTGAGGCCGTCCTCGATTCGGGCTTTCTGGTGCCTTAAGCGGATTTTCCGCAGGCCAGCAAAGGACCCTGAAGTCTCTTTTCAGTTGTGTATGCCCTGCTTCCTTTTCAGGAAAACTGGCTCAGGACCGTGCCATCTCCGGCTTTCATAAGCCTTAAACAGCCTTCAATCTACTCTTATAGCATAGTGGCGGTTTTTTTTCAATATGGTAAAAAAAACCAGTCTGGAAGTGCTTGCAAGAGAGTTATTTGCAAGCCTCTATCGAAAAGCTGAAGACAGAACCCTTGCCCGGCGCGCTCTCGACGCTGAGCTTCCCGTTATGCCCCTGTATGATGTGTTTTACTATCGCAAGCCCGAGTCCCGTGCCGCCGAGCTCGCGGCTCCTGGCCTTGTCTACCCTGTAGAAGCGCTCGAATACGCGCGATATATCCGCCGCCGGTATGCCGATGCCGGTATCCACGACATCCACGCGCACGATGCCATCTTCCCTGGCCGCGCTCACGATGACGCTCCCGCCGGACGGGGTGTACTTGATTGCGTTGTCGAGGAGGTTTACCATTACCTGCTCGAGCCTGTCCCTGTCCCCGAGGGCCTTGGGCAGATCGTCGGGCACTGCAGCCGAAAGCGTAATCCCCTTGTCCCTTGACTGCTTCTCAAAACCTTTCACAGTTGAGGTAACCAGCTCGCCAAGGTCTATAGGAGAAGAAACTATGGTCATCTGGTGCGATTCCAGCCTTGAAAGGATGAGAAGGTCATCGATGAGCCTGGACATCCTTGTAGCGTGCCGGTCGATAACGCGCAGAAACTCTCGAAGGGTCTCCCTGTCATCCATAGCGCCGTCAAGGAGCGTTTCGGAGTAGCCTTTGATCGACGCCAGAGGCGTCCTGAGTTCATGCGAGACGTTTGCGACAAAGTCCCTTTTTATCGTCTCAACCCTCTTTTCTTCCGTGATGTCCTGAAGAAAGAGCATGAGGCTGAAATCGGCCTTGTCCTTTATGGGGACTATGCGAACGCTGAAGAACCTGTTGCCTTCGGATATCTCTATGTCCTCGGATTTGCCCCCCTTCTTTTCGAGAAAAGCCCCGACGGACTGCAGGAGACGCTCGCTTTTGACAAATTCCGCAACAGGCCTGCCTTCGATGCCGCCGTCAACCGGAAAGGACTTGAGGAAAAAGGGGTTCGCGTACAGGGCGCAACCGTTCTTGTCGAGGGCTACTACGCCTGTGTGCATCTCGCGGGGTATGGTCTCAAAGATAAGGTTCTTGCCCAACTCAGTCCTCCCTGAATCTGTAGCCAACGCCTCTTACGGTCTCGATGTAATTTCCGGCAACGCCGAGCTTCGAGCGCAGCCTCCTTACGTGGGTGTCGACCGTCCTTGGTATGACAAAGCAGTCGTGGCCCCATGCGCGGTCGAGGATGTTGTCCCTTGTCAGAACTCTTCCCTTAGCCTGCATGAGCTCTGACAAGAGATTGAACTCGGTGGAAGAAAGCTCAACGGACTTGCCTGAGACCGTTACCCTGTGGCGGGAGAAGTCTATCGAAAGTTCCTTGTATGAAACTGACTTGTCGCCAGGCTCCGGCTTTTCGGCGGCCCTCTTGAGGACCGCCTTTACGCGCAGGATGAGTTCTCTCGGGCTGAACGGCTTTGTAATGTAGTCTTCCGCGCCGAGCTCGAAGCCGACTATTTTGTCGAGCTCTTCGCCCTTGGCGGTGAGCATTATGACGGGGATGGAAGCGGTGGACTCAAATGATTTAAGGCTGCGGAGGACTTCCGTACCCTCCATATCCGGGAGCATGATATCGAGGAGGACGAGGTCCGGCCTGTGGGCCTTTACGGCCTCTATGGCCTCGGGGCCGTCCTTGGCAAGAAGGACCTGAAAACCCGAGCGTTTGAGGTTGTATTCAAGCAGGTTCAGTATATCCGGTTCGTCGTCAACTACAAGAACCCTGGGCTGAGTCTTATGCAACTATGAGCTCCTTGACCATGCGTTCGGTATTTTGGCAACCCCCTCCGCCATCTACTTCAAACAGGTGTTGCCACGCAGACAGATAAAACTTTGCAACTAATCCAGTTTTATCACACGCCGGAAACGGTTGGCAATAGTTAATGCAAAAGAGAGCCAGCTGGGACTGCGTCAAACAGATGCCCAGCCGCAAGCAGCGCGGGATCTTTTTTAAAAAAATTTTCTCCATTAATGGGAGGGGATCAGGGGGGGGTGGAAGAAGTTTCTTTTCACCCCCAATTAAAACTCCACAGCAAGGTGGAGGGCTGCGTAAAATAAATCGTAAAGACGCAAAGTTCTTAAGAGAGGAAAAATGCGTAAATAAAGCGGGGCCCCGAAAGGGGCTCCGCTACGGGTGTTACTTGGCTACGGCCTCAAACAAACAGGCCGTTTATTACGGAAGCTGCGGGCTGGCAGCGCCCACATAGCCGGGGTAACCCTTGTCGTTGACCTTATTGAAGACCATCTCGGCACGGGTCGCCCAGTAGTCGCTCTTGGCAGAGCCCCATGCGGTAGAGGTGGTCGGGATGCTGGCCGGGTCAGCGGCAAAGGCCATCATCGCGGAGACGATGGGGTGGGTCACGGCGTAGTTCGGGGCAGCCGGGTCCTCGTACATCCACATGTTGGTGAAGTACTCGTAGCGGCCGTTCCTCATGTTGACGCGGGAGGGTACCTCGCCGTTGTAGCTCAGGCGCACGACATTGGGATAAGCAGACGTGGTCTGGTCGGCATCGGCATAGCCTACCGCGCCGGCGACGGTGTTTACGCACTTCATCAGGTCAGAGGAGCTGTCGTTGAAGTAGATCGTAGGACCGCCCACTGACTCAACGCTGGCCACCGGCGCGCCCCAGAAACCGCCGTTCATGATGGTGTGATCAAAGGCCGAGGCGGTGCCGGAACCGGCATGACGGAGGCAGGCAACCGCGTCGAGGCTGACGAATTCATCGCCAAAGTCCTTCCAGTTATAGACCTGGCCGGAAAACAGCTGGACGGCCATGCTGCGGGGCATGTTGCTTATGGTCGAGAAGGCGCCGGCAGGATAGGCCGTGTCCTTCTGGACGGTGTTGTGGGAGAAGAAGGCAAAGGGCACGACGAGCGGCTGGTAGGAGGTCAGGCCCGTGACATCGATGCCGGTAAAGGTTCTGGAGATCACGCCGCCGCCAAGGGGGCCCTTGAGCTGGCCGGAGGAGGACTGGGTGAAAGACTCTGCGGCGACATCAGAAGCGCCGAGGGTGATGCGGGCGCACTTCGTGGCGCCGCAGCTGCCGGGAGCGGTAGCAGGGCCCCAGGTGGTGCAGGAGGCTTCGTCTATCATAAGCCTGTAGTAGGGGGCAAGCGCGGCGCCAGGGTACCCAACGCTGGTGGAAACGCACTTTTCGGCCGTGTCGGCGTAGTGGTCGTCGCCCATGACTGCGGAGGGGCCATCAAAGGAGGCCTTGGCGGCGACGCGGTAGTAGACGGTGTCAGCGCCGCAGGTCGCCCTGGTGATGCCCTGGTTGGAGCCGAGCTTGGCCTGCTCTATGTTGGTGCAGCCCATGTTCGTAAGGACGTTCGGGGCCACGGCGTTCCAGTAGAGGAACTGGGCGGAAGCGCCGTAGATGTTGAGGTCGGTTGTGGCGGCGGAAACGGAACCAGCGAGGGTCAGCATCGAGGCGCCAGCGACGAACGATGCCAGTATCATTCTCTTGTTCATTGTCATGCTCTCCTTATTATTTTGGTTGTGTTCTATTTAATTTTGAAAAAAATCCCGATTCAGGTCTTATTTCTTCCTTTTGATACCAACGAGGGCCATGAGGCCGGAACCAAGAAGGAAAATCGGGGCCGGGATAGGTACCGGTGCAGCGCCCACTACCTCGGTGTGGCCGTCGCCATAGGTACGGAGCTTGGCGACCTGTGTGCCGGCAAGCGCGCTGTCCGGGGTGTTATAGTAGTACAGGTAAGAGTCAACATAGCCGACGGTGTCTATGTCTGCGAGACTGGTCTCGCCGTTCAGCGCGGGTATGAACCCTGCGAAGCCGCCGGCGCCTGCCATCGTGGTCAGGGTGGTGTTGTAGGTCTGGCTATCTGTCTTCGCGATAATCGCCTGGTTGGAGATGCCGGCAACCGTGGCGTACTTGGACATTACGCTCGTTGTGGCTGACTGGTAGCCGACCCACTTACGGCTGCCTGAGGTCTGGCCGGTGGCCGGACCGCTGGTCCACGCGTCGGAGGTAGACGCCTGCTTCACGAAGTAGGCTACCCTGAGATCTCCCCATGTGGCGGTCGAGAAGACGCCGCTGCCAGCGGTCACTGTGTTGCCGAGGGTCTGTGTCGCGCCGGTGTACGCGGTGGTGGGATGGAAAGCGCCAAGGTCGGTGGCGACTTCATAACCGCCATTGGTCTGATAAACTACCTGTATAAGGCTGCCGTCGGTAAAATACGCCATGGCCTGTCCGCTGAAGCCGAACAGGGACACGGTTGTTGCTGCAAGAAACAATAAGCTCCTCTTCATTTACTTTTCTCCTGAGTTTTTTTGAATTTCTAAACTCCCTCAGGCAACCCGGCCGTCCGCGCTTCGCGGACCCGTGGCTTTCCGTCACCCGGTCACCCGGGCTTTGGCCTTATTCTGAAGGCTGGATGACCTGAGTCCGGTCACCATCCCCTTATTCGCCGCAAAGCCTTTTTTCGCCCCCTGTTCACCTCCTTTTCGAATCGAATTTTTCGAGCCTGCCCGGCTTTTTCCGAAGAAAAGGCCCCATCCGTGTGAAACAAGCTCTTGATACGGGCTTTCTGTTACCCAGCAGGGCAGCCAAGTACCCTTGATAAAAAAAGCCCGAATCGAGAAGATACAACCTTCTCCGATTCGGGCTTTCTGGTGCTACGGCATATCTGCCGGTCAGCAAAGGACCCTTCTAAACTCTACTTCTTCAGTATTTCCTCGAACTTCTCCACTCTCCCGATGGCGCCGCGGGTAAAGTTGATCTTGATGTAACCGGTGAACCTCTTTTCCACCAGGGCTTTTATCATGTCGATGAGCTTCGGCAGCTTATCCATTTGCGGCTCTCCTGTTTTCATGGATATACCTGAAGCTTCATGACGGTCATCCCGTATAGGGGACATAATGAAGGCTCTTTGTGAATTTTTGATGGAAGCGAAAAGAAAATTTGTGAACTCTGCTGAAATGCCCGGGCCTGTTGCTTCTCCTGAGGCTAATATCCGCGAAAAATCTGGTTTTTTTGGTCAAACAACCGATTCGCAACATACTTCAAAAAATATGGCGGCGTGAACCGACAGATCTGTTTACTGGTAATCGTGATCATCTGCGCATCTTCAAAATGGGCAATGCACATCCTCTCTGGATCCCCTGTCCATTGTATCAAGGACGATCCCTTCCCTCAAAGCCGCCCCTGAGACAGTCATGCTCTTTATCCTGAACTTCTTGAATGACTCTTTGAGGATTAGCGCCCCCGCGGTTATTATGTCCGCCCGTCCACTGTCGAGCCCCTTGAGGCCGGCCCTCTTTCTTGCGTCCCTCGCCGCGATAATCTCGTCAACCATCTCAAAGAGCTCTATCCTCGAAAAAGAGAGCCTGTCTTTTTTCGAATACCTTGTCCCGTCCCTCTTGTACCCGATCATGCGCGCGATGTTGAATATGGTCCCGGACGAACCGACGACGGCGTCATACTCCTCCGCGTTTATCGAGGGGGCAACCCTGTCGAGCTGGCCCGCTATATGCGACCTGCATTCCATTATCGAGGCGGCGTCAGTCTTCTCCCGGGTGAAAAAACGGCGCGTGAGCCTTACTGCCCCAAGCCTCAGGGACGCGGCAAAGAGCGCCTCGCGCCTCTTTCCTATAACAAACTCCGTGCTGCCGCCCCCTATATCGATGAGAAGGACTTTTTTATTAAAAACAGGAAGGCAAGACAGGACGCCCTGATAGATCAAAGCCGCCTCCTCCTCGCCTGAGACCACCTCGATCCGTATGCCTGCCGCCCTCCTCGCGCGCCTTATGAACGCGTCGCGGTTTGCAGCCTCCCTCAGGGCGCTTGTGGCTATCGCCCTTACAGGGGCGCCGTTAAGGTCCGCGATAGTTTTGAACCTCTTGAGGGCTTCAATACCCCGTTCCATAGCGCTCCCTGACAGGCATTTCATCCCGCCGCCCCCGAGGCGCACCATCCTTTTCTCTTTGTACAGCGTCCTGAATTTGCGGCTTTTCTCGCTGATCTCCACGATTATCAGGTGGAATGAATTCGTGCCGAGGTCAATGGCGGCAAGCCTTTGGATGTCAGCCGTTCTCAATGACAGTCAGTATCCCTTCCTTAAGATTCCTGTTCACTTCCTCGAAGCTCTTAGACGCGTCGACTGTCCTGAAGATGAATTCGCCGGTCATGAGATCGAACTCTTCGAGCACCCTTTTCTGGTATTCGACGAAACTATCGTAGAAGTCTTCTCCGAGCCTCAGGTCCATTCCAGACTCCCAATAGTCCATGCCCTCTCCGGCCCCTTCGTCAAGATAACGCTGGTTCAGGGTCTGGCTGTTTATAACGCGCGGTACGAGGTCCCCTATCCCTATCTTCATGTAGAATACCGCGTCAGGGGCGATGGCAAACCCGAAGACTTCCCTGATCCACGCCCTGTCGGCGCCCCTCACGACCGCCCTGGCGAAAGCCGTATATATGTATCTGTCCGCGAGTACGACGAAGCCGGATTTCAAGGCGGGTATTATCTGGTGCTCGAGCCTGTCCGCGAGGTCAGCGGCATAGAGGAGATTGAAGGTGTTTATGTTCAGGCCGTGGCCGGCCTTGGCCTTCTCTATCGTCTTTCCGATGAGCGGCGAGCGGGTCCAGCCTGTCGTCATCACACCGAAGCCCTTGACCTCGAGCCATTTCTTGAGATCTTCTATCTGGGTAGACCTGCCGACCCCGTCGGTCCCCTCTATTACTATGAGCTTTCCTGTCAGGTCAGCCAGGTTATGGTATGGTATCCCGTCACCGAAAAAACTTATCCTTTTACCGGACATATACTGCCTCCGCTCTCTTCAAAAAAGGCGCGGGCCTGAACTCTTTGAGCCGCTCGCGCACGATATCACGCATCATGGCCTGCTGTTTTTCTATCGGCAGGGTAGCGTCAATGACGGTCAGTCCATATTCCTGAGCCAGCCGTTCGTATTCTTCGAGTATCCTGCCCTGAAAAAGAACGAAGCTCTCTTCCCTGTCTTCGCTCAGGCCGAGGTCCATCCCAGCCTCATGGAACTTCAGGGTCGGCCTTCCGCTCAATATCCTCTGCAGCGAAATATCCACCGGGACATTGAAGTAGAAGGCGATGTCCGGCCTGATGGCGAACCCGTAAAGATTCCTGACCCATTCCGGGTGCACGCCCCTTACCACGTCCCTGCTGAAGGCCGTATAGATGTACCTGTCCGCGAGGACGATCATCCCTGCCTTGAGCGGCGGAATGATAAGATGCGCGAGCCTGTCACCAAAGTCAGTCGCGTGAAGTATGCTGAAGGTGGTTGGCGTCAGCAGATTCTTCTTTTTCCCCCGTTTGATGGTGTCGTTTACGAGCGCGGAAGAATTCCATTCGGTGAAGAACACCTTGTATCCAGAGTTTATGAGCCACTTCTGCAGCAGTTGAAGCTGCGTCGATTTCCCGGAACCGTCTATCCCTTCCACTATTATGAGTTTTCCCGGATAGGGATGGGCTCTATTGAATGACCTGACCACCTGGTTGCCTCCTTTTGTTATCTTCCCTTTCCTAAAAGTCTGAGATGCTTCGGGCTCAAATGCCAGATCACCCTGCCAGGCGTCTCAAGCGGCAGGCAAGCTATGTCTATCCTGCAAAGGGCGCCTTTTTTGAATTCTATAACATGCGTATGAGAGCCGATGAGCGCAGAAGCGAAAAGCCCGAGCCCTGTCTCGTGGCCCACTATCAGCACCCTTTTTTTCATCCTGTTTCTGGCTAACAGGGACAGGACGCCTTTGGCAGGCGCTCCAGGCATAAGCTCAGTGCAAGTCTCGATTATCCCCTCACACCACATCGCCCTCGCGGCTATCCTCGCCGTCCCGGCAGCCCTCGAAAGCCTGCTGGTGTATATGGCGTCGAGCGCAGGGACGACTCTTGCCATGCCTTTGGCCGCCAGCTCCATTTTTTTTATGCCGTCTTCAGTGAGCGGCCTGTCGTCGTCAGGGTACGCGGCCTCAGTCCGCTTGACTGCCACCGCGTGGCGCAATATGTATACTTCCATCTTTCCCGCAGCCCCTTCATTTAAAAAAAGCCGTAGCGTTCTACAAAGCGGCTCCATCCCGGCAGAAAGGCTTTAAATACGCTCTGACGCGGTAATTTAGCTTTTTTTTGTGAAGGGAATATTACAAATATATAGAGATTCGGCAACTTGAGCCTCCGTCCCGGAAAAGGCCGGAGAACTGAAACGCAATAACCATGACCACATGCGCTATTAAAGACGCGCGCCATTCCCTGTAACTACAATTCTCCGCTCCGTAACTGAGAGTTCACAATCGTCATGTAAAATCAAACCTATTATGTCCGAAAAACATGCGCAGGAGAATTCAGGATGGACATATTCAACCCGTGCCCATATCTAAAGGGCTCAGGCAGACTCGTCATATGTGAAGCTGTCTTTAACATAATAAGGGACATGCTGAACGCAAGTCATGAGAGGTGCCTCGGCGGACGGTACAGGGAATGTCCGCTTTTCATTCACCAACAGGAAAAAACCAATGAAAAGAACAATGTTCTGCGGCAGAACGCTTAATTCTTCCGAACGAAAGGGCTTGGTCTGATTTTAGCGCGTTAGTGAAAATCCGCAGGAAACTCACAGCGGCTGTTTTTTCCTGCCTGCCTAAATATATCTACCAGTGCTCAATTTTTAACTGGCCTGCAATACTCCCTTAACAGGGAAGGTCTAATATCAATGCGGAAATAAACGATAACACTCTGCAATACTTCTCTACCCTCCTGCTGACCGGGCAGGCGCAAGGAAACTCGATTTCGCTGTCGAGGCCTTCGCAACGGCGTTAATGTTGAGCTCTGTGTCCGCAGAGAAGGGGTGACGCCTGAAACTGCCCGGTCAGCAACCTCCTTTTCGTTCATGTCCGTATTAGACGGGCCATTCCAATCATCATGGGCGTAACGAAGACATTGCGTTCACAATTATTCCTATCACTGTAAAGGAGGCTTAACATTCCCCGTGTAATTTTGAATCATGGATCTGGCTATCTCCTGCGAACGATGAAAATAGCGCTGTTCACTGACACCTTC
The DNA here is from genome assembly GCA_001795535.1 of Deltaproteobacteria bacterium GWA2_54_12. Lineage (GTDB taxonomy): Bacteria > Desulfobacterota > GWC2-55-46 > GWC2-55-46 > GWC2-55-46 > GWA2-54-12. Next base: position 93,984 of record MGPK01000061.1, read on the forward strand.
GACGAGATAAACGGAGTCGCCAACACCTACAGGCGGCTTGTGGATTTCGCCGCCGCGAAAGGAATAAGACTGGACATCTATACCTACGGAGAAAAAGATTCCATCGAAACCTGCGGCACGGCAAGGGTTCTTCGCTTCAGGCACATACTGCCATTCAGGTACTACTCCGACCTCTCATTCGACCTCACGGTCATAAGGCCGAAGATATTCAGAATCGCAAAATCATCCGGCTACGATCTCATACACACCGCAACGCCGGGGTCCATGGGCATGAACGCGCTCGCGGCCGCTGTCCTTTTCCGGACGCGCCTCATAGGCGCATATCACACCGACCTTCCGAAATACTTCGTGCCAAGGGCCGAAAGATTTTTCGCCGCCTTGATTGGAAGGAGGGCCTGTCACCTCCGGCCCGTTTCAGAAGCGCTGACATGGATGTTCCTGAAAGCCTATTACAACAGGTGCGTGAAAGTCCTCGCGCCCTCCCGGCACACCCTCTCTGAACTCCGCTCAAGGCTCAAGCCCGAGACAGGTCTTTTCTCAAGGGGGGTTGACGCCGTGACCTTCAACCCGGCCCACAAACATGGCGTGAACAAAATCCCGGTCTGCCTTTATGTAGGCAGAGTCTCCGTTGAAAAAAGGCTCGACCTTCTTCCTGAAATCTTCACCCGCAGGGATAACGCTAAACTCTTGATAGTCGGCGACGGCCCTTACAGAAAAAAGCTCCAGAGCGAGTTGCCCCTGGCCGTCTTCACTGGCGCGGTACATGACCTGCACGCGCTCAAAAAATTATACGCGTCAGCTGACATATTCGTCTTCCCTTCGGAGACCGAGACCTTCGGCCAGGTGCTCATGGAAGCGGCCGCGTCCGGGCTGCCAAGGATAGTCAGCGACAAGGGCGCGTCAAAAGAGCTTGTAAGGCACGGCGTGGACGGCTTTGTCGCAAAAGACAGGACCGAGTTCTCGGGATATGTTGACCGGCTCATAGCCGACCCGCGGTTGCGAGCGAGCATGGGTCAATCGGCCAGGGAGTTCGCCTTGACGCGGAACTGGGATGAGGTGTTTGACGCACTGTCCCGTGAGTGGGAATCCCATATCAGACAAAAGGAGAAACGCTGCTCATGAAGAAAACCTATGTGCTGGATACGAGCGTACTGATCCATGACCCGCTTGTGCTTGAAAAGTTCGATGACAATGACCTCGTCATCCCGATAGCCGTTATCGAGGAACTCGATGGACTCAAGCGGGGCCAGGGAGAGGTGCCGCACTCGGCCAGGAAGGCATTGAAGCTCATCGACTCGTACCTTGCTGGCGTAGGCGCTGGCAGGCGGGCGGCCCTCCCCGGGGGAGGCTCGCTCAGAATAGAATTGCTGGAGAAAATCCATAACGGGCTTTCAGCCGACGACCGTGTCATAGAGACCGCAGTAATGTCCACCGGCAACGGGAGCCCGAGGACCGTGCTCGTATCAAAGGATACGGCCGTGAGGATCAAGTCAATATCCAGAGGGGTCGAGGCGGAAGACTACAAGCATGACAAGACCAGCCTGTTTCAGGACTACGGAAAAATCATCTACGACACTGAGGAGGCCAGCGGAAACGGTTCGCTGAAATATGCGCTTTCCGGGAAAAGGCTCTACAGGGTAAGCGTCAACGGCGAGCACGCGGAGGTGCCGAGGAAGAGAGAAGTCGCCGGTATAAACCCGAAGAACATTGAACAGGAATGCGCCCTCGACGCCCTTCTCGCGCCGGAAATAGAGGTTGTGGCTCTTACCGGAAAAGCCGGCACCGGAAAGACACTGCTCGCTCTTGCGGCGGCGCTCCACCTGTATGAAAAAGGCCTGTACGAGCAGATCATGGTCTCAAGGCCCGTTGTGCCGATGGGCAACGACTTAGGTTTTCTTCCAGGCGAAGTCGAAGACAAGCTCAGGCCATGGATGCAGCCCATATTCGACAACCTCGAGCTGATCGTGAACACCCCGAAAGAGGTCAAGGACAACAGGGCGAACAGGTACAAGAATTACAATTACCTCATTGAAACAGGCGTGGTGCAGATTGAGCCACTTACTTACATAAGGGGCAGAAGCCTCCCGCGCCGCTTTCTGATAATTGACGAAGCTCAGAACCTGAGACCGCTTGACGTAAAGACCATACTCACGCGCGCCGGGGAGAATACAAAGGTGGTGCTCGCGGGCGACCTCGACCAGGTGGACACGCCATATCTCGATTCCCAGTCCAACGGGCTCGCTTATCTCATAAGCAGGTTCATCAATGAAGAGAGCTTTTTTTACCTTAATCTCACAAAAGGGGTCCGCTCCGCGCTTGCTGAGAAGGCGGCCCGCCTGCTTTAGGCAAACTGTCAGCATAAAAATCAGCTTTAAAAAAATTCTTTATTCTCAGAAAGGAATAACGCCAATGAAGGCTGTCAGACCATGCCCGCACGCGAAGGGAAACGGCGAGCTGATGATGTGCATGTTGGTGCTGAACTTCACGAAAAACATGTTCAGCGCAACTCCTGAAAAATGCGCCGGGGGAGCGCACGGCAAATGCCCGCTGTATCTGCAAAATGAGGAATTGACGCTGGAGTCAAAAAAAGGAGGTGGCTGTGGGCAGGGGCTGGATTGAAAAACTGCTTGAAATTGTAGCCCACCTGGTTGTGGGCGGAGTGATAGTAATAAGCGTCCTGTCTGGGAAATAGCATCCATCAGACAGCGCGTATGCGCGCGTTTAGACTTCAGGCAGGCCAGGGCTTCCGTTTCTTTGAGTTTACCTTGAAAGCATGGCCCCTGCCTTTTGAAGCGCGTCGATCCTTCCGTCCCTGAGAGTCCTGGCAAGGAGTATGGGGCAGCGGTAGTGCTCCTCGGTATTGCAGTAGATGGTGAACTCGAATTCGCTGGGCACCATTTTCGTGACCGAGGCGTTGCAGACATGAGCAGCTGCAAGCGGCTTGAGATAAGGACATTCCATTTCTATCTTTCCCATGGTTTTTCTCCTTTCAGATTATTCAGGAACATCATATCAAACCAATGTTGCGGCACTGTTACAGACGCATGAAAAGAAGGCTTCAGAGCTATTTTACCGGGTCTTCCTGACTTTCCCTGTTTTTTCATCCAACCGCAATACTCCTGTAACAGGCATCATTTAAAATCAGCATATGGCAGTGAATAACGACAACGGCAACATGACCCAGGCAAGGACAATAAAGCTCATAGCCAATCCTACTGCGGGCCGGGCAGGCGGAAAGAAACTGGAACTCGCTGCCAGTTACCTTTCCGAGAAGGGCGTCACGGTTGATATCTGCATCACGCAGAAAAGGGGAGACGCCCTGGAAGCCGCCCGGTCCGCGGCCTCCTCATCGCAAAAACCAGACATGGCTGTTGCCTGCGGCGGTGACGGCACCATCAACGAGGTCGTAAACGGGCTTGCCGGGTCTGCCGTCCCCCTCGGCGTCATCCCGCTCGGCACAGTCAACCTTTACGCGATGGAGACCGGCATACCCATGGACCTCAGAGGCGCGTGCGATGTTCTCCTCAAGGGCGAAGTAAAGCGCATCAGGCTCGGGAAGGTGAACGGCAGGTATTTCCTGCTGATGGCCGGAGTCGGCTTCGACGCTGATGTCGTCTACAGGCTCGACCTCGCGCTCAAAAAAAAGCTTGGAAAGGTAGCGTACGTACTCACCGGTCTGGGACGTCTCGCTAGCTACAGGTATGACAAGTTAGAGATAGAAATTGATTCTTCGCGTAAGGTCCAGGGCTACAGCGTCGTAGTGGGAAACATGAAATTCTATGGCGGCAGGGTCTCAATTACCCCGCATGCTGATTTCTCAAAAAACCAGCTCGATATCTGCGTCTTCAAGGGTAAGGGCGCGCTCAACATGCTCAAGTACACTTTTGGCGTGATGATGGGTAAACACCTCGGCTTCAATGATGTCGAGTACGTGAGCGCGAGGTCGTTGAAGATCTCTTCAGCCAGAAAGGCCTATATACAGATAGACGGCGACTCCTGCGGCAGCCTGCCAGCCGAACTTTCCAAGACAGAGGAGTGCCTTTCAGTGGTGCTCCCAGGGAAGGACTGTAAATGACCGCGTTCATCCAGAAGATCTACAGGTACGACCATCTCATAAGCTCGAGGCTATGCGACTTCAGGTCGAGGGAATCACTGACCTGCGTCATGATAATCGCCAGCCGCATAGGAGACGGACCGGCGTGGGCGCTCCTGGGGCTCGGGCTCCTTATCTTCGGAGGCGCCACTGGCGCGAGCGCTGCGCTGGTCCTGACGATTGCCTCCATCATATGTATAGTTATTTTCAAACTGGTTAAAAGCGCCACATCAAGGAAGCGGCCTTTCGAGGAGTTCCCGGACCTGCCAATGGACTCCCGCACCCCTCCTCCCGACCGCTTCTCTTTTCCTTCTGGCCATTCCATGAACGCCTTCGCGGTAGCCGTGGTATACGGGTACTACTTCCCTTCCATGCTTGTTCCCCTCATGGCCCTGGCCGCGCTGATTGCCGCTTCCAGGGTCTTCCTCTCGCTCCATTACCCTTCGGATGTGACTGTAGGGGCGGTAGTCGGCGTTACGGTCGCCTCTTTAGTCATAATGATAGCAGGATGAAAAGATGAAGGTCCTTGTAGCCACAATCGGGTTCGGGTCCGGCCACAACAGGGCAGCGGAGGCAGCTGCGCAGGACTTCAGGACGAGATACCCGGAGGCCGAGGTAAGGGTCGTTGACTTCCTGAACTGGGACAAGGGACTGTGGGACAAGATGTCCGCATGGACCTATTTCACGGCGATAAAGTACGTTCCATCCGCATACCATGCCTCGTACAAGTTTGTGGCAAAGGTGACCTCGCTTCACGGGGTCGTCTTCAGGTCTTACGTCCTGAAGATGAAAAAATACCTGGACGGGTTTCCCGCGGAACTGGTCATAAGCACGCATGTCTTCTGCGCCAAGGCGGCTTCAACAGTAAAAGCTGAGGGTGGCCCGGTAAAGGAGGCCTGGGGGGTGCTGACAGACTTCATGGACGACAGGTACTGGAACACCCTTAAGCTCGACAGGTTTTTCGTAGCGAGCGAGGAGCTGAAGGCAAAGCTCCTGAGCCACGGGACAACGGCAGGCTCGGTGGAGGTGGCGCCGATACCGGTCAGGGCAGAATTCCATAGGCGCAGGGACAGGGCTCTGGCCTGCTCGATGGTCCACGAAAGGCTAAGTCCACATACCTTCACTGTGCTGGCCCTCGGAGGAGGCAACGGCCTCGGCGCTCTGAGCGAGATAGCCGCCGCCTGTGCTGATATTCCAGCGCAGGTCATCATGGTCGCGGGAAGCAACAAGCCGCTGAAGGGCTCCCTTGACCAGCTCAAGAGATACAACCACAGGCTTCTCGTCTTCGGCTACGTGGACAACATACATGACATGATGGACGCCTCGGACGTATGCGTGACCAAGCCCGGAGGGGTCACCATAGCCGAATGCATGGCAAAGGGCTTGCCTATAATCATTTACGGCAAACCGCTCCCAGGGCCCGAAACAGAGAATGTCGAATACCTCGTGAGAAAAAAGGCGGCAACATTCTGCTCGACACCAGAGGAACTCAGGAAAGACATCTTGAATCGGCTCGCAAAACATAAAGCGGCCGGCGCGTAAAACACGTAAAAAAGGGGGCATATGGCTTTCGCGATACGAATAACCATGCTGGTTCTCATAGCGGCCCTTGCCCTTCCAGACGATGCCCTTGCCTGGGGAGTAGGCGCGCACCTCGCCCTTGCCGAGAGGATAACTGATGCGCTTACGCTTGCAGGCCCGTACCGCCATGCCTCCATCATAGCTTCGAACCCGGCTGCCTTTCTCGTGGGCAATATAATGCCCGACATCTATGCCATAAGGAACTGGTTCTTTAAACCCAGACAGGATGTGCACGGCTGGGACCTGGCGAAAAAGCTTATCTACTCGGCCATAACAGAAGAAGAGATGTCGCTGGCCCTCGGGTACGCGACGCATCTCTCGTCGGACGTCATCTGCCATAATTTCCTTATACCCCAGTTCATTTTCTTTCAGGAGAGGGGGCCGAAACTCGCGCACTTCCTGGCTGAGAGCAGGGCTGACGGGTACATAGGCAGGCCGGAACTCCTCGGGGAAGTTGAAGAGCTGCTCGGCGCTGAGGGGCTCAGGAGGTTTTTCCTGAGGTGCTCCGGCATCGGCGACAGGGAGCTCGAGGCTAACGTATCAGTGCTCAGGAAGGCGATACGGCTCAAGCGCAAGACAGCCATAGACTCTTTCGCGTTCAGGCTTGACAGCAATGAGGATTTCATACGGAAGATCGAGCACCACCTTGACCTGTCGGTCAATCTGTCAGTCAAGGCCCTTGCCGACCTGCCCGGCTCGCTGCCCATGGAATACTGCCCCGAAGGTGAACGGCGCATAAGGCTTTCGAGCATACGCAGGCGGCTGTCGAAAAAGCAGCTGAGCTCAGAGGAGTTCAGGAGGGGCCTGAGCGAAGGCCGTTTCGAGTATATACACAGGGTCCCGCCAGGGCTTGCAGGGGCTTGAGATGATCAAAACGATTTTTTCCATATCGCTGGTTCTGCTACTTTCATTCGGCGCATGGGCCGCTCTGGACAGGATGGCCATAGACGAGTTCCCGGCAGTCCATGCCGGCAGCTTCCCGCCCGGATGGAACAAGGCGTCATTCGTCTTCTCAAGGAAAAAAACGGAGTACGCCATCGCCGAGGAGGCAGGAAACGGCTTTCTCGCGGCCCGAAGCAGCGGGTCGGCGTCCTGCATCTATAAGGAGATAGCGATTGACTCTAAGGAGTTCCCCATACTAACCTGGAAATGGAAGGTGAGCCGCACTATCGAAAAGGGGGACGAGACGACCAAAGCGGGAGACGACTATGCCGCGCGCCTTTATGTCTCCTTCGAGCACAGGCCAGAACGCACAAGCGTCCTCGAAGCCCTTGAAAGAAGCGTCGTGAAGCGGGTGTACGGCAAGGAGCTGCCTGGAGAGGCGCTCGTGTACGTCTGGGCGAACAGACTGCCCAGGAACAAGGCCGTCCCTAACCCGGACACATCCAGGGCAATGATGATAGCCGTGGAGAGCGGGCCTGAAAAGGCCGGAAAGTGGTTCCTCGAGGGAAGGAACGTATACGAGGACTATAAAAAGTATTTCGGAGGCGAGCCGCCAAGAATATCCCACATAGGCATAATGACGGATACCGACAACACCGGCGAGGAGGCCGAGGCGTTCTACGATGAAATAGTGTTCCACAGGAACGCCGTGGGGAACTTCCGCTGAACATACACACTCACAGGCACGCTCGTCGAATTCGAAGTACCTGTTGTCATGTTAAATCACCGGTTCGCAATTATAAATTAACATTCCCCTCTTATAATAATGAAATTGAGACAAATTCCAGAAAGGAAAACCGTCATGCAGACAATCGAAAGCCTTATCTGCCCTTATCTCAAAGGCTCACAAGAGGGCGCGCTGTGCAGAATAGAAAACAGGTTCGTAAGGGAATCTGACGAGGCAGATATACACGTCTGCATGAGCGAGAACTTTGAGTTTTGCCCGGTGCTCAGACGTTATAATGAAGAGGATGTGACCATTTGAACCGCAGGAAAAGAAAGCATCATTTGAGAAGTGTAACAGGACTGGAATACCCGGTGCTGGTCAGCCGTATAAACAATGCTGATTTCGACCTGTTTTGGAAGGAGCCCGGGAAAAACCTGGTTTATAAGCCCGTTATTATTTCTCAAAATAAGGATCCTATGCCCTGGAAAAGAATCCATGAATGGGTACGCAGCCGGGGTCCCGTCGCTTAAGCGGCGGGTCTTTCTGACAAATAAAAAGATTTTTCATACCATCAAAATTTCTTCGTAATTTATGGCTGAGAATTTTAATATTGATGGCTGATTTACCTTTGTTACGAGAACCGCATAGCGCTTCTTTTTATTCCTCTACTCCGTCGTAATTAAACCTGTATCCATGACTTCGCACAGTCTCGACGCAATCTTCGCACCTGCCGAGTTTCATTCTTATTCTTCTTATGTGAGTATCAATCGTCCTCAAGCCTGAACCCGCTCCAGACAGGCCTATCCTGGACAGAAGAACTTCACGGCTCAAGGGTCTGCCCTTTGATTTTATAAGCGTAAGAAGCAGTCTGAATTCAGCTGCTGTAAAATCGACCTTCTGGCCCTCCACTGACACGGCGAACCTGTCTGTATCAATTACAACGGGGCCTGCCTTTATGAGTCTGGCCTCCTCGACTTTTACGCCCTTTCTGAGGACCGTCTTTATCCTCAGCACAAGCTCCCTGGGACTGAATGGCTTTACGACGTAGTCGTCGGCGCCGAGCTCCAATCCTAAAATCCTGTCTATCTCCTCTCCTTTGGCCGTGAGCATCATGACCGGTATCATGCTCGTCTCAGAATTTGCTTTAAGGACTTTGAGAACTTCCATCCCGTCCATGTTCGGAAGCATGAGATCGAGCAAGATGAGGTCGGGCATGGCGCTTTGGGCCAGTTCGATCGCCTCGGGGCCGTCCTCGGCAGATATGAAATCGAAGCCAGCATTGCACAGGTTATACTGGAGGAGTTTAAGGATATCTCTTTCGTCGTCTACGGCAAGTATCTTATGTTTCATCGAGTCTCCCGACTATATGAACATATTTTAAGTCAGGACTGTTAATTCGTTGTTACGGAACCGCAGAAGTATGTTACAGGCGCATAAACAGCACAAAAAAAGCTGCCCCGTTGCCGGGGCAGCTTCCATTTTTTTATGTCTTCTGTTCAGTTTATTTCCAGACAGGCTGTCCATTGCAGCTTATATCATTCGTCCAGCCCTGCTCCATGACCTTGTAGACGCTCTTGGGGATGGGCACATAGTCGAGGTTCTTGGCCATCTCCGCGCCGTTCTGGTACGACCAGTCGAAGAAATCCAGCACAGCCTTTGAGTTCGAGCAGTTCGCCGGGTTCTTGTGGACAAGTATAAAGGTCGCGCCGGCTATGGGCCAGGCGTTCTTGCCCGGCTGGTTGGTGAGCACCACGGCGTAGCCGGGAGTACCCTTCCAGTCGGCCCCTGCAGCCGCCTCTGCGAAGCTCTCAAGTGAAGGGGCCACGAACTGCCCATCTTTATTCTTGAGCTGCGTGTGGTTGAGCTTGTTCTGGAGCGCGTAGGCAAGCTCCACGTAGCCTATGGTGTTCTTTATCCTCTTCACGTAGGTGGCTACCCCTTCGTTGCCCTTGCCGCCAACGCCAGCCGGCCAGTTCACAGCGGTACCGAAGCCCACGCTCTTTTCCCAATCCTGGCTCACCTTGCTCAAGTAGTTGGTGAATATCCAGGTCGTGCCGCTTCCGTCCGAGCGATGCACGACGGTTATCGTATCGTCAGGCAAGGCGACCCCTGGATTTAGGGCGGCTATCTGCTTGTCATTCCATTTCTTGATCTTACCCAGGTATATGTCCGCGAGGACTTCGGGAGTGAACTTCATCTGGCCGGGTTTTATCCCTTTAAGATTTACTACGGGCACGACGCCGCCTATGGCCATGGGGAACTGCGTGAGGCCCGACTCGTCGAGGTCTTTCGCGGTAAGCGGCGCGTCGGAGGCGCCGAAGTCGACCGTCTTGGCCTTGATCTGCTTTATGCCGCCACCTGAGCCGATGGACTGGTAGTTGAGCTTCGCGCCTGTTTTCTTCGCGTACTCATAAGACCACTTGGAGTAGAGCGGGTACGGGAAGGTCGCCCCGGCTCCGTTTATCAGACCCTCCGCGAGCGCCGAGCCAGCGAAGGCGACCGAGGAAAGCAACATCGCCGCTATTGCAAATCTTTTCATAGTATCTCCTTTATTTTACGGGCCTTGGCCCGTTTTTAAAAACTGCGGGCGGGAGTAAGGCTCCCGCCCTGACGGAGGAAGAGGGCCGCTTGCGCGGCGTTTACAGGATGTTTAAGGTTCTCTGTAAACATTGCAATCAGGTCTTAAAAGTACATCTGTGCCTGGACCTGGTATATGTCCTTGGAATCATCATTGGTGACTTCCTTGACATTCGTATCGAATTCGTGATGGACCCAGTTCGCGCCCACCTTGAAGCTGTGCCCCTTGCCGTACCAGTTGACGCCGACCGTCCTTATCTTCTCTTCCTTGTCGGTTGCCTCGGAGTCATGGTCATAGACCTCATACCTGGCCACAGGCTCTATATTGAGGCCATCTATGAAGTAGCCTGCCTGGGCGTACCAGCCCTTAGGCTTCTTCGTGGCTATAGCGGGGTCAGTGGACTCTATGTCCCATGAGTTATACTCGAACTGGGCGGTAATGCCCTTGTAGTGGCCCGAGACATCGAAGCCAGTCAGCGTCCTGTCCTCTTCAAAACCGACTGTCTGATACTCGATACCCGACTGGCTGGCTATGTTGGCGCCTATGGTCAGGTGCTGGCCCTTTCCAAGGTACGCGTCGCTCTTTCCTTTCTCAGCCCAGCCCGGGGGCGAAAGCTCTACCCTTGCCGCAACGAGGGGGTTGGCGGAGAGCACCTTGCGGGCGCCGGTTGACTGTATTGCCTCGCCGTTCTGCCAGCCGTCAGCCACGGCGACTTCATAAGCGAACAAGCCCTCTGCAAGCCTGCCGCCGACCGAGAACTTCGGCTGGTAATAGGCATCAGTCAATCCAAAGAGCTTCTTGGCGGCCTCTGTTGAAACAGGCCTTTCGACTATGAGCTGCTTGGAAGATGATGTGAGCGAGACCCTTGAGAACGGGAGCTTTTCCTTGCCGACCGTAAAGACCAGTGCGTCATCCGCAAGCCATTTCACGAAGGCGTACTGAATGCCTATCGCGTTGGTGTTGGCGGCCTTGTCCCACTTATCCCCGGTAAGAGTCAGGTTGTAAGCTATGGTCTTGGTCAGGAGATGGCCACCAAGCTCGAGGCGAATCCTTCGGAGGTACAGGTCACTCTGCGATGCGTAAGAGCTTGTGCCATCCTTCACCAGATCCCCGAAGTCAAACCTCGGCTGGAGCCTTATCCTGACATTCAGGTCGCTTTCGTTTTTGGAAATGGTCACTCCCTTGGTCTCGTCTCCGAACAAAAACCCCGCATGGGCAGGCCCGCCTGCCAACACCCCAATTACCGATACTGCCATTGCAGCGTACAGCTTCCTTTTCATCCTTTGAATTCCTCCTTGTCTGTTCTCGCTAAACATCGATTTAGCCGTCGGCATGACCACCCCGCCTCATGGACCCAAGGCTGCCGTACGGGTTCGATATCGTTGAGGCATACTACCCGCCCTTTGTTAAGGAATTATGACAGACAAGTTAAGTTCCGGTAAAACGGGTTACTCTCCCTTTAAAGTCACTGGAATTCGATTGTGAACTCGGTGCCCTCGCCCTCCGCACTTTTAACGTTTATCGCTGCGTCCAGCCTTTCGCAGAGTACCTTTACTATATAGAGGCCGAAGCCTGAGCCCTTAACGGCGGATGGGGTATTCGCGCCCCTGAAACCCTGTTCGAAGACATGGGGCAGGTCGGCCTCCGGGATGCCTATGCCGTTATCACTGATAGAGATAAGGACCTTTCCATCGGCCCTCGTCGCCTTCAGCGCGACCTCGCCTGCCGTGCGCGCGTATTTAACGGCGTTACCCACGAGATTGAAGATTACCTGCTTGAGGGCGTACTGGTCCGTAAACACCTCTAAAGTCTCTTCAGCCTCGATTCCGATGGTCACGCCCTTGCGCGACGCCAGTTCCCCGTATGCTCCGGCCGCGACCTTCAGGACATCAAGCACGCGGCACGGGACTGGCTTTAGCTCCATTGAATCCGCGTCAAGGAATATTCCAGCCTCATGTATGAGTTCCTCGGTCGAATCGACCTGCCTGCATACGCTCTGGATGTATTTTCTCGCCGCGTTGCCGTCCTCGGCACCCTCGATGAGCCGGGAGTATGCGCCGAGAGTCGTTATCCTGTTGGAAAGCTCGTGGATGACGCTTCTGTGCAGGTTTTTTTGCCTTTTTTCCGCGAGCAGCTTTTCTACTCGTATAACAAGTTCTTTTACACTGAAGGGTTTGGTCATGTAGTCGTCAGCGCCGGTCTCAAGTCCCTTGACCTTGTCTTCCGGCATGCATTTGGCCGTGAGCATGAGGACCCTGGTCTCCCTGCTCTTTTCTTTAAGCCTCCTGCATACCTCCCCTCCATCTACTCCA
>MGPK01000061.1:106166-124735 GCA_001795535.1 Deltaproteobacteria bacterium GWA2_54_12
GGTCGAGGATTACCAGGTCGGGCCTGAAGGCCTCTGCCTTTGCAAGCCCCTCGCTGCCATCGAGCGCTCCAGCCGTGACAAATCCCTTCCTGGTGAGATTGAAATCCAGCAGGTCAAGCAGGTCCATCTCGTCTTCGATAATCAAAACCCTCTCTTTTTTCATGTTCGTTCCTTTTGATATTTTCTTTGATTATCGAAGCTGGATGTGAATTTTTTATTACAGGCTGGTTAAAATTAGCGTAAAAAATAAATGAGGGAGTTTTTGACCCTCCACCTGAAATTAAAGCCACTTGAAAGTAGAGTCTCCGGGTGTTAACGACACAATTCAGAGCACCATGCCTTTGGAGGGGCAATGCTCGAGAAAAAACGCAAAAATATATTTATCTAAAAAAACCGACACTGAAACTATTTTTTCACAATCTGAGAATCATTTATTTTGCATGGGTCATCCGGCCGGGTATGGAGCTATCACATAGGGGAAGTTTGACGCACTGTTGTAAAACTGTTGTAGACAGGGAGGGAATAGAGGGACTCAAGGGAAACAACGGGAATAAGGAGACAACAATTAACCCCTTGATTTTCAAGTCAAAACCGGAAAGTCAGACCAGAATCAAGGGGTTATGGTTTTTTGCCGTTTCATACTGGCAGTCTTGAGGTCAGGGGTTCGATCCCCCTCTGCTCCACCAAAAATCAAAGGGGTTACGCGAAAGCGTAGCCCCTTTTTCGTTTGATTGTGCTTTTTGTGCTAATCCTATCCACGATGATGCAGACTCAGAGATGCCTTGACCGAGAGACCACTGTAAACGCAAATATCGTTCAGGGCAAATAATCTGATAAAAATTTAAACTTTGAACCTCCTTATCGCCTCCTGAAGAGTGCCGGAAAGCCCCGTAAGCGCGCCCGTTGCGCCACTTATCTGCTCGGCCCCGGAGGTTATGTCCTGAGAGAGAGACGCGACCGACCCTATGTCCATGCTTATCTGCTCGGATACGCTCGTCAGCTGTGTCGTGGCCGTAGCAATCTGGTCGACCATGGAATTCAGGTTCTTTACGCTGTCCACGATGTTCCCGAGAGCGCGGCCCGCCTGAACCGAATATTGGACCCCGTCGCCAACTTTTTTCGCGCCTTCATCCATGGAGGTTATCGCAGCCTGCACGTCGCCCTGTATCGTAGTTATCATGGCGCTTATCTGTGTCGTGGACTTGGCGGTCCTCTCCGAGAGGCTGCGGACCTCGTCGGCTACGACTGCGAAGCCCCTGCCCTGATCACCTGCCCGAGCCGCCTCTATCGCCGCATTCAGCGCCAGGAGGTTCGTCTGCTCGGCTATCTCGTTTATGACGCCGACTATATTTCCTATCTGCCGGGAGCGCTCGCCGAGGGATTCGATCTTCCTGGCTAAGGCCCCGACTATCTCGGAGATCGCCCTCACCTCACTTATCGACCTCTCTACTATCTTTTCCCCCTCTTCGGCAAGCCCGCTCGCCTTCGACGCAGTGGAGGCGATAGAAGTGGTGTTGTTGGCTATCTCATTTATCGTGTGCGACATCTCCTCCGAGGCGGTCGCGATCTGCGTAGTCTTCGCGGCCTGTTTGGACATCCCCTCCAGCATCGAGTCGGAGCTGGTCTTTATCTCGCCGCTCGCCTCAGTGACCCTTTCGGCCGTCGACTCGACATCGTTCACTATTTCCTTGAGTTGCCCTACCATCTCGGCCATAGCTGCGTTCAGGTCCGATATCTCGTCCCTCGACTTTATTTCCGGAAGCTCTACATCAAGGTTGCCTTTCGCGATCTCCTTTACCGCGTCCGTAAGATGCAGGAGCGGCTTCGTTATTTTGTCGGAGACGATGAAGATCACGACTATAGCAATCGCGAGCGTCATTATGACCGTAAGGAGTATCGTCTTTTTGATCTTGCCAAGAGAGGACTTGCCCTCGAGGAGCTCAGAGTACGATTTTAATTGCACGACCGACCAGTTGAAGGTCGGCAGTTGCTTATATACGAGATAGTGCTTCTCGCCGTTCAGCTCGAAGCTCCCGTGGCCGCTTTTGCCGGTCTTTATGGCGGAGAGGAGACTTTTAAACGCGCCGTCTTCAGAGACGGTATCCACCGATGGCATATAGTCCTTGAGGTTGTGTTCATCCCCTCCCCCGTGGTTATGTGCGCCCGCGCCGCCTTTAAGATCGATATCTATCTTGTTCCTGCTGTCGGCGATTATCATCCCAGCGGGGTCGAAGACGAAGGTCCTGCCCGAGGTGTTCTCGGAGACAGTCTCCTGGAAGTAGGAGATTGGTATCTCGAAGTGGTAAAACCCCGGTTTGGAGCCGTCGTCGAGGACTATGGGAGCGGTGTATGAGAAGACCCACTTATGCGCGTCTGCCGACATATACGGATAAGCGACATGGAACTCCCCTTTTGCGAGCTTCATCGTCGGATCGAAAAACGGGGCCGAGTTCTCCTCGCTGGAAAAGTCCTCGTCCGGTGCAATCTCCCCGAAGGTTATCCTCGAGTGCTCCTGGCCGGTCGAGTCAATAACGCAGGTCTCAGCGACCGGGAACCTGGACTGGACGAAGAGCGTCCAGTCGTCTATCTTCTTTTTGAGCCTCCTCTGCTCAGGCGTTAACTGTATGACCTTGTCCGCGCTGTACCTGTTCCCTACCCTTGTCTCCGGGAGCGAGAAGTACTCCTTGAATACAGGGTAGTTCAGCGCGAAAATGAGGTTTCCTCCGGCCTTCTCATGGAAGGCATTTATACGGTTGGATACCTCCTGGAGCTCATTCTCCATTGACTTGATAGCGTTCTGGACCACAGCCGCCTCAGTGGTCTTGAAGTTAATGTAGCTGTTCACGCTCAAGGCGAGGAGTATGAGGATCACGAATATAGCCAGAAACTTGTGTTTGATCTTCAATTTCCACCTCTTTTTTTTAGACCCTCCAAAAAAACTTAAGGGCCAGATCGAAAAACACCCTGTCCTGCCGTGCCCTGCATTTTTTCCGGATATAATACTTATTCGGCATATTTGAGAAAATATAAAGCAATTTTCATGCCATAGGATTGCGCCGCGCACCCATAAACATTCCTTGTTGATATTTTTTTTCGTTTTATATTTTCCAAATTTCTATTCCTACCAAAGGAGGAGTAGAAATGAAGAGGTTCGCAAAACTCGCGCTCGTATCCATGTTCGTGCTGGCCTCATTTAACGCTATGAAGGGTTGACGCACTGTTGTAAAATTGTTGTAGACAGGGAGGGACTAGCGGGACTCAAGGGAAACAGAGGGAATTAAGGGACACGAATTAACCCCTTGATTTTCAAGTCAAAAACCGGAAAGTCAGACCAAAATCAAGGGGTTATGGTTTTTTGCTGTTTCTTACTGGCAGTCTTGAGGTCAGGGGTTCGATCTCACTTTGCTTCATCAGGAAAACCAAATGAACCAAGCGTTAAGCACAGCCACTCGTACATTGGGCTGCTGTAAATCGTTGTAAATTCATCTGACACCGCCACCTCTTTTCGCCTGCGGCAATATGGCCGTATTGTCCTATACAAGTAGCATCGTTTTCGGGGGGCAGGTCAAAGCGACGCTACCATAGCCGTTATACTTGCCGAGCTCGACTTTCAAAAGTTCGAGAGCGTCAGAGAAGAGGTCGCCTTCATGGGTCTTACTCCGAAGGACAAAATCTCAGGCACCTCGGTAAAAGGCAAGCCCAGGCTCTGCAAGACAGGCAACGGAAGGCTCAGGAAGTGCTTCTACATGCCTGCCATGGTCGCCATGAGGTTCAATCCAGTCGTCGCAGAATTCCAGCGCCGCCTGAAGGAGAACGGTAAAAACGGCAAAGTCATAGTTTGCGCCGTGATGAGAAAACTCGTTCACATTATCTATGGCGTACTTAAAACCGGAAAGCCCTTCAACCCACAATTTGCATCATTTTAGGCTTGACGGGCAAACGGTATCTACCCGGCTGCCACCTATTTACGGCTAATTTAATTTTTGAAGAAATTTAATTCATTTTGAGAATGGGGAGGTTTGTTTCAAAGGACCCGATTGGGTGACAACGAGGACCTTGAGGTAGGTGTACTTGTAAGTCGTGGAAACGCCGTTCTCGTAGGTGGATACATTCTTCTCTATCCTTCTCCCGAAGGGGTCGTACTTGAATGTGACAGTATCGGCATCAGGGTTGCCGGTTACCTGTCTGGTAGCGCTTGGAACATTTTTATATGCGCTTTTTTGCGGTTGTAGACATTTCACCGTGAGCCTATGCCATGTTTTGCATTGCCAGGAGCATCACTTCCTTATCTCCGTCCTCAACAGCCGCACTAAGATATGCGGCTGCCTCGTGAGGATCTTTTACGCCTCGATCAGATCTTGCTGATAACTCGTAATTTTCTTAGTCATTCCTCCCTCACCTCGGCCCTTCTCATTGTCTACCTTCTGAAGTTGATCGGACCAGCCCGGCCGTTTTCCAAAATGCCGCACGCAACACTGTCTACTTGCTATTCAATATGAGCTGCTTGCTTCCTCTACGATGAAACGCATCGGCGAGTTCTCATGGCATCTGGCCGCGCTTCGGGTTGCACAATAGGATAACTATCAGTACACATGGAATAGCGCAGAAAAATACTGAAAGAATTTACTTTCTTAAAATCTTTTCGCGGTCGCTTCGAGTTTTTTAAGCTTGCTGTCTATATAAAGCTCCTCTGCCATCTTTCTTACAAGTTTCCTGTCAATCTTTTCGTTCCATAGGTGCGCTCCGTCGATGAAGTCCTGAGGAGAGCCTGCAAGGAGTTTTAATACAATGAGATACTCTGGACGGACTACCTTTATCTTGAGATTCTTGTAGGCTGAGGCGGTTATACCTGTTGAAACAGCTTCCTTCTCTATCTCATGGTACGCGACTATCATGTCTGCCCATGTGCTGCCTAAAGGCACTTCAACAAGGTCTTTTATCCGGTCCTTCCGGCGTCCGATGTGATGTTTGGTGAGTTTATATTCCTTGGTGGATTTGAGCCATTCCACGAAAAAGGGAATTCTGTCTTTTTCGACAGAGATGATAAAGTCAATATCCCTTGTGGCTCTTGGCTGGGTGAGTGCGGAGAGGGCGAGAGCGCCCGTTAAGGCAAAGTCGTGGATGTATTTACGGCGCTTAGCTTCTTTTAAGACCCCTACGATCTCCTTGAATTCTCTTTCCATGCGCCTTCATGCCGCGGCTCAATTTAAGGAGGAACTCCGAGAGCTCAATGGCCTGCTCAATCCTCTTGCCGCGAGACATCTTCCGGTAGGATTTTCTCTCTTTTTCTTTAAGGGCCGAACGTATATCCATTCTTTAACTTTATCACTACTTGATAATTATCTCAAGGTGAATTGGCGGATGACGACCAGCGTCTACGAATGTGTCCAAGATCTCGAAGAGTATCGAACACGGCTTTATCGCGACCATGTGAGGAAGGATGCTTTTTCTATATCTTGTTCTTTGACACAGTCCCTATTCCTTAGAAACCGGAGGTTGTGCCTTTAGCCCGGATCAGCCACCTTTTTAAAGACTCCACTGTTGTAAAACTGTTGTAGACTGGGAGGGAATAGAGGGAAGTAGGGAAACAGCGGGAATCAAGGGACAACAATTAACCCCTTGATTTTCAAGTTAAAACCGGAAAGTCAGACCGAAATCAAGGGGTTATGTTTTTTTGCTGTTTTCTACTGGCAGTCTTGAGGTCAGGGGTTCGATCCCCCTCTGCGCCACCAAAAATCAAAGGGATTATGCGAAAGCGTAGCTCCTTTTTCATTTAAGCTGGCGCAGACCTCGATTATTCGCATAGGCTTTCGTGCGAATACTTACGCTGGTAACTGCGTATGAATAATAATCCTTGCCCTCTTTGCGATTATGTGAGACTTTATACTAAATGAAGTTCCGGAAGTCCTTGTTGTTTGCAGCCGCAAAGACCTTCTCTTTGCGGTTTTTTTTATGACTTGCCTCCGTAACATTCAAATACAAAAAAAGAAGGTATATAATCATGGCAAACGGAACTGTTAAGTGGTTCAACGAATCAAAGGGCTTCGGATTCATCAGCAAAGATGACGGCGGGGATGTGTTTGTGCACTATGCTGACATTCAGGATCAGGGATTCAAGTCCCTTGCCGAAGGTCAGGCGGTGAGTTTTGATGTTGTCGATGGACCCAAGGGCCCCAAGGCGACTAATGTAGTAAAGCTCTAAGCTCAAAAAGAGGCAGACCCGGTTCTTCGGGTCTGCCTCTTTATCACTATAAAACCCCAAAAAAACAATCCAACCCTGCCTTCAAAATAGAAAATCGTATTTATTCCGGTCCCCAGTCATAAGTTGCCGCGTTCGCGTCCTCCGGCCTCAACTCACTTCACGAAAAACTTTTCATCACTTTTAAAAGGTTTTTTCTTCCGTCTTTTCGATTCAGGCTGCGGGCGGACAACATTGCCATCACATCACTGCCAAAGGACTTAAAGGGGTGCTCACGAAAAACACCGCCCCGGCTTTCCTGAAGGTGTCGCCACCCGGGAAAAAGGAAAAAAACGCCCATCGGACAATTGGCCGATGGGCGTTCATGCGAACCGAAACTTTACCGTCTATTCGTTGGTTTTCACTACCTGATCAAACTCTACTCAGCCAGTCTTGCAGCCCGCAAGAAAAGTCATTATGGCCGACGGCTTCCATCTTTCAACAAAAGCCTCAGCTTCCTGGGCGCTGGCCGGTTTCATGAACAGGTATCCCTGGACATTGTCGCACCCGAGTTTCCTGAGCAGTTCAAACTGTTCAAAAGTCTCCACGCCTTCGGCTATGACTTCGATCTCGAGACTGTGGGCCATGTTGATGATAGCCGTGGTTATCGCGATGTCGTCTTCATCGGACGGGATGTCGCGTATGAACGAGCGGTCGATCTTGATGACATCTATAGGCATGGACTTGAGATAGGAGAGAGAAGAAAACCCTGTCCCGAAATCATCGATGGACAGCCTTATACCCAGCTTCTTCAGGTCCTGGAGTATTTTGAGGGTATGCTCCACATCGGTCATGATTACGCTCTCCGTCAGCTCAATTTCAAGGCATCCAGGCGGCAGGCCTGTTTCATTCAGGATGTTGGTAAGCGTAGCCACGAAGTCCTTTTCCTTGAACTGCCGCATGGAGATATTGACGGAAAACCTGACATCAGCGTAGCCCTTGAGACGCCAGGCATTGGCCTGCGCGCAGGCGTTCTTAAGCACCCAGGCCGTGATAGGTATTATCAGGCCGCTCTCTTCGGCTATCGGGATGAACCTGCCGGGAGGGATCAGCTCCGTCTCAGGGTCCTGCCAGCGGATGAGGCATTCGAAGCCGGTAATTTCCCCTGTGACAGTATTGACTTGCGGCTGGTAGTAAAGGATGAACTCATCGAGCTCGAGGGCTTTGTGCAGCTTGTACTCGAGCCGCAGCCAATCCTTTTTTCTCGAGTCGAGAGTGGAATTATACATCTTGCAGTTGTTCCTGCCCTCTTCCTTTGCCCAATACATCGACATGTCGGCTTTTTTCAGCAGCTCTTCCGCGCTGTCGCCGTCGAAAGGGAACATGCTTATCCCTATGCTCGTCGTTATGAAAAGCTCATGCCCTTTAATGTTGACGGGGGAGTCGAAACAGCCGAGTATCCTGTTCGCGACATTGATCACATTCACATCCTTCGACAGGCCTGTGAGCAGGACTATGAATTCGTCGCCGCCCAGGCGGGCCACGGTATTCTCGACGGCAGGGTAGTCTTCATCGCCGCTGTTGAGGGGACGGGCCACCGTATCGGTTATGCGAAGGCACTTTCTGAGCCTCTCAGCTACAATTTTCAGGAGCTCGTCTCCAGATTCATGCCCCAGAGTGTCATTAACGAACTTGAAACGGTCAAGGTCGAGGAACAACACCGACACCAGTTCCCCGCTCCGCCTGGCATTGGCAAGCGCCTGACTTACCCGGTCCATGAGCAAAAGCCTGTTCGGCAGACCGGTCATGGCGTCATAATAGGCCATTGTGAAAATCGTCCGCTCGTCCTCAATGCGCCTGGTTATGTCATCAATGACTATGAGCGCCCGTGTCTCACTGCCGGCTTCGGTGGACTGTATGATGGCTATGTTAGCCTGCAGGTACTTCGTGGTTTCTCCGTCCCTCAGCTCCAGGGTAAGGCCTTCTGCCGCCTTTCCGGTTTCAAACACTTCTCTTACGGCTTCCTTGAAACCGGCAACAGGCAGAAACTCGCTTATCTGTCTTCCGAGGACCACTTCCCTGTTAAGTACGCGGCCAGACGAAGGGTTGGCGGAGAGCACCGCCTGTTCTTTTGAGACAACGATAATGCTCGACGGCACGCTTTTGACGATGTCTTCTGAGTACTGCTTCAGAGCTATTTTTTCCGTAAGAGCCTTGTTAACGAGCTCCCGCTCCAGAGCCTCCTGATTAAGCCTGGCTTCGCTCTGGATGCGTCTGGAGACCACGATCACAACCCAATAGTACAGGAAAGGCGCGCTAAGCACGGATAGCATCAGCGAGTCGGCCAGGAACTCAAACACCCCTTCCGTGATGTCCAGGGAAGACAGCAAGACCATCACCAGGAACTCACAGACCGCAATGATGAACAGGACCTTCAAAAAGAGCCTGTATGGGTTGAGCGTGCGGGCGCTGTTCACCATTGGCTGCTGTTCATGGATATTATTGGAGCTTTCATTTTTTTGCATTTTTAAGCGGATTTTCCAGCTTCAGTTTTCTATGGGAGAGAGGCCTCGAGATGGCTTGAATTATCTCAACATTTTCCGGCTGACCTCGTACTTATTTAATCACTCTGTTCAGTTAAGAAATATTATCATTTCCGGGAAAGGCAGTCAAAGCGATATTCCTGACGCTGTTTTTCAAGGGCTTTCCATTAATGGGGTCGCCATTCACTGCTCCACGGAAAATCAAAAGGGGTTACGCGAAAGCGCAACCCCTTTTAATTTTCCGCCTGTCTGAACAGCCTCAGGCAACAGCGATTACAGCTACCAGAACCACCATTACGGCAAGATTTGCTATAAGATCAAGTATTCCGGATTCTGTCTTCATTTGGGCGCCCTCCCTTAAGGTTGTGTCCTTTATATGGCCTCAGTATACCAACTGCTAAATTAACAGACCATTAGAGAGGACGGGCTTCTGAAATGAAGCGGAAGCAGTCCGGCGTTTTTAGAAAAAAATGGGACAAAAGACCGTCGTTTTCCAAAAAAAATGGCCTTTTGCCCCATTGAAAGAAGCTGTACCTGTTCTTTTTTCAGGCTCCGCCCGTACTGCCCTGGGCTTCCAGACTCAACGCGTTTTCAGTGGCCTCCCCCGTTGCCCTCGCGCTCGAGCTCGCGGTCGACAGAAGAAACATGGTACTCCTCAGAAAACCCGCCCTTCGGCTCTTTGAGCATGAAGAGGCAGAAAAGGAAGCTTAAGAAACCGCCAGCAGCTATTATAAGGAAGAACTGGTTAGGCGTAACAAATGTGTAGATGAACAGATAAAAGACCGCGCCGACATTGCCGTACGCGCCCGCCATGCCGGATATCTGGCCGGTAAGACGCCTTTTGATAGAGGGGATGATGCCGAATGTGGCTCCTTCCGCGCCCTGGACAAACATCGAACAGCCTACGGTTATGATAGTGGCGAACACAAGGGGCCACGATGAATTCATCAGGCCCATGAGCAGGAAACCTATGGCAATCCCTATCATGTAGACCATCATAATGGCCTTCCTGCTGCTGAACCTGTCAGAAATCCAGCCCCCAAGGGGCCTCGCGAACAGGTTCACGAAGGCGAATGAAGAAGCTATGAGGCCGGCGGTTGCCGGAGACAGGGTCCAGGTCGACTCGAAGAACGCCGGAAGCATGGAAACGACGGCAAGCTCGGCGCCGAAGTTGGCGAAGTAAGTCGCGTTGAGCGCCGCTACGGAGCTGAACGGGTACTTGTCATCCTCAGGGACGCCCTTTTTGAGCACCGGCAGGTTGACCCTCAAAATCTGTATTACCTGGAAGATGACTACAGCCGCAATAACCGCGTATGCAAGGTACGCGCCGGCCTCGCTTATATAATTGGCGCTCCTGATCCTCCATACGAGTATGGAAAGTATGCCGACTGTAGGTATCGTCCATGCGATGAGCTGGATCATGTCGCCCCAGGAGCTCACCTCGAGGGCCGCGACCCTTCTCGGCCTGCGGTGGACGGTGCCGACAGGCCCGTCCGTTATGGCGAACCAGTAGTATACGCCGTAGGTCATCATCATAAGGCCGCTTACGGCAATCGCGTATCTCCAGCCGTTATCGCCGCCCCAGAGCAGTAAAGCTATGGTAGGCAGGGTCATGGCAGCGCCAGCTGAACCAAAGTTGCCCCACCCGGCGTAGAAGCCCTCTGCGAAACCGATGTCCTTTGGCTTGAACCACAGGGCCGTCATGTGTATGCCTACGACGAAGCTCGCGCCGATGGAGCTGAGCACCAGACGGGAGACGAGGAGCTGAGAAAGAGTATTGCCGAACGCGAAGAATAATGCGGGTATTCCGCAAATGACCATAAGTATCGAGAAGACCCTTCTCGGGCCGTACTTGTCAAGCGCCATGCCTGTAATAAGGCGCGCCGGAATAGTGAGCGCGACATTGCAGATCGCGATTATCTTGAGGTCCTTGGCAGTAAGCCATGCGTTGTTCTTGAGTATCGTGGTCGCCAGCGGCGCCATGTTGAACCAGACATAGAAGCTTATGAAGAATGCTATCCAGGTAAGGTGCAGAGCCCTTATCTCCGGATTTTTCCACTTGAATAGTTCCCGTACCTCCATAACAACGCCTCCTACAGAAATTTTATTTCATTCAAAGCCCGTGCGCACATCAGGTGTGAAAGACCATGACCGGGCACTTCGCGTGACGGACAAGATAGGCGCTGACGCTGCCGAGCACCATCTCTTTTATGACTCCGCCGCCCCTCTTGCCGATAACAAGTATGTCCGGCTTTTTCTGATTCACCGCCTCAAGCAGCATCTTCCGCGCGTCTCCGTTGGCCAGAACAACATCGACATCACAGCAGCACCCGGACAGCCGGTCGGCAATCTTTTTGAGAAGCTCGCGGCGCTCTTCGCGCTGCTTTTCAAAAAGCTCCTCGTTGATCATGCTCGCGTCAGCCGCCCCTTCGACCACTGACACGAGGATTATCTCCGGCCTCGAAGCCTTGAAGAGCTCCACGGCCTGATCCAGGGCCTTCTGAGCGTTCTCCGAGCCGTCATGACAAACCATTATTTTCATCATCTAACCTCCGCACTGATATTATGAAATGAAAACTATCGTTTACACAGGCAGTCCGTTAAAAACGGCAATTCCGCGTGAAAGGCGATATCGATATCATGGATTTTAAGGTGGACAACGAGGCATATTATCCTTCCTCTTGTGAAGCTCCCGGCGCAACCGATGAGAACACTCGAGGCGCAAGAATCCATACGCCGGGAAAGGGGGGTGAAGAAAAAGGCTATCAGGTTGTAATTCGATAGCTTAAACATAACACGGCATTAAGGAAATTAGAAACAACTTTTTGCCATTCGACCTGCGCCGGTTTTACTTACGGGACAACCCTGATAAACCGCTGGACCATATCATGGGCGAGAGCATATACCTTGCTTACTTGGCCCCCCGTTTCAACAGACCGTACCCAACGCCGCTTGACAAACCCGCATATTGGATACCAGATTATATCAGAGATATTTGCTTTCATCTTTATTGTCACTGGAAGAGGAGGCGCGCGTGCTCAAAGAGTTCAAGGAATTCGCCCTTAAAGGCAACCTCATAGACATGGCCGTCGGCATCGTCATCGGGGTGGCTTTCACGGCCATCATAAGCTCATTCGTGACCGATGTGCTGATGCCGCCCATCGGACTTTTTCTGGGGAGCGACTTCTCAAACCTCTTCATAGTCCTCAGGGAAGGAGTCGCTCCGGGCCCTTACGCCTCGCTGGACGAGGCAAAGGCGGCAGCGGCGATCACGCTCAATTACGGCGTCTTTTTCAACTTCCTCGTCAGCTTCCTTATAATCGCCTTCGCGATGTTCCTTCTAGTTAGCTACATAGGCAGGCTCAAGAAAGAGAAGGCCCCCGAAGCCGCGGTAAAGGAATGCCCGTTCTGCCTGTCAGCGATACCCGTCAACGCAAGGCGCTGCGCCCACTGTACGTCGACTCTCGAAGAAAAAAAGGCCGCATAAAAAAAAGGGCCTGGCAATCGCCAGGCCCCCCGTTTTTTCATTTATGCCGCGGTTTTATTTTTTAATGATACTCCGCAGTATGCTCATCACATTGTTCTTGAATTCGTTCATGTCGTGGCCTGCCGCGTGAGGATTGGTCGCGATATTCCCGGCTATGATAAGCGTGGGAGTCTCTTCAATCTGGTACTCCCTTGCCATGTCGAGCGCCCTTCTCGCCTCAGCCGCCTTCGCCCCGTTCCTGAGCTTCACGCTGAAATCAAAGCCCATGCCTATCTGCGCCCCGATGGACTCAAGAACGGCGATATCGCCTATGTCCTTCTTGTCAACGAAGTGCGCCTTGAAAAGGGCTTTTTTCATCTGCTCGCCCTTGCCTGCCTCTTCAGCTAAAAAGTACGCCTCACCGGGCTTTGACGAGCCGTTGCCCCAGTAGACAGGCGCCAGCTTCCACTTCAGCTTCTTCGGGAAGTTGCCCTTGATGACCGGTATGGATTTTTCGAACTCGTAGCAGCTGCCGCAGTAGAAGCTCAAGAACTCGATGACCTCGACCGTCTTGCCGTCGTACTTGAATTCCTTGCCCGGCACAGCCGTATACTGGCCCTTGATATTGGGCGCGCTCGCGGCGAAAACCGCCGCCGGCAAAAGAACAAAAAGAACCAAAGCTAAAAACTTTTTAAGCATGGTGTCCGTCTCCTCAGTGTTTTATCTTTTCATAATACTTCTGAAAATCGAATAACGGGCTGTTCTCGTGAGTGTGGCACTTCAAACATACTTCAATGCCGACCGGCCGCAGGGGACTGAAATCAGCCGCGTGCTCCCTTCCGGGCCCATGGCATGACTCGCACTGCACATTCGCAAGCACGGGAGTTGCCTTGAGGCTCAAAAAGCCGCATTCTTCGCCAAAGCCGACCGTGTGGCATTTTACGCACTCAGGGTCTTTCGATTTTCCTACCCTCTCAAGCGTCGCGAAAGCGGCCGAATGTTTCGTAGCCTTCCAGCTTTCTACATAAGGCTGGTGGCACTCTATACAGCTTTCAGAGCCAAGATACGGCCCACCGCTTACGGGCTTCAGTTCTTCTTCTTTCAAAAGGGCCGCGACCTTCTGGTCGTAGTCCTTCAACACGGCGCGTACGATCGGGTCTTCGGCGACATCCTGCTTCAAGGCCTGCCACCTGTGGCTTGAGCCGATGACCTTACCCTTGCTGTTGAGCTTGAGGGAAAGTATCCCGAGCTTTTGCCCCTTGGGAAAGCCGGAGACTATGACGGCCTTGCCTGACGCTACCGGCTCATTAAGCTCTTCGCCAGAGGAGCTTATTATGACATCCCATCCCTTGACGGCCTTCAACTCAGCAACCGGCTTCCCGGAAAGCAGGATATTTATCATGCCCTTTTTTACGAGCTTTTCATCAGAGCTTATATTTATCTTGAGGCCGCTTTTGACGGCCTTGATGGCCTTGTTCGAAGGAAGGGCCGCCGCGTCATACCCCATTAACGCGAAAGACCTCAGTATTGCCTCGTTTTTGAACCTGCCCTGGGCCGTAGCTTCGGCAAAGGTGTTGCCAGCGTCAACGAGTATGTAGGGGCTGAGCTGCTGCCTGTTGGTGGAAATATAACCGGAAAGTCTGGCAAGTCCGCCGGACTGGGTCTCAGGGGAGCAGCCGCACGGCTCGAGTTCGCCCTTTAGCGCGCCGGTGTAAAGGATATTGAGCGCATTTTCCCGGGCATGAGCAGCGTAGGGGAAAAACAATATGGTGAATATTATAAGCGCTGCGGCAGACAAGTGCCGCCAATGCAGAAAGGTAAGCACAGAGAAATGATAAGGCAAAGCCCTCTCAAAATCAACCAGATTAAAATTCTCTGCCTTAAATGACAGAGAATTTTGATGGTACGGAAAAATCATTTTTATTTGCCAGCCTTGACCCGAAGCTCAAAGCGTCGGGATTGCGGCTGGCATACCCATTCCGTCACTGTCCAAACCCCGCGGCAGCCGCTCCCACAAGGCTCAGAAGCGGGCCAGGGTAGACGCCTAAAAAGAGGAGGACGGCGAAAAGCGCGATAAGGGCTGCGCTCCCGGCAGGGTGTATAAATTCGGGCGGGCCTTGCTCAGGGTCAGGCGCAAAAAGGACGAGGATTATCCTGAGGTAGTAATAAAAGCCTATGACGCTGCTCAAGGCGAGCGAAAGGACGAGCAGCCACATCGAAGAAGCGGCCCCGGCCGCCACGAGATAAAACTTCCCCACGAACCCGGCGGTAAGCGGTATTCCGGCAAGTGAAAGGAACATGGCCGTGAATATGGCCGCTACCAAGGGGTTTCGGCGCGCCAGCCCCCTGTAGCTTTCAAGTTTTTCCATGTCGCTGCCGTTTTTTGAAAGGACGGTCACGACCCCGAACGCGCCTATGATGCTGACGAAGTAGGCGGCCAGATAAAACGCGACCGCCCCGGCGGCGAAAGTGCCGCTCGCGAGAAATGCTACGAGAAGATACCCGAGGTGCGCGATCGAAGAATAGGCGAGAACTCGCTTTACATTCTCCTGAAAAAGCGCGAGGAGGTTGCCCGCGAACATCGACGCCACGGCGACAACAGTAAGAAAGATGAACAGCGGCCTGCCCGGCAAGAGCGCGCCGCTCATGAGGCGCATGAGTACGACTATAACCGCGCCCTTTGAAACAGAGGCCACAAACGCGCCGACCGGGGCAGGCGCGCCCTCGTATACATCTGGCGTCCAGCCGTGGAAAGGCACTACAGCGAGTTTGAAACCGGCCCCGGCGATTATCATGGCCATGCCCGCCGTCATGACTGCCCCGCCTTCCGCGCCCTTGAGGGCGCCCGTCCCTGAAAATTCCATCGAGCCTGTAGCGGCGTAGACAAGGGCCATGCCAAAGACGAGAAAGGCCGACGAAGCCCCAGCGAGCACAAGATATTTAAGACCTGCCTCGTTGCCCCGCGCGGTACGCATATACGCTACCAGTCCAAAGAGAGACACGCTGAGCGTCTCGAGCCCGAGAAAAAAGGACGCGAAATGACGGCTTGCCGCCAGCACTGCCGCCCCGAGGGCCGAGAGCATGAGAAGGATGTAATATTCGGTATGCCTTCCCTCAGCGCCTCCGTTATACCCGTATGAAAGAAGAGTGAGCACGAACGAGGCCGCGAATGTGAGCCCCATGAAAAAAAGTGCGAAATCATCGACCAGCAGAAGCGGCGTGACCGCGACGGGCGCGGCGGACTTCGCGAAAAAAAGAGAGGCAAATGACAGGACGAATGCCGCCATAGTGAACCCGGCCACAAAACCGTGGTTCCTGTAGAAGCCTGCTACAGCCGTGAGCAATGCGGCTGAGGCCGCTAAAATGAGCAGAGGGAGAAGGGCTGAAAATTCTGCAGGGCTCATTTTTTTTGTACCCCGGTCGAGAGGTTAATCCTGTAAACGGCGGGCCCGGCCTTGAATTTATCGATTCCAGTTTCAACAGGCCTGGCGGTCGTCACATTAAGGGTCTTGAGTGTCTGTCCAAAGAGGTCGAGGACAGGCTGCGGAAAAAGCCCGAGCCAGACGATGACGGCAATCATCGAGGCCATCGCAGCCATCTCATGTCCCCTGAAGTCAGCAACGGTGATTTTCTGCGGGCCGTGAAAGACGCGCTGGACTATCCACAGAGAATAAATGGCCGAGAGCACCAGTCCGGAAGCGGCGAAAACGGCCGCTTCGGGGCTGACGCTGAACACGCCGATGAGCACGAGGAACTCGCCAACAAAGTTGCCGAGACCCGGCAGGCCAAGGGATGCCAGCGCGAAGACAAGCATGACAGCGCCCATCTTCGGCGCGCTCGTCCAGAAGCCTCCCATACCGCTCAAATCCCTTGAATGGAGCCGCTCCTGCAGCGAACCGGCTATCATGAACAGCGCGCCCGTGGAAACGCCGTGGCAGACCATCTGCACCAGAGCGCCCTGTAACGCAAGCTCGTTCCACGCGTACACGCCAAGGAGGACAAAACCCATGTGGCTTACGCTGGTATACGCGATAAGCCTTTTAAGGTCAGTCTGCCCGAAGGCAAGGACCGCGCCATAGACTATGCCGACAACAGCCAGGGCAAAGGCGATTGGCGCGAAGTTGAACGAAGCCTCCGGGAAAAGCGGTATGACAAAACGAATAAGCCCGTACCCGCCAGTTTTCAGCAGGAGTCCCGCAAGGATAACGCTCCCGGCGGTCGGGGCCTCTGTGTGCGCGTCCGGCAGCCATGTATGCACTGGAAAGGCCGGTAGCTTTACCGCGAAAGCCGCGAAAAAGGCGAGCATGAGAAGAAGCTCTGTCGTATAACCCATCGGCGTGCCGAGAAGCGCCCCATAGCTGAAAGTATATTCTCCGGTCGCCCTGCCGTGGATGAAAAACAGGGCGAGTATTGCGACCAGCATGAGAAGGCTGCCTGCCTGCGTGAATATGAAAAACTTGATGGACGCGTACCGCCTGTTCTCATGGCCCCAAAGCGCGATGAGCAGAAACATGGGGATGAGCATCAGCTCCCAGAAGAAGTAGAAAAGAAAGAGGTCCATCGCGAGAAAGGCTCCGGTAATACCGGCGAGCGTAAGCATGAGGTTGAGGTGGAAAAAGCCGACTCTTTCCTTGACCTCTGTCCATGACGAGACCACGGCGCATATGCCGAGAAAAAATGTGAGCGCGACAAGGACAAGGCTGAGGCCGTCCATCGCAAGGTGAACACTTATCCCGAGCTGGGGTATCCAGGGCATCTTTGTCTCGACAATCCATGCGCCTCTCGCATTAGCGCCTGCCCCGAGCCATAGG
The DNA here is from genome assembly GCA_001795535.1 of Deltaproteobacteria bacterium GWA2_54_12. Classification (GTDB taxonomy): domain Bacteria; phylum Desulfobacterota; class GWC2-55-46; order GWC2-55-46; family GWC2-55-46; genus GWA2-54-12. The sequence goes on from MGPK01000061.1 coordinate 123,165, forward strand.
CCGACTGCCAACGCGATGTCGATTGCGAGTGCGCCAAGACAAACCCATGCCGGGAAGGTTCGGCCAAACCTGCCTGAGAGCCTCGCGATGAGGCCGCCGATTATCGGCAACATGACTATCCAGACAAGTATCATAATAGCACCGCCGCTGATAGCGCGAGCACCGCTCCTATTGTTATACCGGCAGCGTACAAGCGCACCTTGCCTGTCTGTGTTTTTACGAGCAGCAGGTTCAATCCCTCCGACGCTTTAGCGAGCCAGTTGACTGGGCTGTCGATGGGCTCGCCCTTTAAAACCGCGGTCAGGGCAAGAAAAGGCCGCACGATGAGAAAATCATAGACCCTGTCGAAACCCCAGCCTGAAAACCAGAGACTGCTGACCGCAGCCGCCAGAGGCTTTTGAACAAAGCCTCTCAGCGCCTCTCTCCTTGAGTATAAAAGCCATGCGGCGGCGATTCCAGCCAGCGGCGCGGCGACCCCGGCAAAAATCACCCCGCTTGTCTCCAGCTGAAAAACCTCACGGGCGAATACAGACGAAAGGAAACTCGCGAAAAGATCAACGCCGCCAAGGAACCCAGGCGTTTCCACAAAGCCTCCGGCAATTGAAAGTATCGCGAGAACAAGAAGAGGCAAGGTTATGGCGATGCCCGGCTTCGGCCCGATACCTCTTTGTGATTCGCCAAAAAAAGTGAGAAAGACCATTCGGAAAGTGTAAAGTGCCGTAAGAAATGCTCCGGCCAGGCCGCAGGCCCACAGAACGCCTCCACCAAACGGAGACGGCCAGACCAGAGACAATACAAGGTCCTTGCTGTAATACCCTGCCGTCACGAACGGCAACGCTGAAAGAGAAGCCGCTCCCGCAAGGAAGGTCCAGAAGACAAACGGCATCTCCTTACGGAGCCCCCCCATCTTGAACATGTCCTGTTCGTGATGCATCGCCAGTATGACAGCCCCGGCCCCAAGGAACAGGAGGGCCTTGAAAAACGCGTGGGTCATGAAATGGAACATTGCCGCGTGCCACGCGCCCACGCCCAGTGCGAGGAACATATAGCCTATCTGGCTGATGGTCGAATAGGCGAGCACCCTTTTTATGTCCTTCTGGACAAGGGCGCTCAGCGAGCCGAGAAGGAGAGTGGCCGCCCCTATCGCCGCGACTAAAACCATGACAGCTGGCGCAAGCTCGAAAAGCGCGTGCGTGCGCGCGATAAGGTACACGCCCGCCGTGACCATCGTGGCGGCGTGTATAAGGGCGCTCACCGGCGTAGGGCCTGCCATGGCGTCAGGCAGCCATGTCTGGAGCGGAAGCTGGGCTGATTTCCCAAGCGCCCCGCCAAGCAACAGCGCGGCGGCCAGCACAGGAAGGCTGCTGCCTGCCCACTCGCTTGATGCCCTTATCATAAGCTCCTGTATCTCAATTGTGCCAAGCCCTGTAAAGAGCACAAGGAGACCGATGGCGAAAAGGGTGTCCCCTATCCTCGTTACTATAAAGGCCTTCCTGGCCGCGTACCCGTTATACGGCTCTTTGTACCAGAAGCCGATGAGGAGATAACTGCAGAGGCCTAAGCCCTCCCAG
>MGPK01000061.1:124946-138272 GCA_001795535.1 Deltaproteobacteria bacterium GWA2_54_12
CCGCGCCGATAGTGGCGACAGCCTTTTCAGAAAGTCCGCGCCCCAGGACCGCAAGGACGAGAAAGCCCGCGAACGGGATGGCCGGGACAAGCCATAGAAGCTCGTACATTCCTACCCCCTCATGCTGCTTGCCGCGTCAGCGTCAAGGCTTTTGAAACTGCCGTAAACCCGCAATGCCAGCGAGAGGCCAACTGCGACCTCGGCGGCGGCCATCGCCAGGATGAATATGAACATGACCTGCCCGTCCGCCTGGCCGTTTTTGTACCCGGCCGCGATAAAAGCGAGCCCGGCGGAGTTGAGCATTATCTCGATGGACATGAGCATGAAGATTATGTTCCTTCTCGCTAGCACACCGGCAAGGCCGATTGAAAAAAGAATTGCCGCGAGCACAAGGGCGTGTTCAGCAGGGACTGTCATCGGATACCCTCCTTTTCCCTTCTGCCGAGATGCCAGGCTGCCACCAGAGCGGCAAGGAGAAGGAGAGAGGCGAGCTCAACACCTATGAAATACGGGCCGAAGAGCGCAAGCGCGACAGCCTTCGGGTTTATGTATGCGGCCCTTGGCGGCCCTTCAAGCCCGCCTCCCGCGAACAGGTATAAAAGCTCCAGCACAAGCACTAACGCGAGCAATGCCGGGCCGGCCCACGCCTTCGGGTCAAGGAGACCTTTTTTCTGCCTCTCGGCACCAGGACCGAGGTTCAGCATCATTATGACGAATACGAAAAGCACCATTATCGCCCCGGCGTATATGATGACCTCGAGAGCCGCTATGAAAGGCGCGCCCAGCGAGTAAAAGACCAGCGCGGCCGCAAGGAGAGAAACCACGAGATACAAAAGCGCGTGGACCGCGTTTTTTCCGGTGACGACCCTCAGTGTCGATATCATCGCGACAGTTCCTGAAACATAAAAAAGCGCTTCCATGATTCCCTCCTATGGCATGAGGCTTCTCACATCAACTGGCGGCTCCTCTTCCAGACCGTCGCCCTTGTCCTTGCCCTTTACGGCGGCACCGGCAACTTTGTAATACCAGTAGCCCGGGTATTTGCCTGTGCCGCTTATGAGGAGGTCTTTTTTCTCGTAGACGAGCGAGGGCCTCTTGTACTCGCTCATCTCGTAATCGGGCGTAAGCTGTATGGCATATGTGGGGCAGGCCTCCTCGCAGTACCCGCAGAAAATGCAGCGGGAGAAGTTTATTCGGAAAAAAGACGGATACCTCCTGCCGTCAACAGTTTCGTCGGCCTGCAAAGCTATGCAGTCCACCGGGCAGGCGGCAGCGCACAGGTAACACGCGACACACCTCTCAAGCCCGTCCGGGTCACGCGAGAGTATTATCCGCCCCCTGTACCTTGGCGCAAGCACTGGCTTCTCATCAGGGTACTGTACCGTGACCCGTTCCCTGAAGGCGTGGAGCATCATCTTCCAGACGGACTGAAGTATGCTCAGCAAGAATGCCTCCGCCAAAACATTTTAAATGTGTGCGGCTAAGCCAATAAGAGAAGGGCCGCGCCGGTTGCCAGAACGTTAAGAAGACTCAGCGGCAGCATCAGCTTCCAGCCGAACGACATTAACTGTCCGAACCTGGGCCTCGGCAGAGCCGCACGCAGGAGTATGAAGAGCATGATGAAAAACATGGTCTTCAGGAGAAACCATATTACCGGCGGCAGCACCGGCCCGAGCCAGCCGCCGAAAAAGAGCGTCGTGATGAGCGCTGATATGAGGACTATGCCGAGGTATTCACCCACGAAGAACATTCCGAACTTCATGCCCGAGTACTCGGTATGGTATCCGGCCACCAGTTCGTTTTCAGCCTCCGGCAGGTCGAACGGTATCCTGTGCGTCTCCGCAAGCCCCGCTATAAAAAATATTACGAGGGCCGGAAACTGCGGCACAAAAAACCAGAGACCCTGCTGCGCCTCGACTATTCCCCTCAGATTGAAAGTCCCGACCAGCATGACCACTCCCATGAGAGACAGGCCCATGAAGACCTCGTAGCTCAGCATCTGGGCCGCGCCCCTGACGCCGCCGAGAAGAGAGTACTTGCTGTTCGACGCCCACCCGGCAAGCACTATCCCGTAGATATTGAGCGACGACATTGCAAGAAAAAAGAGTATGCCTATGTCCAGGTCAATGACCGAGATACCGGGAGCGAACGGCACCACTGCAAAGGCAAAAAGGACGGCTGACATAATGACGGCTGGCGCGAGTATAAAAACAAACCTGTCGGAAAAAGGCGGGACCCAGTCTTCCTTCGCGAATATCTTGAGCATGTCGGCCACGACCTGAAGCAAACCGAACGGCCCGACCCGGTTGGGGCCGTACCTGTCCTGCCACAGGGCAAGAAGGCGCCTTTCCATCCAGATGAGGCCCGCGCTCATGGTCGTGAGCGAGACGAGTATCGCTATGATCATGATCAGTGGTGTTATTACGCCCTGCATATATCCTCTCAGTCAGGCGGCCCTTCTCTTTGCCCTTGTAAGGACTCCCCACGCAGGGAGCGTCAGCATAGCCATTCCCGGCAGAAGAGGGACAGCCGCAACTCCCCGGGTGAGACCCGGTACAAAGATCGCCGGGAGGCCAAAGGACTTGCCATTGGCGCGCACTGCTATCTCGTCGCCTTCTTCTACTTCGAGCCTTTCCGCGTCCTCTTCAGCTATACCGATAAACGGCTTTGCCTGAAGACTTGCCAGAGGGGGCGAAAAGACGCTCAGCTCCTCTGAGCCGAAAAGGCGAGGCATAGGCACAAGGAGCCAGCCGTATTTGCGGGCCTTGAAAGAAATTGGCACGGCCTTGAAAAACGGCGCTCCTGCCACCTTTGGCTCAATGAGCCTTAAGCCCGGGTCGCCGCCCCTTAACGGCCCGCCTGCATATTCCTGGTATTTGGTCACGGACTGCACCGAGTTCCACCCAGGGGCCCAGAAGCGGGCAATAAGCGGCGAAGGCGGCTGGCCTTGAAACCCTTCCATTGAAAATGAAAACGGAGTGTCCTCATCCTCAGTGGGCTTGGACTCGTATACGGTCTTGTCCGCTTCAACGGCGGTTCTTCCGCTACGGCGGTGAGTCTGCCTCGGTATCTTCTGACCGGCTATCCTGAAGCCATGCTTTGGCGCGGCCCGGGTTATTTTCTCAAAAGCCGGTATAACGGCAGCCGCGTCGGATGTCACATCGTCAAGGCTCTCCCATTTTTGGAGTTTGAGCCCTGTGCTGTCCATCATATCTTTGAGCCAGCGCCAGCTTGCCTGTTGCGCTCCGGCAGAGACGAACACCTGAAAGAACTTCTGCGCCCTGCCCTCGAAGTTTATAAGCGTCCCTGTCGATTCGGCAAACGACGCGCCCGGAAGTGTAATGTGCGCCGCCTTGACCGTATCGTTAATGACATGGTCTATGACAATGACATGACTGAAAGAGGCTAGAAAATTTTCCGCGTCTTCAGTTTCCATGCGCCGGAAGATGTCGTTTTCCGCAATGACAAGGGTATCGAATTCTCCTTCAGCCGCCGCTGCGAAAGCCTCATCCAACCCTTTGCTGTCGATGAGAGCCGCGCCCAGGCTGTCGCACTCGGGCATTACCATCGTAAGTCCCGCCTTTTTGCCGCGAGCGCATAACGCCCACGCAACATTAGCCGCGGCCTGTATCACGGCTTCGCTGCCCGAGCCTGTGCCAGAGACGACAAGCGGCCTTTCTGCTTCCAGAAGGGCCTGGGCAACCTCCCGTGCAAGGGAGGCCGTCTCTTCCGAATGACCGTCCACAATCGGGAGGCTGGGGTTCAGTTCCCTTGCTATCGCCGCGGCAAAGCGGGCTATCTCAACAGGCGGGCCGTGGAAAGTCTTAACAGCCGCGTCGTCGTCATCTGTTGCGTAAGGGGCTGCCGCATAGAAAGGCCCTTTCTTACCCTGTGTCGCGGTCTTTATGGCCATGTCGTCCCAGAAGGGTATGCCAAGCTTCATGGCGGTTTTTAAAGGCCCGTTTTTTGCCGCCTGCCTCAAAGCGAGCGCGAGTATTGGGGCCGTGTTCGTGACATCTTCGCCAAGCACCAATACAGCGTCGGCTGACCTGACTTCCTTGAGCGAAGGCGAACGGGCTGGCCCTTTTTCCATTACCTCTACAATCAGAGAGGCAAGGCGCGCCTCATGACGGGAAAAGCCGGAATAAAAGTTCTCAGCGCCTGCAAGCGTGCGGAGCGCGAAGTTCGTCTCCACGGTCGCTCGGGGAGAACCTACTGCCATGACCTTGCCTCCCATGCCTATCATGTGAGAGGCGAGCCTTAAAGCCTCTTCTTTTGACACCTCTTGAACGCCGTCCGCGGTTTTCAAAAGAGCTTCTTTTACGCGCTGGGGACTGTTCACGAACTCGTAGCCAAACCTGCCCCTGTCGCAGAGAAAGTACCCGTTCACCTCGCCGTTGTAGCGGTTACTTACGCGCCGGAGTTCGCCGTATCTTTCACCCGGTATGATATTGCACCCGACCCCGCAATGGACGCAGACCGACGGCGCGGTCTGCAAATCCCATTTGCGAGCAAAATGGCTCTTGAGTGTCTTGTCCGTGAATACACCTGTAGGGCAGACCTCCACGAGGTTACCGCTGAAGGGGCTTTCAAGAACTCCGTCTTCGCTCCTCCCGAAGTAGACCCTGTTTCGTGAAGCGAAAGCGTCGAGGTCGCGGCCGCCAGCGTAGCCCCTGTAAAAACGCACGCACCTGTAGCACTGTATGCAGCGGTTCATCTCATGGTTTACGAGCGGGCCGAGGTACTGGTTTTTGTAAGTCCTTTTTTTGAAGCGAAACCTCCGGTATACATGGCCCGTCATCTGGGTCATGTCCTGAAGGTGGCACTCGCCGCCTTCGTCGCAGACCGGGCAGTCGTGCGGGTGGTTGGACATCAGCCACTCTATGACATTTTCACGGAACGCCTTTGCCTCCGGATCGTCTATCGAAACCCGCATGCCTTTCGCAACCGGCATCACGCAGGACATGACTATCCTGCCTCTTGTGTCATTTTCATCTTTAAAAACCTTTACGGCGCATTGCCTGCACGCTCCAGCCGAGTGCATGGCCGGGTGCCAGCAGAAATACGGTATATTAAACCCGTGACTAAGGCAGGCCTGCAAAAGGTTCTGCCCGTCCTCGACCTCGTATTCCCTGTTCTCTATTAAAATCTTTGCCATTGAACCTCAGTGGGCCTTGTAAGGGCAGCCCTTCTCTTTGATATGCCGCTCAAAATCGCTTCTGAATAATTTAAGGCCGCTCCGGAGCGGTTCCATCGCCCCCGGCGCGAGCGCGCAATATGTCCTGCCTATCCATAAAGATGTGCCGTGCATCTCGAGCACTTCGAGGTCTCCGGGTTTAGCGCGCCCTTCCTCTATCGCGGACAGGGTCTTTTCGACCCAGGGCAGCCCCTCGCGGCACGGGGTGCACCAGCCGCATGATTCCTGGGCGAAGAACTGCTCAAGGTTCCTGAGCACGCCCACCGGGCAGGTCTTGTCGTCCACCGCTATCATTGTGCCTGTGCCCATGCGGCTTCCGGCCTCCATTACGGAATCAAAGTCCATCTTCACGCTGTAATGTTCCTCTGTCAGAAACTCAGTTGAGGCCCCGCCGGGTATGAGGCAGCGGAGTTTCAATCCTTCCCTCATGCCGCCAGCGTGCTCTTCTAAAATCTCTCCTATCGTCGTGCCCATGGGCAGTTCCCAGAGCCCGGGCCTTTTGACCTTTCCGCTTACACCGTATATTTTCGTGCCGCCGTCCTTAGAGCGGCTCAACCCCCTGTACCACTCATCGCCGTTGGCGATTATGTGCGGCACATTCGAGAGCGTCTCGACATTATTTACGACAGTGGGCCTCCCCCATAGGCCGCTTACCTGTGGAAACGGCGGCTTTGCCCTGGGCACCGCCCTTCTGCCTTCAAGAGCGTTAAGAAGGGCCGTTTCTTCACCGCATATGTAGCGCCCGGCGCTTACATGAAGCTTTATATCGAGACTGAAGCCGGAAGAGAATATGTCCCGGCCCAGATAACCCTTCGCGCGAGCCTCTGAGAGAGCCTTTGACATTCGCTCTGACGCCAGAGCGTACTCCCACCTCAGAAAAATATATGCCTCTGTCGCCACGATGGCGAACGCGCTTATTATCATCCCCTCGATGAGCTGATGGGGGTTTCCCTCAAGAAGCATCCTGTCCTTGAAGGTCCCTGGCTCCATCTCGTCGGCGTTGGCGATGAGGTATTTTGTCCCGTCCGAGTCCATAGGGACAAAACTCCATTTCATCCCTGTGTTGAAACCCGCGCCTCCCCTGCCCCGCAGGTTCGATTCCTTGACAACACGCTGTATCTCAACCGGGGCAAGTTTCAACGCCTTCCTGAGGGCCTGGTAGCCCCCGGCCCGTTCGTACTCGGCCAACGACAGGGCCGCCTTGTCAGGTCGCATAAGCGCCGTAAGTGGCTTTTCGTTCAGCCCTTCCATCCGTGCTCCTTTAATACCTCGTCGACCTTTTCAGGCGTAAGGCCGCCGTAGAGTTTCCCGTCGACCATCATTACCGGCGACTGGTCGCACGCACCAAGGCACGGCACCGGCAGGAGCGTGAACCCGCCATCTGCGCTGGTCGCGCCCAGAGGCACGCCAAGGCGCTCGGTAAGCCTCTTCAAAAGGCTGTCGCAACCCATCATCCAGCAGGTTATGGTATTGCAGACGAGTATCACATGCGAGCCCACGGGCCTCCGGAATATGAGGTTATAGAAAGTCGCGACGCTGTCGAGCTCGGAAGGCGTCATCTCCAGCATTACGGCGACATCCTTCAAACCCTGGTCATCAACCCAGCCCCTGTGGCGCTGGACGACCTTGAGCGCGTCTATCGAGGCGGCCCTCTTGAAGGGGGCGCCCTTGAGCTCTTCTTCTATTTCAATCTTCTCCTCGTGCGAAAGCATCGGCTCTCCTCCTCCTTTATTTATTTTTGGCCCCTTATCTGTCAACATCGCCCATCACAAAATCGATTGAGCCGAGTATGGCGACGAGGTCGGCCACTTCAAGCCCCCTGCAAAGCCCCGGCACTGTCTGGAGGTGCGGAAAAGAAGGCGTCCTTATCCTTGTGCGGTACGACCCTGTACCGCCGTCGCTCACGAGATAATACGAATTGTTGCCCTTTGCGCCTTCCGCGGCGAACGCCGCCTCACCGGCAGGCATGACCGGCCCCCAGCTCACATCAAGGAAATGGTCTATGAGCGTTTCTATGTCCTTCATGGTCTTCTCCTTTCTTGGCGGGGCGGCCAAAGCGTGGTCAGATTTGTATTGTCCTTGCGGCATGTTGTTGAGGCACTGCTCTACTATGCGAAGGCTCTGCCACATCTCCTGAAACCTCACCCAGACCCTGTCGTAGCTGTCGCCCCCGGTTGCCGTCGGTATCTCGAAGTCGAACTGGTCGTAGCCTGAATAAGGCCTTTTTTTCCGCAAGTCCCATGGTATGCCACAAGCGCGGAGGTTCGGGCCGGTGACGCCCCACTCGATAGCGTCGTCAAGACTGAGCTTTCCCAAGCCTTTTGTACGGCCCTTTATTATGCTGTTCTGGAGCACAACTTTTTCGTACTCTTTGAGGCGCGCTGGCATATACTTTGTAAAGCTCCTCACCAGTGTGTCCCAGCCTTTGGGCAGGTCAGCGGCCACGCCGCCTATCCTGAACCACGCCGGGTGCATTCGGAAGCCGCATATTGCCTCGATGATGCCGAAGGCGCGCTCCCTGTCGTTGAAGGTGAAGAAAACCGGCGAGACCTGCCCCAGGTCCTGCGCGAAAGTCCCGAACCAGACCAGGTGGCTCATTATCCGGAAAAGCTCAGCGAGCATGACCCTTATCACTTTTGCCCTGTCCGGCACCTCTATGCCCGCCAGAGTCTCGACAGCCAGCACATACGGGAAGTTATTCAATACCCCGCCAAGATAATCGACCCTGTCTGTGTAAGGTATGAAGGTGTGCCAGGTCTGGCGCTCGCCCATCTTTTCGGCCCCGCGATGGTGGTAGCCTATGTCGAGCGCCGAGTCGGCTATCTCTTCACCGTCGAGCTCAAGAAGGACGCGCATTATCCCGTGCGTGCCAGTATGGTGCGGCCCCATATTGAGGAACATGAACTCAGTGCCGTTCCCGTTAGCCTTCATGCCCCAGTCTTCGGGGCGAAACTTCAAGGCCCGCTCCTCCTCCGCCAGCTTCTCTTCAGTGAACTCGAACCTGCCCATCTCGGTCCTTCTCGCCGGGTGGTCCTTACGGAGGGGATGGCCTTTCCATGTATGCGGCATGAGTATCCTTCGGAGGTCAGGGTGGCCTTCGAACTCTATGCCGAACATGTCCCAGACCTCGCGCTCATACCAGTTGGCCGATTTCCAGAGGCCGGTAATGGAAGGCGCAGAAAGCTTGTCCCCGGAAAGCGCAACCTTGACTCTTATGTCGCTGTTCCGCTCCATCGAAAGGAGATGATAAACGGCCGTGAAATCGCCTTGGGCCTGGCCTGGCCTGTTCTTTCTTACCCTTTCATCAATGGCCGTGAGGTCGTAAAGCGTCCTGTAGGGCGCTCTGGCCCCGGTCTTCAGATACTTGAGGACCTCAACGAGATGTTCAGCGGAAGTCCACACGGTCGGTATCCGGTCAAGGGTCGCCTGCTCAGAGACGCCTTCACCGAACCTGGCCTTGAGTTCATTTATGATTTCTGTTTTTGCGCTCATGTTTTAGTTTAGCCAGTGACTTAAACTTTGTCGGGGCTTCTAAGCTCCAGTATTTCTTTTCTCCATGTCTTCTGCTCGCGCTGGACAGGCATTTCAGGCCGCCTTATCTCCTGCGGGCCAGCGGCCCATGTAACCGGCCTTTGCTCCTTGCCTGCCAGCTCGCGAAGGAGCAGGAGACCTTCCATAACAGCCTCTGGGCGCGGCGGGCAGCCTGGTATATAGACATCTATGGGCAGGATGGAATCCGACCCCTGAACGACGCTGTAGATGTCGTACATACCGCCGGAGTTAGCGCACGAGCCCATCGAGATGACCCATTTGGGTGGCAGCATCTGCTCGTATACTCTCCTGACCATGGGCGCGGCCTTGATGAAGACCGTTCCAGCCACTATCATGAGGTCGGCCTCCCTGGGGGATGCGCGTATGACCTCTGAGCCGAAGCGGGCTATGTCGAATTTACTCGTAAAGCTCGCCGCCATCTCTATATAACAGCAAGAAAGGCCGAAGTTCAGGGGCCAGATGGAGTTCTTGCGCCCCCACGCCAGCAGGCCTTCGAGAGTCGAAAGGAGAAAACCCCTTTTCCCGTCCTTTCCTTCGCCTCCCGGGCCTTGTATCTTTTCAAGAGACCAGCGCATGGCTCCTCCGGTTGAAAGATTATTTCTTCAGGCGCTTTTCTTCATCTTTCCTGATGTTCCCCAGTCAAGCGCGCCCATGCGCCACAGGTACGCGAGAGCGGCCAGAAGGACGGATATGAAAATTGCCGCCTCGACAAAGCCCGCCCACCCGAGCTCGCGGACAGCGACGGCCCAGGCATATATAAAGGCTGCCTCCACATCGAAGATTACGAAGAGCATAGCGACGATATAGAATTTCATGTCGAAACGAAGGCGCGCCGACCCTGTCGGGGTGATGCCCGACTCATAGGGCTCGGCCGTCGCCCTCTGCCTTTGGCGCTCGCCGAGGAGCCAGGAAAATATGAGCATTGAACAGACGAGAAGGATTATGATGAGGAAGTAAGCCGCAAGGGGCCAATGTGCCTGAGCGTCCATGAGCTGCCTCCGCTGTTGACTACGCTGGTTTAACCAGGGTATCCGGAAAACAGGCTTTTTTCTGAGCGGACAGACGCTTTCGCGCGCTGCGGGCCGAACGCGCCGGCGGGCCATCCAGGGTTCGCGTAATTAGGCCAGCTTATAAAACCCTAACACAGGGGGGGTGATTGTCAAGGAAGCCTCAGCGGCACTGACAGGTGCGGGAGATTACCCTTGGGGCAGTAAAACTTTTTCATAACTTGGAAAAAGGACAAAAAAATAGACTTTTTGTAACTTTCTTGATAAAATCATAACTATTAAATACCTTGTACGATTCCCGGGATTTTCAAGGCGGTCCTCATCCGCTTGTCCGGTTTATTTTATCCCCGAATGGCAAAAGCTTTCTGGACAACCGCACTTGTGCTTGCCGCATCCGTTCTCTGGCCCACTCAGCCCAGGGCAGCCATCATCCATGTCCCCGAAGATTACAAGAGCATTCAGCAGGCCATAGACGCGGCCGCGCCCGATGACGAGGTCATCGTGAACGCGGGCGTTTACAGGGAAAACATCCTTATTGAAAAAGCGGTTGCCCTCAAGGCAAGCGCTGGCCCGTCGTCCACCCTGGTCCAGGCCGCCGATGAATCCAAACCCTCGATAAAGGTCAACAAGGCCGTAAACGCCAGGATAACGGGTTTTTCGGCTACAGGGTCGCTTGCCGCAGGCGTCCTGCTGTCAGGGGCGAGCAACATCACGCTTGCAGACTGCCGGTTCACGGACAACGCCTCAGGCATAGTCATGCACGGCACTACAAACAGCACCCTGAGGAACAATGTCTCTAACTCGAATGCCCAGTACGGCCTTTATATGGAGAAGTCGCACGGCAACAGGGTCGAGCAAAACACGGCCAGCCTGAACAGGGACAAGGGCTTTTTCATCAGCAATTCAAACGGCAACAGAATAATCAACAACAGCGTGAACCTCAATTCCTGGGACGGCATAATGGTCTACGCCTCGACCGGGAACACCATAACAGGCAACAAGACGCTCAGGAACACTTACGGCATCGTGATAAGCGAATCAAACGGCAACGAGGTGTCGGAGAACACGACGATCCCCAACCTTTTCCTGATACTTCCCATAGCGCTCATCTACCTGGGGGTAGTCTCTTATCTGCTGCAGAAGAACCTGCTGAAGGCGATCTACAAGGAGTAGGATGGGAGCCATACTTGAACTTCTCAACGCGTTCACGAATTTCACCACGGTGCTGGCCAGCTTCGGGATGATACTTGCCACTTCAAGCTTCATAAGCGGCCTCCAGATGGTGAAGGGCAAGGGCAGGATCGAACGCAAGATACACCGGGGGAACGGTTTCATTGCCTTCGGTATCTTCGCCGTCCTCGCCATATCGTCCTTCGTGACCTACGGGCTGAGCCTGTGGTCGGTCGCCGGGTGGCTTTCAGGGGCATTAGTCATCACCGTCAAGCTCCTGATCGTCCATTCAAGGAACAGGAGGGCGTTCAAGTATGTGAGCTGGTTAGGGGCGACCCTAATCAGCATGTGGCTCTATCTGGTCTATATCCACATACCTTTATAAGGCACCTCTAAAAATTGCTCTTTTTCCTGACCTCTGCGTCAGGGCGTAAATAAAAATGCTCACATATTTGTCATATATGCTGCGCTTTTTATTTCCGCCCTTCCTTGACTTCAGAAAAAATATCTAATTTTTAAAGGCAGCCATAATATAAAAAACAAAACAAAAAGAAAAGCCGCGGAATGATGCGCCCCGCGGCTTTTCTTTTCATGCTTTCAGACTTTCTGAATCAATGGCCGCAGCAGGTGTCGCAGCCAGCCTCTCTCAAAGCCATGACCTCGTCATGATAGTGTTCCTGCTTTGCGAGCTGTTTAACATTCATCTTCCTCGGCCCGGCCTCAACCCTGACGAACTTTTCCTCTACGGCCTTCATTCCTGCTGTGATACTGAGCCTCAACTCGTCGTTGAGACACTTGTCGATTATCTCGAAGAACTCCTGGTCTTCCTTCCTGATGTGACCGCGCAGGCTCACTATGACGGAGTCTATTATCCCGTCGTTCAGTTCCCCGATCTCAAGAGCCTGTCTGAAGTTGTGCAGCAGGGTTATTATCTCCCTGTGCTCCTCCTTGATGATGTCCTGTAGCGTCTCGCCGAATGGCAGCAGGCCCTTGCTGAGGCCAAACAGGACTTCCTCTTCCTTGATGCCGGAATGGAGTATCAGGTCGTTCTCGATGTCCCTCGTGGAGACCCAGAGGGCGTCCAGGTCCCTCTTCTTCAGATGCGCCTCTATCTTCTCGAGCTTGGCGTTTATCAACTTGTGCTCCTCGACAAGGATGAGGAGCGGGTTCTGTGAAGGGTCCAGCTGGGAAGTGCCATTATCAAATGGTACGCCCGAGCCCAGCCTCTGCATCTTCACGACCTGGAATGCCTGTGAAAAACCCATTCTGCATATGCCGCGAGGGCTCTTGAAAACGCCTTCCCCGGTCTGGGAAGACAGTTCCTTGAACCTCTCCTCCTCCACGGTCAGGATACCTTCCCTGCAGTTAACATAACAGGAGTTATGCATGCATTTATACATTATCTCGAGCAGTTGTGGAGCCATGGAAACCTCCTCTTAAAAGCCAACAGCCTTTAGGCTTGACCAGGAATATCGCCCTTGGGCATCATCGGCATGCCGAACTCGTCGTTGAACTTGGTTATTATGTAAAGAAGCGTCCTGTGGTTAAGAAGAAGCCCTTCATAAAGCTTGGTCTTGGTAAGAGCGTCGTAGTAGAACTCATAAGAGAACTGCACCTGCTTTGCGATCCCAGCCTCGTCAGTGTTGAGGTCATAGCTGTTCTGGAGGAAAAGAAGGTCCTTCCTTATCTCGTTGTAGAAAGCTTCCCTGTCATTGGGCTGCATTGTCTTGAGCTTCTCGGCGTGCTCGGCCGCGATGCTGACTCCGTTAAGCACTACGATAAGGGACGGGAACTCCTTTGGCTGTATAAGCCTCTGCCTCTTCATGGAACCGAGGGGATAGTCGATCTCTAAATGGAAAGCGGCGTTTTCGTCATTTATTTCCTTGATCTCGTGGTGGTTCTCTTCCAGCCACTTCTTCAATAATTCCTTAGCCTGATCCGGGGTGGTAATCTCCATTACAAATCTCCTCAAAATAAAATTTTTCACCAATTTTGGGTGTTGATTGATATTACTACAATTTAGCCGGTTTTGTCCAGACCAAAAGGTTTTGAAGAAATGGCTTTTCGCGGGGAATTCGGCAGGTTTTCGTGTAAAAAACATGAGGGGAAGGGAGCGAAGTCCGCCCCTTCCCCAAGTGAACGGAATTACCGCTATGTGCCCTGGGCAGCGGCGCCCTCTGACTTGAGCATCTGGCAGACCTGCGAACATCTTGTGCAGTAAAAAGAATGGTTCAGCTCATATTCCTTGTAAATCGGGCATGTACCGCAGATACAGTTCACTTCCTTTTCAATTCTGGCGCTTGTGCCAATGAGCGGAAAACAGTAGCCCACTGGAGCGTCCCCAGCCACATAAGTAGGGCAGCCGGGGCATTTGCAGTTTTTAAGAACATAGTCCTGCTT
>MGPK01000062.1 GCA_001795535.1 Deltaproteobacteria bacterium GWA2_54_12
GGCGGGCCCGCAGCTTCCGCAGCTACCCATAAAACCTCCTCTAAATTAAGAATTACTAAAAAGCCAAGTGAATTTATTAAGAATACTATAAATCGCCCAAATCTTCAAAGGGAAAATCTTTTAGACAGAATACAATCTCCGATTTGCTCAGAGCTTCTGAAAAATGAACAGATGCTCATGCATTATCAAAAGAAAATTATAAAGCTTTGATTTTTTCACCCAGAATCCCGTTGCCCTGCAATTGTGCTGAATTTTAATTACATCCTCCCTGAGGATAAAACCCATGCTTAAAAACCGGTTCATGACTTTATAGGCTAGCGGGATATAAATTTTCTTTCGTCTTGTGTCGCCGATCAAAACGGCGCAGTAGCTGCCCGGCTTCAGGACCCTCCACATTCCGAAGCGACTTTAGCAATCTCATCGCAGAACAGGTCTATTGAATGTATGTTTGAAAGGTCGCCTTTAATCCGGCCCTCAGAGTATTTTATTATGTCCGCGTAAGGCGGATGAAGGAGAGCCAAATCGATTGAGCAATCATCGATGAACGATAAATCCCTCGCATCTCCAACGCGGCTTCCGGCCTGTGTCTCATTGAGGTCTTCGAATAATGGGGTCTTCAGATTAAAACTCAAACTCTCCCTGCTAATCTCCACGGCTTCCGGGTTTATGTCAACACCCATGCCTTTTCTTCCTGTAAGCCTGCATTCAATCAGGGTCGTCCCGCCCCCGACCATAGGGTCAAGGACAATATCGCCTTCTTTTGAATATCTCAATAAAAGATTCCTTACGACCTGAGGCGACCAGTTCCCGCGATAGGCGGATCTGTGGGTCGCCCAGTTCCCTCGTCTGGGAAAAGACCAAACCGTGGTGCATTCAAGGTGAAAATCTTTCGGCTGCCAGCTAAACGCCACTTCGCCCTCGGAAAATTAAATACCGAGGCGATCATTGATCAATCCAATGAATTTTTACAGAGACTATATGTAACAATTGTGTTTTTTTCCGTCCTCTGGTAAAAGATTTGATAATACATGGACATACATTTTGACCTGAAAAAATCTGAGGGCTACAAAAGCCTCTCGCAAATCGCTCGCGTCCTTACGGAGGACTGGGGCAGGAAGAACCTGTATTGCGTCTCATGCAAACGCGAGCGTCTCGAACCCTTGAGAGACAACAGCCAGGTTTATGATTACGCCTGCGGCAATTGCGAAGAAAAATATCAGCTCAAGAGCCAGCGGAAACCACTGGGCGACAAGTTTGTTGATTCCGCATACGCGCCAATGATCGAATCGATCAGGACGAACAAAGCCCCTAACCTTCTCCTTCTCCATTACGACCCTGTAGATTACTGCGCGGCAAACCTTGTCGTGGTGCCGAGGTTTTTTCTGTCAACCTCGTGCATCGAAGCGAGAAATCCGCTTTCCCTAACCGCCCGACGCGCTGGCTGGGTGGGGTGCAATATAGTTTTAAAGCAGCTCCCGCCGGATGGAAGAATACCAATCGTCCACGACAGGCTCGCCGTAAAGGCTTCTGAAGTAAGGGCCAAATACGGCAGGTTCAGATTCATGATGGGAGAGAAAAGCGAGCTGCGGGGTTGGACAGCGGATGTCCTGAAAGCCGTCAGGGCTTTGGGAAAAAAGGAGTTCCGGCTTGATGATGTATACGGCTTTGAAGGGGAGCTTGAAAGGCTTCACCCGCTTAACGCGCACATAAAACCCAAGATACGCCAGCAGCTTCAATTACTAAGAGACAGGGGCGTCATCAAGTTCAAGGGCAACGGTCTTTATAAAATCTCCTGACACCTGCTATAACCCCGCAACCACCGCAGCTGCCTCCGGCTCTTTTTCCTTCTCCATCAAAAGCTTTTTCCTGTAGTTCATGAACGGCCTGTCAACAAGTGCGTAGATGACTATCGATACCGCAGTGACAACCGCGAAGTAAAGAATGAAAACAAGCAGGAGCCCCGCCGTACCTGCGCCAGAGCGCACTAAAAGGGCTTTAAGATAGGTGTGAGTCAAGCTCAGTATCAGCAGGTGATAGAGGTACATGGTATAGCTGTACTTCGAGACGGCCGAGAAGAGCTTTTTGAACGGCAGGTACCTGCCCGTGTCAAACGACACCAGCGCCAGTATCAACGCCGAAAAACCCGCACCCGTCAGCGTGAACTGCCAGCACACATTGAAATAGCCTGTGCCCAAGCCCCCATAAACGAAACTCAACCCAAGGCATATGGACGCGGCCAGCGCCAGCGCATACTTCCAGACGGACGAAAGCCTCCCCCTGAAGCGGATGAACAAAAAGGCCGCCAGCACTCCCATCAGGAGGTTGTCGAAGCGGATATGGAACGGGGCAAGATACGCCGACCAGAACTCTTTACCGGGTTCGTAACTTATAAACCTGACGGCGATACCGATGAGGGCCAGGGCGCCTAACGCAAAAAACAGGCAACGGCTGTTTTCACTTTTTATTCTGGAATACAAAAAAAAGATTATGACAGGCAGAATGATATAGAACTTTTCCTCGACCGCAAGCGACCAGTAGATGCCGTTGTACATCATCTGGGGTGACTGTATGTAATCTTGGAGATAAAAGGCATGCGCCAGAAAATATTGAATACCTGGCTGTTTTTGAGGATGAAAAAACCGTTCATGTAGGAAAAGAAAACCACGAACACGGCTATCGCGAAAAAATAAGGCGGAAGTATCCTGAAGGACCGCTTGATGAAAAATCTTTTGAAGCGGAACTCGCTGTTGCGGCATTCACCTATAATCTGCCCGCCTATGAGAAAACCGCTAAGGGCGAAAAAGAGGTCAACGCCGTGCCAGCCCCATGAAAAAAAGACCGCAAGAGGTCCTTCCGACCCTTTCATAAAAAGGTCATAGAAGTGCCTCATCAGCACGAGCGTTATGGCCATGGCCCGGACTAAGTCCAGTTCAGGATAATGCCGCCTGAAAAGAATATGCCTGTACCCCTTGTCCCGCGTGCGTGTTCGTAGGATCGATCTTGATCAATTCACTGTGTACTGTATGCACAATGAATATCACGCTCCCTCAGACAAAAAACCTGTCCTCTGTTACAGGCTGTCCATGACTGAAGAAAAAGAGAGGGGACGACAGAGGTGTATGTCGCCTTTTTAGACGCGGGGGTGGCATCGGGTTGGAACTAAAAGGGGGATGAAAAACTGAATTGCTTACAAGTACCGCATTGCGAGCGTAGCGACAATTTTTGCAGGATAGCAAAAATTGAACTTCGAGCGGGAGCGAGAAGGCTATCTGGGTCGAGCCCTGGGATGGGGCGAGATAAGAATCTTCGGGTAGTTTGCGCAAAAAGGCCGAGATTCTTCGGTCGCCGTGCTCCCTCAGAATGACAACTCGGTCCCACCTTTAGAAAGGGGGGACAAAAACCGGATTGCACTCGCCAAGCAATTTTCAAGCTGCTCAAAAAAGCTCCATATGTGAGGCGTCAAGGAGCGAGACACGAGGCGTACTTTGTTTGTACGCCGCAGTGGCGAGCGACGCTGACAACAAAGCAGATGGACTTTTTGTACAGCCTGCCTAGACCTTCTCGTACGGGTCGAACAACTTCTTGTATTCGTCGAGGGCGAACCTGTCGGTCATGCCCGCGATATAATCGCAGATAGTGCGCTCAGTGCCGTACTTCTCCATGGAAAGCACTGTCTTAGGCGGCAGGAGCTTTGGCTCTCTGATGTAAACGGAAAAAAGATTTCTTAATATCCTTCTAGCCTTGTCAGCCATCCTCACGACCCTGTGGTGGCTGTAGAGGTTCTCCTTCAAAAACCTCTTCAATGCCCCGTTCTTCTCTTCCATCTCCGGGCTGAACCGGGCGATGTTATCCTTTCTCGCCCTTACGGCCTCAAGGCTCTTTATGCCCTCCGCGTCGATGGTCGAGATTATCGTATTCACCAGGTCTGTCACCTGCGAGTTTATGATGCGGATTATGGTCTGCGACTTCAATACCTTGAAGTCTTCGTCCGGGAACTGCCTTCTGACCTCTTCGAAATGGACCTTCCACAGCTCTACTTCGTGCATCTGGCCGGGCTCGAGCATATCTGAGGACAGGCCGTCGTCTATGTCGTGGTTGTTGTAGGCTATCTCGTCGGCTATGTCCACTATCTGTGCCTCAAGGCACGAAGACTTCCCCTTTTCATACTCAAGGTTCATGCCCGGCCTGTCATGCTCGGAAGAGTGCTTTATTATTCCCTCCCTCACCTCGAAGGTAAGGTTCAATCCGTTGAAGCCGGGGTACTTCCTCTCAAGCTCCTCGACTATGCGCAGGCTCTGAGAGTTGTGCTCGAACCCGCCGAAGCCGTCCATGAGGTGGTTCAAGGCGTCCTCCCCGGTGTGCCCGAAGGGCGGATGCCCAAGGTCGTGCGCTAGGGCTATTGCCTCTGCCAGGTCTTCGTTCAGCCCAAGAGCCCGAGCGATGGTCCTGGATATCTGGGCCACTTCTATGGTGTGGGTGAGCCTTGTCCTGTAATGGTCTCCCTCGTGGTATACGAAAACCTGGGTCTTGTACTCGAGCCGCCTGAAGGCATGGGAATGTATTATCCTGTCCCTGTCCCTCTGGAACGGGGTGCGGAAGGGGTGCTCGGCTTCCTTGTGCTTCCTGCCCCTTGTCCCGGAACTTTTCGCCGCGAAAGGCGCGAGCCTCTGGGCTTCTATTTCAGCAAAGCTTGTAACATTTGTCATTTGACAATTCCCCGGAAAGGACTAAAATCTTGATATGAGAACACTCTTCCTGATACTCACAGCGATAATCATAGCAGGATGCTCGGTGGTGCCAAAAAGCATCCTGAAAGAAGTCAACCGGGACATAACCCTGGACCAGGTACAGTCAAATCCGGCGCAATACACCGGCCAGAAAGTGCTCTGGGGCGGCATCATCCTGAACTCTGAAAACCTTGAAAAAGTTACTCAAATCGAGGTCCTGGAAACAGAGCTCGCCTATGACGAACGGCCTGAGGACGGCACATCGAGGGGCAGATTCCTCATTCAGTCGCCAGGCTACCTCGACACGAATATCTATACCAAAAACAAGAGGATAACCGTCGCTGGCACGGTAAAGGGCGTTGAGACAGGCAAGATAGGCAAGATGGACTACCGGTACCCGGTTATAGAACCCATCGACATGCGCACCTTCGAACAAATGACCGAGCGGGATTATAATTACCCGTACTACCCGCAAATGTACGGCCCGTACTACCCTTACAGCCCGTTTTACCCCTATGGGCCTTTCAGCCCTTACGGACCGTACAGGAACCCGCTTTACCCCTATCCTTATCCATTCCCCTGAGGGCGTTTCCCCCGGGGTTGACCAACGGTTCTAAATAAAGCCGTCAGTTTTCAAACTGACGGCTTTCCTTTTAATCTTTCGGGCCACATCCATCCTTTACGCCCTTCAAAAAAGCCAGATACTCATCATAATAGTCGTCCATGAACTCGAAAACATTTCTGGAATCAGTGTCTATCCCCTTCTTTATCTTGAGGAACTCCTTGAAGGTCATGGCCGTGTCTCCTGATCTTTGCTTGTAATCCGGTAAGTTATGGGGTCTTCCACGCCTGCTTCCGCAAACCCTCTGAGCCTCAGGAGGCATGAATCGCACTCTCCGCAGGCTAACCGCGATTCCCTGTAGCATGACCATGTAAGCGGCAGCGGCGCGCCCAGAGCCAGGCCTTTTTTCACTATATCAGATTTCCTCATTTTTATGAGCGGAGTTATTATGCTTATCCCGCTCCCCGGCCTTGTACCCAGGCTGGCGGCCTTTTCAAAAGCGTCGAAGAACTCCCGCCTGCAATCAGGGTACCCTGAGCCGTCCTCCTCGACCGCGCCGATATAGACCTCGTGAGCGCCCAATACCTCAGCCCATGAGATGGCTATGGCAAGGAGGTGAGCGTTCCTGAAGGGGACATAGGTAATGGGTATCTCTGATTTGCCCAAGTCACCCTTTGGCACTTCTATTTTCCTGTCGGTCAAAGCAGAACCGCCTATCGCACGGAGGTGGCTTATATCGACAGAAAGCCTCTCTTTGACGCAATAGAAGTCCGCGATATCATTGAATGCTTTAAGCTCCCTGCCCTCTGTCCTCTGCCCGTAGTTAACATGAAGGAATGCGCTCTCGCCCTTTTGGGCGGCTATGGCCGCGGCCACGCAGCTATCCATGCCGCC
This sequence comes from Deltaproteobacteria bacterium GWA2_54_12, assembly GCA_001795535.1. GTDB lineage: Bacteria > Desulfobacterota > GWC2-55-46 > GWC2-55-46 > GWC2-55-46 > GWA2-54-12. The sequence continues at coordinate 6,184 of MGPK01000062.1, forward strand.
GCTGACCAGTACTATCGACTTTGGTGTCATTGATGAAATTAAAGCACAGAGGCTGAAAAGGCTCAATCAAAAAGTGCCCTGAAGACCTTAAGGAGGTTCTCCTGAAGCGTCCGTTCGGCAGCCGCGACGATGTGAGGCCCCTGGATCTCCTCGAAGGCGGCCTTCTTCCCAAGGTATATCCGCCGGTCAGCGTCAGATACATTGCCCACGGCCCACCTTCTTTCCTCGAGCCTTGCCCTTACTGTCGAGTTCGAGGCGAAACACTCGATTATCTGGGCCTTTGCCCCGGCCCTGTCAGCGGCGTCCATGACCTTTTTCAGGTATCTCTTTTTAGAGAAGGTCGCGTCGGTTATGACGGAGCGCCCATGCTTTAAAAGCCCTTCGGCCCGCCTGGCAAGCTCGGCGTAGGTCCTTTCGGTGAAGTGCTCGGAGTAAATGCCTTCGCCGTAACTCTCAGGGCGGGCTTCCCCGGGCTTGAGCCCGGCAAGCTCTTTTCTTACCACATCAGAAGCGAGGTGCACGAAGCCGGTACGCTCAGCTACCCCCCTGGCAAGGGTTGATTTGCCGGTTCCCGGAAGCCCGCAGACTATGAGGAGCATGGGCTTGACCCCGCCCGAGGCGTAAAGCCCGGACAAATGGAAGTGGTACAGGGCCGAAAGGAGCGCGTCACTGCGCTCTGCCTCCTCGACCTCCTCTTCGAAAGCCTTGAAGCCCTCGACCTTTCCCCTGACATACGCGCGGTAGCACTTGTAGAAGTTCAGAAGGCGCGCCCCTTCCTTGTCGCCAGACTCGGCGAAGTACGCCAAATCCAAAACCTCTGACAGGTCGTGCCTGTTGTGGTAGTCGAGGTCCATCGACAGGAAAGATTCGTCCGCTACGACATCCGAGAACCTGAACCGCTCGTTGAACTCTATGCAATCGATTATTTCTATGCCGTCTTCGGCAAAGACATGCTCCGAGTGGATATCCCCGTGGCAGTCCCTGATAAACCCTTCAGCAACCCTCTTTTCAAACAGGCTTGAGTTGGCCTTGATGAACGATTCGGTATACTCCTTTACCTTGAGGAACAGCCCCTGGCTTATGGTCTTGCCTATGAAGGGCTCTGTCTGGGTGAAGTTCTCCCCGGTGTTCCTGCCGATGACTTCCAGCGAGCCGAACTCAGAGATATGGCCGCCTGTAGCGGCGTTCTTATGGAAAGAAGCCAGCACATGCGCGACGCGTCTTATCAGCTCTTCCGTAACGGCCCCGGCTTCGAGCATGCGCTCGAGGCAGCGCTCCTCTGAAAGCCGCCTCATCTTGACTGCGTACTCCATTGGCTCGCCTTCCCCGCCCATGAGGTAGCGGCCGTCCTTTTCGGTTATGCCGACGACGCCCAGATAGGCCTCAGGGGCAAGCCTCCTGTTGAGCCTTACCTCCTCGTCGCAGTAAAAACGCCTCTTTTCGAGGGAAGTGAAGTCAAGGAAGCCGAAGTTGACGGGTTTTTTTATCTTGTAGACGAATTCCGGGGTAAAGAGGAGATATGAGACATGAGATTGCCTGAGCTCGATCCTGCCCGGATGTATCGGGTAGGCGGAGCCATTGAGAAGAGCTTCTATATGGGCTGGCAAGCTTGTTGGCAATGAGCCCCCTTTAGCCGTCTTCAAGGAGGTACAGGCCGGGAAGATTCCTGTACTGCTCCTTGTAGTCCATGCCGTAACCTATGACAAAACCCTCGCCTATCTCCTCGCCGACAAAATCGACATGAAGCCCCGGTGCGCCGTCCTTCCTCTTCAGAAGGGTGCACAGCCTTATGGACTTCGCGCCCCTTGTCCTGAAATGCTCAAGCAGTACCCTGGCGGTATGGCCCCTGTCGATAATGTCTTCGACTATGACCACATCGCGACCCTTGAGCTCGGCGGTTATGTCGCGCAGGATCAGGACTTCGTTGGCGGGGATATCCCGCATGCCATAGCACGCAGTCTGGATAAAGTCTATCTCGTGGTCTATGCCGAGCTTTCTTGAAAGATCAGCCAAAAAGACGAATGAGCCCTTGAGCACGCCTACGAGAACCGGGTTCGCGCCCTTGAGCGTTGAAGCCATCTCAAGGGCTATCTGCCCCACTATTTCTTCGAGCCGCTCCGGCGGAAGATATGGTTTGAGTCCCATAGTCAAAAGGCCTTTTTTTTGATAAGCATATAATCCCGTCCCTTGCATGTCAAGGGAGGAGTTTGTCTTGAATTGACCATTGCGCTGTGCTAAATATATTGAGGCTACCTCTAAAAATTGCTCTTTTTCCTGACCTCTTCGTCAGGGCGGAAATAAAAATGCTCACATATTCTCATATATGCTCCGCTTTTTATTTCCACCCTTCCTTGACTTCAGAAAAAATATCTAATTTTTAGAGGCAGCCTTGAATTGCGTAACAACCGCGGATATCGGCCAGGCCAGCAGGGTTAAACCTGAAAGAACGGGTTTTTTTTATGATAATACAGTGCGACAAGTGCGCGACAAAGTTCCGGCTTGACGACTCGCGCATAACCCCGAGTGGCGTAAAGGTGCGCTGCACCAAGTGCGATAATGTCTTTATCGTAACGCCTCCGCCTCCGCCCGAAGAGGTACAGGTCGAAGAGCTCTTCGGAGTAGCTCCCGGAGACGACAAGACGGCCCGCCCTGCTGCCAACGGCCCTCAGGCCAAGGCGCAGCCCCCGAAAAAAAAGGAAGAAGACAAGCGCCTTGCCTTTGATTTCGACAGCGAAGTCACAAGGGAAGACATATTCAAAACCCCCGACAACCCCCCGTCTCAGGATGACGGCAAAGATTTCAGTTTCGGCCAGGGCCTCCCTCCCGAGCAAAAGAGCGGAGAAGGGCATAAGCTCTCCCTCGATGACCTGGACTTTTCCTTCAGCGAAGACCGCTCGAACGAAAAAAAGAACGAAGAAGACAGCTGGGGAACCTCGGAAGAAGAGGACGACCCGTTCTCTAGGGCTTTTGACAAGCCTCTGTCTGACGAGCCTGCAGATAACGGAGAGGACTCCGGCGGCGACTTGAACGCCGGGGCCGGAAAAGACGATAAAACTGAACTCGATTTCGACTTCAACGACTTCTCAGCGGAAAGCCCGAAACCTTCTGCGCCCTGGCCCGAAGAAGAGACCGATACGGCAGAACCAGAGCCCCGGAAACCAGAGATAGCCGAAAATGTCATTCCGTTTTCCGCGGCAGCCTCTGCCTATACAAAAGAAGGCAAGGCCCCTGCGCCAGTAAAGTCCGCCGCGGATGAACCAGCGGAAACGGATGAGGCTTTCAAATCATACCTCACAAAAGCCGTTGAAAAAAACGAGCCCCTCTCCTTTGGAGCCTCTGACGAAGAGGAAGAAGAACAAGAGGAGGAGGAAGATTTGCGCGCTCCGTACAGGGCCAGCCAGCCCAGGATGGGCCTCATCATTGCCGCCCTCGTAGTAATCCTCGGCGGCGGGCTCATTTATTTCACTGGCGTCATCGACAAGCTCACGCACATCCTCATGCCGCCCGCCGAGATCAAGGTGGTCGAGATAGAGTCCATCAAGGGCTTCTACGAAGAGAACAAAAACTTCGGCAAGCTCTTCGTGATAGACGCCCGGGTCAAGAACATAACGGACGCTCCTCAGGAGATAAAAGCCGCAACAGGCGTCATATACAATGACAGCGGCGATAAAATAGCCGAAAGGTCCGTCTCTCCCGGCAGGATATTGTCGATAGACGATATCAGGAACCTCCAGAAGGAGGAGCTTGAACGGGCCTTCAGAGACCCTTCCGGTGGCATCATACCTGCCAAGGGCAGCGTACCCGTCATGATCCTTTTTATTGAGATTCCGGAGGGGCTTTCCGAATTCGGCCTCGACATCGTAAAGTAAGGGGCTTTTTCCCGCCTTTCAACTCAATGGGTCTTGTTGATGCCTGACATCGAGGCTCTCGCAGCAAAGCTCTTTAACGACATCTCGGGCCTCCCCGAAGAGCGGATGAGGCTTGCCCTCCTCTGCAAGACCCTCTCCACGCTTGCCCCCTTTGATGCCGCCCGGCTTCTCGATACAATCTACAACAAAGACATCGAAGATAAATCAGCGTCTATCGTACGCTCGTTGATGGTCGATGACGAAGCGGTGCACAGCCAGATAGGGGACGGCGCCTATAACTCCATCTACCTTGCCGCCTTGAGGGGCGGCCTCACCCGTATATCGCGACTGTTTACAGAGTTCGAACCGCACAAAAAAGGCGTAAGCGGCTATGACGAAGAAGAGTTCATCAAGATGGAGCACCTCACTCTTGGCGAGCGCCGGGCCCTTTCCAAAAGCCAGCTCAAAAAAAACATCGACATGCTCCTTTCAGACCCGGACCCAATCGTCATAGGCAACCTCCTGGGCAACCCTCGAATAACCGAGCGCGAAATCCTGAAGATAGCCTCAAAAAGGCCGAACTCGGGGCGCATATTGAAGCTTATCGCCCTGCACCCGAAATGGTCGAAAAGGTACGAGGTCGCCAAGGCCGTGGCCTTGAACCCGTACACTTTGCCAAGGATTTCCATTGCGTTGATTGAAAAGATGCTCACCCAGGATTTGTCCGCGATATCGGAAGACGGAACAATACACCCGGAAGTAAGGGAGAGCGCGAAGGACTTGCTTTTAGACAGGAAGAAAAAAGGGAAGATACATTAGGAAGCTTATTTTTCGAGCTTCTCTTTACCTTCTTTGGGAGCGTCGGCGTCCTCGTTCGAGGCCTTCTTGAAGTTCTTTATCGCCTTGCCCAGACCAGAGCCTATCTCCGGGAGCTTGCCAGCCCCGAACAGCACCATGATAATGACGAGTATTACTATAAGCTCTGTAGTCCCGAGCCCGAACATTGTATAACCTCGCGATAAAGGGTAAAATATCGATTACAGGATGCCTCTAAAAATCAGCTATTTTTTCTGAGGTCGAGGCAGGGTGGAAATAAAAAGCGGAGCATATATTATAATATGTGAGCATTTTTATTTACGCCCTAACGAAGAGATCAGGAAAAAGAGCTATTTTTTAGGTATCCTAAATTAAAGTTTGACAGATTTAAGAGAACATGTCAATTAAAACATTCCCCGGAAAATCGCAGTCCGCCTTCCTGATATTCCTTATACTTTCGGCACTTATGCACCTGGGTATATGGGGCGCGCTGCAGCTGCTGCCGTCGGGCGGTAACGCGCGTAAAGGCGAGAGGCCGCCCATCCTGGTCGATGTGGTCGATTTGCCCCCAATTCCGCCGGATGAGCTTGCGCCTGTAAAAAAACCTTCGACCCACGCCGCCCAAAGGGAGCAGAGCGTTAAAAAAGAGAGCTGGCCCATGCCTTTGCCGAAGGTTCATCTGCCTGCTCCGGCTGTGCCGTCAAAACCGGTTGAGCAAAGCAAGCCCGCCACAAGACCTTCCCAGAAGGAAGATACTATTCAGCAAAAGACTGTAAAAGAAGGCGTCGGCCCTGTTGATGAGCCAATCAAGTCAGAGCCAGCCCAAAAAGGAAGAGATACAACGGAAAAAGAAGAAGCTAAGCCGCAGCCGAAGATATTTGCGGAACCAAAAAGGCCGAGCCTTTTCCCGACAGACGACCGCATAGCCGAGCTTGCGAGGAAGTACGAAACAGAGGCCCCGAAAGGCGAGGTCGGCAAGACCCTGTCACTCAACACCTCCGAGCTCAAGTATCAGAAGTACCTCATGGACATGAAGACAAAGATAGAGTTTCACTGGGAATACCCTCAGCTTGCCGCCCGAAACGGCTGGCAGGGGAGCCTCAAGATAAACTTCAAGATAAACAGGGACGGTTCAGTGTCTGATATATCGCTTGAAAGGTCTTCCGGCTATCCCATGCTGGACGACGCCGCCATTACCGCCGTAAGACTCTCAGCCCCGTTCCCGCCCTTCCCGGAAAATTTCAGCATAGAAGACATAAGCATAAAAGGGCAGTTCATTTATCATCTGATTGTGATGCCGGAGGGGAGGCCGTAGGGGTATCGGCGCGAGAAGTTTAGGCTTAAAAAGAATAAAACCAAATCAGGATAAAAAATGATGGAATACGAACCAAATAAACATTGGTCGTTTGTTGTAACAGATAAGAAATACCTTTATCCAATTGTCGCACTCTTATCTGTCATAGGTGTCGTTATAGGAAGCAAATTTGATGACCCCACTTATTTCTCCAGGGTAGGCAACTTCATAATTGGAATTGGAGTCTGGATGAGTATAAGATTCACGTTGCGCGAGGGCATTAACAAGAATAAGGATTATTCAAAGTCCTTCCCAGCACTTCCAAGTAACGGGCGTCTCCCTCAGCTGAACGCAAAATATTTCAACGAAATTGCCTTTTCAATAGGAGATGCAAAGTTGCAACTTCACGGATTTTTTATCATCATCTATGGGTCTACGGTTTCTTCTTTTGGCGATCTGATTTTGAAGTGGGTGATAGAAAATTGCTGACAGTCAAAAATAGTGTTGGCTTTCAGAAAAAGATCTCTTACCCTTAATTGTTTTGGTTACTTTCATTAGTTCTACTTTCATTGTTATCAAAAATTTGGAGGGATAAGGAATGAAAAAATTGCTCTTGTTGGCGGGTCTGCTTTTTGTGACAGGTTGCGCGAGTACCGGACCTATTTCTATGGGTGACAATAATTATCTGATTTCAAAGCGTGGATCCAGCTTCCTGGTTTCTACTGGTGCACTTGCTTCCGAGATAATCGATGAAGCCCATGTGTTTTGCGGCAAGCTGAATAAAAAAGTCGTTCCGGTGTCAACCCATGTTATACCTGCCGCTGCATTTCAGTTCCCTGAAGCACAGTTTCAATTCACTTGTGCAGATAAATAATATGACTTCCAAAGCTTTCTGGAGTGCCAATCGGATTTCGCTTTATTCAGAATGACAAAACTAAAAAGCCCGCGAAAGCGGGCTTTTGTCTTTCTATTTATCAGTGCTCCTAAAAATCAGCTATTTTTTCTGAGATCAAGGAAGAACGGAAATAAAAAGCGCAGCATATATGACAATATGTGAGCATTTTTATTTACGGTCTGACGCAGAGATCGGGAAAAAGAGCGATTTTAGACTTTTTTCCACCTGAGGATCGGCTCTCTTGCCGCCCGGGTCTCATCAACCCTTCTAATCTTCGTCTTGTTGGGAGCGTCCTTCAGGAGCTGCGGGTCTGTCTTCGCCTCTTCCGCTATCGCCTTCATCACATCTATGAACCGATCCAGCGTATCAATCGTCTCTGTCTCTGTCGGCTCTATCATTATCGCGCCGTGAACGACCAGCGGGAAGTAGACAGTCGGCGGGTGATAGCCGTAGTCGATGAGCCTCTTGGCTATGTCCATCGTGGAGATGCCGCTGCCGAGCTGGAACTTGTCGGAGAATACAGCCTCGTGCATGCAGGGCTCGTCAAAGGCAAGGTGGTATGTGCCTTTGAGCCTCTCTTTGATGTAGTTGGCGTTCAGAATTGCCGTCTCTGAGGCGCGCCTCAGACCAGATGCGCCCATGCGCCTTATGTAGCTGTACGCCCTCACCATTATGGAGAAGTTGCCGTAGAAGGCCTTCATCCTGCCGATGGTATTGGGCCTGTTGAAATCGAGGCTGAACTTTCCGCCGTCCTTCTTTATCCTCGGGCACGGCAGGAAAGGCTCCAAGGCCTTGCCTACTCCGACGGGGCCGCTTCCAGGGCCGCCGCCGCCGTGCGGGGTGGAAAAAGTCTTGTGGAGGTTGAGCTGTACGACATCAACGCCAAGATCGCCGAGCTTCACAAGGCCCATGACGGCGTTCATGTTCGCGCCGTCGCAGTACATAAGACCGCCCTTTGAATGGACGACCTCCGCTATCTCTTTTATGTTCTTTTCGAAAAGTCCTATAGTGTTCGGGTTCGTCAGCATGAGCCCGGCCGTGTCTTCGTCCATCACTGCCTTGACCATCTCGACTGATAGCGCGCCCTTGCCCTCGGTCTTAACAGGCACAACTTTGAAACCAGCAAGGTGCGAGCTCGCGGGGTTTGTGCCGTGGGCCGTGTCAGGGATTATTATCTTTGTGCGGGGCTTGCCCTGAGCCTTGAAATAGGCGGCCATCATGAGAAGGCCGCAAAGCTCGCCGTGCGCCCCGGCGGACGGCTGGAGCGTTATCGCTTCCATGCCGGTTATCTCGGCAAGATAATTTTCGAGCGAATGCATGAGTTCCAGAGCCCCCTGCGAAAGGTGCTCAGGCTGATACGGGTGGAGCATGGCAAAGCCGGGAAGACGGGCGGCCGCCTCGTTTATCTTGGGGTTGTACTTCATGGTGCACGAACCGAGCGGATAGAAGCCCGAGTCAAGCCCGAAGTTCCACTGCGAAAGCCTCGTGTAATGGCGCACAGCGTCCATCTCGGAGATGTCCGGGAAGCCTTCTATGCCCTTCCTCAGGAACTTCGAGGGTAGGGTCTTTGAAGGGTCAGCCTCAGGTACATCAGAGTGCGCTGGCCCAATGCCTACGCGGCCCGGTGAGGATTTTTCAAATATGAGGGGCTCGTCAAGAACGAGCCCCTTTGTGCCGTTTGCTTCCATAGTCACTGTCTTTCTGTTTTAAGGCACCCTTTACTTGAGCGCAGCCGCAAGAGAGTCCATTTCTTCTTTCGAATTCATCTCGGTTGCCGCTATGAGGAGATACTCACCAAGCTCTGGGTAGTGCCTGTTCAGGGCAAGCCCGCCGATTATCTTTTTGTCGAGGAGCTTTTTGAGAGCAGCCTCAGCGCCGCCCTTTACTTTTACGGTGAATTCGTTGAACGACGGGGAGGTAAACGCGACCTCAACACCCGCTTCTTTAAGCTTCTTTTTAAGGTACTCTGCCTTGGAAAGGTTCAATTCGGCAAGCTTTCTGAGCCCGCCTGAGCCGAGGCTAACCATGTGGACAGAGGCCGCAAGAGCGCACAGGCCGTGGTTCGTGCAGATATTGGAGGTGGCCCGCTCCCTTCTTATGTGCTGCTCCCTCGTGGCGAAGGTGAGGCAGAACGCTCTTCTGCCTTCCCTGTCGACAGTCTGGCCGATGAGGCGTCCGGGCATCTGCCGGACAAACTCGGTCTTAGTGGCCATGAAGCCAAGATAAGGCCCGCCGTAGCTCAACGAGTTTCCGAATGACTGGTTTTCGCCGACCGCGATGTCGCAGCCGGATTCCCCAAGCGCCTTCAATAGCCCAAAAGATACGGCCTCGGTCACTGCGACTACGAGCAGCGCCTTTTTCCTGTGAACGACTTCCGCTATTGCCTCGATATCTTCAAGCGAGCCGAAGAAGTTGGGGTGCTGTATGACAACGCAGGCCGTCTTATCGGTGCAGGCCGCGTCTATAGCTTCAGGCAGCGTCGTTCCGGTCTCGGCGCAATAGAGCACCTCAGAGAGGTGGTCGCCCGTGCCCGTCAGATAGGTCGCGACGGTCTCCCTGTACTCGGGGTGAAGAGCGTTTGCCAGGACTATGCCTTCCCTGCCGGTTATCCTTTTGGCCATAAGGCAGGCCTCGGCAACGGCGGTAGCCCCGTCGTAGAGCGAGGCGTTGGCAACATCCATGCCCGTCAGCTGGCATACGAGCGTCTGGTATTCGAATATGGCCTGGAGCGTTCCCTGCGAGAGCTCGGGCTGATACGGCGTATACGAGGTATAGAACTCGGACCTCGATATGACGGCATCGACTATTGAGGGTATGTAGTGGTTGTACGCGCCCGCGCCCAGAAAGCTCGAGTACTCTTCGATTGTCGAGTTCTTCGAGCTCAGAGACTTCAGGTGGCCAAGGAGCTCCTGCTCGCTCAGCCCGTCAGGGATGGCAAGCGGCCCTTTAAGCCTGGACGCGGCTGGAAGCTGGGAGAAAAGCTCTTCTACAGACCCGGCTCCAACCGCCTTGAGAATCTTTGCAATGTCTTTTGCGGTATGGGGAATGTACGGCACAGCGGCTTACTTCTCTTCTTCGATGAACTTTTGATACTCGTCGGCGTTCAGAAGGTCGCTGAGCTCGCTGGCGCTGGATATCTCGACCTTTATCATCCAGGCATCGCCGTAGGGGTCTTCGTTTATAGCCTCGGGGCTGTCGACTATCGCGTCGTTTACTTCTGTGACGCTGCCAGAAAGGGGCGCGTAAAGGTCAGAGACCGCCTTAACGGACTCGACCACGCCAAAGGGCTCGTGCTTGGTGACGGACGCGCCTTCCTGTGGAAGTTCCACATAGACCACATCTCCAAGGGAGTCTTGAGCGTAATCGGTTATGCCGACCGTTGCGATATTGCCTTCGACCTTAACCCATTCGTGCTCCTTGGTGTACTTAAGGTCCTTCGGGAACTCCATAGTAACTCTCCTT
>MGPK01000063.1 GCA_001795535.1 Deltaproteobacteria bacterium GWA2_54_12
CGCCTGGTAGCCCACCGCGCCTGTGCCGAGTCCTTTTTTGTAGTCGCCTGTAGGCAGGATCAGCGAGATGCGCGGCGCTATCGCCAGGTTGTCCTTGAATACCAGCTGGTAGCGGTAGTTCAAGGCTATGTCGCCAAGCCCTGATTTCCATGACGGGTCATCGACCCTGTTGAACGGGATCGTGTAGGAAAGCTGGTGCGTCTGGGTGGGCACCGGCCATTCCTGTGTGAATGTCAAACCCCATGTCTTGGCATTTTTCAAATACTGATATGCGAAAATATGCTGGATAACCCCGTCTTCCTGGTTGTAGGCTTCCTCTAACAGAAACGAGTTGTCCTGGATTTTGTCTGCCCCTTCAGCTGCATTGAACATAAGCAATGTTGCCATCAAGGCAGAAAAAAGAACATACCTGAAACGTGACATTGTCAGCGCTCCTTTCTCGTATTTAGATATAATATTATCGGCTGGACTGTGCAATAACTTTTGTTAAATCGCGATGTTATGGTAATTTTTTTGAGGTTGGCGAGTCTTGTTATAGTTTAAGGTTTATGTATGATGATATTGAATATCATTTTCAATAGGAGTTGTCAAGTTTTTTAGAACAGCAGGATTGGATCGTATCTTGCTGTAAAAATATTAATTTAGGTAAGGTCATCTGACATGAGAACCACATCACCCGTCTCTATGGCAACATCGGCTCCTGCGGCGCCCATTGCGATACCGACATCTGATGCAACCATGGCAGGGGCGTCATTTACTCCGTCGCCCACCGCCCACAATCCTGTACTCATTATGGGCGGATTGATCGGAGCTGAACTCTTGGTGAAGGCTGACGTGGACACAAAGGGAATGGTGGATTTTTTCGACAGACTCGCTATGGAGAAAAACCAGGTAATTATAGAATATCTCTCAACGCACCCTGCTCCGTCTGAGCGCTCCGACGGGATTAGAAATTTTTTCAATAGTTCGGCCGAAAAAACAAGACCTCTGTTGCCAGGTATAGACTGGAAGACGACAAAGAAGTCGTGCTCCTAAGACGGCGCGTCATCACCCTGACGGAGCCGTGGTGACCTCTCCTCTGAAATTTAAGCCACTAGAAAGTAGGGTCTCCGGGTGACCAACGGATCGTTGCGTTTGTCGAGTCATTCAGAGTGAGTTCTCGCCATGAATGTCGTAATATTGCTGAAAACCTTTTTAAAGATGGTATGATCAGTACGCAGCAAATATGTTATATATAACGGAAAGCTTCCATTGAACATTTAAATGTAAGAATTCAGGTTAACTTTTGTTCTTAGAGGCATTATGTCACAGGATATCGAACTCATACTCGGCCCGATAGTTGGTCACGTCACTCATCGCTCGGCAACGATATGGGCACAAACGGATAAACCGGCACAGGGAGACTCCCGCATCCACTGCCAGGTCTACCTCGACTCTCACGGAACTCAGCCTGTTCAGGGTTCCCCGTTCTTACTTGAGACCAGGGAGACCAACGGCAATACGGGCGTTTGTGATGTGCCGCTCCCTACGCCGAACCGGCGCTACTATTACCGGTTGGTTCAGGATGGCCGCAATCTCCATGACCCTTTATATACGTTCGCCACGATGCCTGAAGACAACCCTGACCGCCTTGTCTTTTAGGTAACCTCCTGTCATCAACCCTTCAAGCACAGGAATGATAAGTCAACAATCATGTGGAGGGCTTTGAGGGCGGAGTTGATCCGTGAGCAGGCAAAATTCGCTATCATGTTAGGGGATCAGGTATACGCTGATGAAGACGGTCAGGCATGGCAAAGGTGCATGGAGATCGACGATGACGACCCTGACAGCCATTCAAGGCGGACGGCCATCTACAGGGGACTCTATAGCAAGTACTGGAATATCCCGGATGTGAAAAATGTTATGGCGAATTTCCCTTGTTATATGATCTGGGATGACCATGACATCACAAACGGGTGGGGATCGTCGTCCTCTCACAGGGAAGATAAGGAGCAAAACGTCTTCAGGGTCGCAAGACAGGCATATATAGACTTCCAACACTCGCACAACCCTCAAAACACCCTGACGCCATCCGCGCTGTACTACGGATTCCGCGTCGGCTGCAGCGCCTTTATAGCTCTCGACCTCCGCGGGCACAGGCAGGTGTGGAATAGCCAGTTATTAGGGCAGGCACAGAAAGATTGGCTTGAAGATTTTATGACAACATCCTGCCGTGATGCCAAGGTGCTCTTCATAATCTCCTCGGTGCCAGTATTCCATCTGGACGCACGCTGGGCCTGGATACCTTATCCGGACATAACTGACCAATGGTCCGACGAGCATAACAAGGGCGACCGCAAATGGCTTATGCAAAGGCTCTTTGACTGGATAAAAGAGGACCATGTTCGTCAGGTTGTTATACTTGGAGGTGATGTGCATGTGGGGACATTCGCCACTGTCACCATCCTTGATGAGCGCGGAGAACCCACGGGGGATAAGATAATTCAAGCAACCAGCTCGCCCATAAGCAACAAGGCAGCCTCGTTTATTGATATATTCCAAAGGAAAGCCAGCGCTTCATTCGATACGGAGACCGAGTCAGGCCAGAAAATACATGTGGATATATCTCCTCGATATCCTGCCAGGAATTTTCTTATGGTAACGGTTGACTCCACGAGCGATCCTGATAAACCGACTGTGCGTTTCAAGATGCACTGGGAGGGTAAGAAGAACCCTGACCCATACCCGGGCGAGCAGGGACATGGAGGGTTCTTTAATTTCAGGGGCCGCCGCTTCAGATGAAGACGCGAGTGTTGCTGTTCAGATTTGTTGTGGAAGGTCTCGAAGAAATCACAGATGTCAGTTCAAGCATCTTAATGCGTGACCCCTTGTTCTTGGTGAGCAGAGGGGATCGAACCCCTGACCTCAAGGCTGCATTGCAACAGTTTTGCAACAGTCCAATGAAAAAGGGGCTACGCTTAACGCGTAACCCCTTGTATTTACTGGTGGAGCAGAGGGGGATCGAACCCCTGACCTCAAGACTGCCAGACGGTTTTTGTTTTCAAAAAACTTTCCCGTATTTTCCTATCCTTTGGAATTACTTGCGAAAAGGGGAACTCATGATTTAAGCCTTTGGAGGGTTTTACCCTCCTTTAACTAACCTATACTATACAAAAACTATACAGCCCTGGGCCTAAGAGCCTGGGGCTTTTTTTGTTAAAAGGAAGGATTGAAAGACATTAAACTTTCTTGTTATACTCACCATCTAAAATCTCAGGGCAAGTATCGGAGGATGTCTGAATGGCAGTTTTGAATTTTAAGGGCAAAGCCTTCGTCCAGAATCATCATCTCGCCGTAAAATATCACCAGCTCATTCCTAAAAAGGACAAGAGCCTTACTGATAAGATTAGCCTTAACGATAACCTCATAATCCAGGGTGACAACCTGAAGGCTTAAAGGCCCTCTTGCCGACCTATGCCGGACAGGTAAAGTGTATCTACATAGATCCGCCCTATAATACCGGAAATGAGAAGTGGGTTTATAACGACAATGTAAACTCCCCCATGATGCAGGAATGGCTTGGCAAGGTTGTTGATAAAGAGGACTTGACCCGCCATGACAAATGGCTCTGCCTGATGATGCCAAGGTTGAAGCTTTTGAGAGAATTGCTTGCTGAAGATGGCATTATTTTTATCAACATTGATGATAATGAAGTTCATCATTTGAGAATATTGATGGACGAAATTTTTGGGGAAGATAATTTCCTTGCCACAATTTCATGGGAAAAAAGATTTACAAGAAGCAATAACGCTCGTTTATTTTCATCAATAAAGGATTATATCGTTACCTATCGTAAAAGCTCAATGGTTTCACAACTTAAAGAAGCTCGTTCCGAAAAATCAGATTCTATTTATACTAATCCCGATAAAGACACGAGAGGCCTCTGGACAAGTGTCTCATATGTAAATCCTGCAACAAAGGCTCAGAGACCCAATTTAACATACAAAATTAAAAATCCTTTTTCTAAGGCTATGATTGAGCACCCAACGAATGCATGGAAATATAGCTATGAAGTATATTTAGAACATGCAAAAGAGAATCGTTTATATTGGGGAGAAAAAGGAAAAAATACTTTTCCAAGACTAAAAAAATTCCTTTCAGAAGTTGAGGGCGGCATTGTCCCAACGGATTTGTGGAGGTATGATAATGCAGGGACAACCGATGAAGGCAGTAAGGAGCTCAATGAAATTTTAGGAAAAGATATTTTCGACAATCCTAAACCCACCAAACTTATAAAAAGAATTTTGAATCTTGCCTTAGATGATTCACCAAATGCTATAATCCTTGACTCTTTCGCTGGCTCAGGCACAACCGCCCATGCTGTTTTAGCCCTAAATAAAGAGGATGGAGGAAATCGTAAGTTCATCCTTGTTGAATGTGAGGAGTACGCAGACGAGATAACCGCCGAGAGGGTAAGGAGTGTAATCAAAGGCGTCAAGAAAGCAACTGATGAAAGGCTAAAAGAAGGGCTTGGCGGCTCATTCAGCTATTTTGAGCTTGGAGATCCCATTGAAATGAAAAGCATTCTGGAAGGGAAAAAGCTCCCTTCATATATCGACCTTGCCAGGTATGTTTTTTATACCGCAACTGGTGAAGAGTTTAGCCCCAAAGCCGTCAATGAAAAAAGAAACTTCATCGGTGCGTCGAAAGGGTATGAGGTATATCTTTTATACAAGCCTGATCTCGATTATCTCAAGAACACTGCGTTAAATCTTGAAGTGGCAAAACAGTTAGGCGAGTACAAGGGCAAGAAAAGGCTTGTCTTTGCGCCTACTAAATACCTTGATACTGATTATCTTTTGGAATACCGCATTGAATATTGTCAGTTGCCTTTTGAGATTTATAAGCTAAAGGGGTAAGCAGTGGAGCTTAAAGAATATCAAAAAAAAGCCCTTGAGCAGGTCAAGCGGTATCTCGAAGCGTTGGCAGAGTCCAGGGCGAAGAACGAGAAATTTATTAAAATAGACCCAGAAGCCTCCATAGACTTCCCATTGAGGGCATGGGAAAAGGTTGTTGGTACAACCTATCACTCAAAAAAGAACGGCCTGGGGGAGTGCCTTCCCAATTTCTATCTTAAAATCCCAACCGGCGGGGGAAAGACAATCCTTGCCTGCCATGCAATCGACCTAATCAACAGAACTTATTTAAAAAAGCAGACCGGGATTATTTTGTGGGTTGTGCCTACAACTCAGATTTACAGGCAGACGCTTATAAGCTTAAAAAACAGGGAACATCCGTACCGGCAGGTGTTGGATATCGCAAGCGGGGGGGGAACTGTCATACTTGAAAAGATGGACAGGTTTGCTCTTTTGGATGTTACCGAAAATCTGGTTGTAATGATGCTGATGCTGCCCTCTGCAAGCAGGCAGAACAAGGAGACTTTAAAAGTATTTAAAGACAGCGGAAACTTTGCCGAGTTTTTCCCGCTGGAAGATGATGTTAAAGGACAAGAAGAACTACTTAATAAATTTTCAAACCTCGATTATTTCGGGGATGATAATAATCTATACGGGAAGATCGCAAAGACTTCTCTTGGCAATACCTTGAGAATTTTAAGGCCTGTAATCATTATTGATTAAGGGCATAAGGCTTATACCGAAATTGCACAGCAGACTATCAGAGGCTTTAATCCGTCCATCATACTTGAACTTTCCGCAACTCCTCCGGCAAACGGCAATATCCTTGTAAACATAAGCGGACAGGCGTTGAACCGTGAAGAGATGATTAAGCTGGACTTGCACATCACCAACAAGGCGAGCCTTGAATGGGAAGATGCCATGCGTTCAGCCCTGGATAAAAGGCTTCTCTTAGAGAGAAAAGCAAAAGAGTATGAGGCCAACACCGGAGAATATATCCGGCCTATATGTTTGATTCAGGTTGAACGGACAGGCAAGGATCAGAGGGGAACAAGGTATATTCATGCTGAGGATGTTAAAGAATATCTTATAAAAAATTGCGGTATCTCCGAAGCAGAGATAGCAATTAAAAGCAGTGAAAAGGATGATATAGAAGGTATCGACCTTTTCAGCAAGGACTGCCGTGTACGCTATATCATAACAAAACAGGCCCTTCAGGAAGGTTGGGATTGCGCCTTTGCCTATATTCTTACGATTCTCGCAAATCCAAGCTCCCAGGTAAGTATTACACAGCTTGTAGGCAGGGTATTAAGACAACCAAAAGGACGCAAGACTAAAGTAAAAGAGCTTGATGAGAGCTATGTATTCTGCTTCAGACAAAAGGCAAAGCAGATTTTAGAGAATATCAGAAAAGGCTTTGAGGCAGAGGGCCTTGGCGATCTGGCAACCAGGGTTTTGATTGATCATGGGGATATTGGCGGGGGAGAATCTGTAACGGAAAAGGTTGTAGGTTATAGGGATAAATTCAAAAGATATGAGGGCAAAATCTATCTCCCTAAATTCGTAATTCAGGAAAACAAAAGCTGGCGTGACCTGAATTATGAAATGGATATTCTGAGCAGGGTTGATTGGAATAAGATAAGTATAAAACCGCTTGCGGAGCTATCCCTTTCAAAAAAACGGCAGGATGAGCTTGAATATATTGTTGGCCTAAGTGAGAACAAAAAGGAGCTGCTTAAGGAAAAGGGCGTTTTTCACAAAGAAGGCGGGCTTGAACTGGATTACACCTTTATTGCACGCCAAATCCTCGATATTGTGCCTAATCCCTGGATAGGTTACGAGATTGGAAAAGCAACTCTAAAGATATTACTCTCAAAAAATAATGAAAAGACTGTAATCAGCAATCTTGCCTTTATCATCGAGGAATTGAGAAAGTACCTTGAAAAGGAGAGGGACAAACTTGCCGAGGGCGTTTTCAAGGAATTGATTGAAAAGAAAATTTTATGCTTCTTTCTGTTTGCTGAAAAGGGCGGCTATAAATTGCCGAGCCGGATGAAAGTTAAAAGCAATGCGAATCCGTTGGCAGGTTTCGTGAACCGGAGTCTCCTTGAGTTTGTGCAGGAAGAAGGCTTTAACGATATGGAAAGATCCATTGCCCTGTATCTTGATGAGCAGGAAAAGCTCCTTTGGTGGTATAGGAACCTTTCACGACAGGATTACTATGTGCAGGGCTGGAAAAAGCACAGGATATATCCTGATTTTATCTTTACCGATATTGAAGAAAAAAAGAAGGATTATAGCAAGGTGTTTGTAGTTGAATCAAAAGGCGTTCATTTAAAGAATGAAGACACTGATTACAAAAAGAATGTTTTTGATTTCTGCAATAAGTTGGGTGAGCGAAAAGACTGGAAGGAATTGAATCTTGAATTTGCCGATAAAAGATTTGAGTTTCAGGTTGTTTTCGGGGATGAATGGCAAAAAAGGATAAATGAGTTTTTCAGGTAGGAATAGCTAATAAGCATGAAAGAATATTTTTTTATAAAAGATTTCATCTTATGGGATAAGCTCCACGAATTTTCTGCCGTTGAAGCCGCTTGTCTTGCTTACAAGGTAGACCCTCCAGACTATCCGCACAACCATCTTTTGCCACACGAGATTAAGCGCAAGATTGAATTGACAAGCGAAATTCTTTTCAATGCGGCCCAGAATGTGGAGCTAAGGTGTCACCGGGGCTCCCGTGGATGGGCCACAGATGTAAAGTTATTTAAACGCTCCGACTTAAAGGCTTACGCAAAGGGGAAGGATGGCTTTGGCTTCCTTCCAGAGTTTTTGTTTCCTGAGGAGAGGGCTGAAAAACAGATAGCTGGCAAAGCCAATTGGTTTATAAAAGATTATGCGAAGTGGGATCTAAAGGATGAATTTTCTTTCAATGAGGCCGCACACCTTTATTATGAAGTAGACCCGGACAACACGGAAAATCTGCCAACTGAACTTTCGGTTAAGATTTCTGAAATGTTCAATTATTTAAGTGAAGCTGCGAAGACAGGCGTTTTGTATGAACCCGCTTTCAGGGATGGGAAAAAATTAAGGCGTTGTACTCATAAGGCAAGTATTCTTCCGGGTGATATTTCGCATATTTTAGAGCCAAGTGACTTGATGAAAAAAGGGGTTGCCTATAGAGCAGATTATGAGTATTTCTTTTCTGAAAGGCGCAGGCAGAAGCCGAAATTCTTGTTTCCAGAAGAAAGACAGGAGCAAAGACCTCAATGGCTCCAAGAAGATAGAATATACCCCAGCGGCGGCGGTTATGGCGGTATAAGAATACCAGGCAAATCGGAATGGGAAGCCCTGCCGAAGCACGGTAATGATAATTTTATCAGGCAAAATATAAGTGTTATTCAGGACAAAAAGAAAGATCAATCTGTGGTAAAACAGAAGAGGAAACCCAAGTTAGATAATACTGCAATTCTTAAAAAAATTGCCGAAAGAAACATACGTAAAAGAAGCGGCAGACATTTTAGAGAAGACTGAAAAGACGATAAGAACATGGTGCAAAGAAGGCAGATTGCCTGCAAAGAAAAATCCAGGTGGTAAGGATTGGATTATATATGGTGAAAAAGAATAGGCTTTAATGGGAAATTTCAGGAAAGACAGAGAAAAATTTCCTGTTTTTTCCAGTTAGCCTCGTAGACTGATTCAAAAAATTAATTTAAAAATAAAGCCAGGTAGCAAGAGCTATCTGGCTTTTTTGTTTTTTAAATCAGGAGGATATCAGGATGAGACAACCCCACCAGCAAAACACTTCCCAGTTTTCTACCAGAGACATATACCTTGCAACCGTAATCAAGCAGGCCGGGATCCCAATTGTTCGGGTTGAGGGGAATGGCAGGCAGGGGATTTTTGTTTTTAAAGCCTCTAAGGAGATTGACAGCCTAATAACCCGATACTTCAACGGGGAGCTTAGAGCAGACCCCAAAGGGCTTTTTGAGACATGGAAAAGCCTTAAAGCTATGGCCTTTAGTACGATTCAAGATGTGAGATAAGGGAAGGGCGATAACAGAATGAATAAGCAGACAATACTTGATAGCCTCGATTTCAAGGCCTTCTATAAGGAGGCTGTCCCCTCCCTTACTGGCGAATCTCAAGCCTCTGGTAATTGCCCCCTTCCAGGCCATGACGATGAAAAAGCCTCTTTCTCCGTGAACCTCGATACTGGCCTTTTTAACTGTCACGGTTGCGGAAAGAAGGGGGATATTTTTACTTTTTACCAGGCGCATAAGGGCGTGGATTTCAAGACGGCCCTGAAAGAGCTTGCAGGGATAGCCGGAGTAATAGAAAAAGGTGGTAAGCAGGAAAAGGCTGTCTATGACTACACGGACGAAGACGGGGCCTTTCTGTACCAGGTTGTTAGGTATGAGCCAAAGGATTTCAGGCCACGGCGTAAGGGGCCTAAAGATGAATGGATATACAACCTCGAAGGTGTCCGGCGAGTCCCTTATAACCTCTCTGAGCTTGTGAACGCAAGCGGGGCCGTTATCGTGGAGGGAGAGAAGGACGCTGATAATCTGAAGGCCCTGGGCTATACGGGAAGTACGGCTGTTACAACCTCCCAGGGAGGGGCTAAGGGGTGGAAAGCTGAATACGCTGAGCACTTCCTGAACAAACAGGTTGCCATTATCCCGGACAATGACCGGCCCGGCCTTGAATATGCCGAGACGGTAGCCCGGAGCCTTCAAGGTAAGGCGAGCGTCATTAGGATAGTTGAACTCCCTGGCTTGGGGGAGAGGAAGGAAAAACACGGCCTCGATGTTTCGAACTGGATAGATCTGAGGCGTAATGAAGGACGGACGGATCAGGAGATAAAGGGTGAGCTTGCGGCCCTTATCAAAGCGGCCTCCCCCTGGGAGTCTAAATCAGAAAACACACCTGAGAAGTACGGGCCTGATATTTTATCCAGTCTGGAATCATGGAACCATATTCAGAGCCTCGATATTAAAGTTGAGTATGGAGTTGACAGGCTCATACCAAAGGAAAGCATAACGCTTCTTTTCGGCAAGGGTGGTATTGGCAAAACATGGCTTATGATGGACATGGCCCGGAGTATCGGAGGCGGTATACCGTTCTTAGGGCTAACCACTTTAAAGGCCCCCGTTATTTTCGTTGATTTTGAAAACCCTCTTGCCGTCCTCAATGCCAGAACACAGAAGTTAGGCGATGCCGAAGGCGTTTACTTCTGGCGATCCAATAATGAAAAACTGAAGGCCCCGAAGCTCGATAGCCCGGATTGGGAGATTTACAAAAACCTCCCGAAAGGGGCGGTCTTGATATTCGATACTCTGAGGGCTTCTCATGGCAAGGATGAGAACGCCTCAAATGACATGGGCCTGATAATGGGGAAGCTCAAAGAACTGCGGGATATGGGCTTTACGATAATCCTCTTACACCATACGCCTAAGAACTCAGACAAGATGTCAAAAGGCAGTACCGCCATTGTAGACCTTGCAGACCATATCTTAGGTTTAACGCTTGTTAGAAAAAAGCAGGACGGGCAAGAGGTAGTTGTTGACGATGACGACAGCGAGGAAGATGCTGTTTACCGCTTTGGTGTCCGTGAGAAGACCCGCTTTGAGCCTTACCATGTGTATCTTACCCTGAACCCTGATAGGGGCTTTGAGTTGGCCCCAGACCCGCAAGAGGACAGCTTGAAGGAAATGCACCGGATACTTGTTGAACATGGCACGCTAACCAAGACGGCCTTTTTGGAATACTCCAAGAGTCTGAGTTTAGGACGGGGGAAGCTCCGAAAGCTGTTCGAGATAGGGCAGGGAAGGTATTGGACGGTAGAGGTAAAGACAGACCAGAGGAACGCTCATTTTGTAACGCCGATTCAGTCTGCCAGTTTGCCGTCCCTATATAGGGGCGAACAACTGAATAACTGTTCTGAAACCGCTGAAAATGCTCCTGCCAGACATGAAACCATGGGGGCGCAAAAAAACCTTGTAAATACTGAGTTTGCCAGTTTGCCAAATGGGTGTCCGCAAACAGGAAAACTGGATTTGTTAGAGGGGGAGGTATGACCGCCTCTGTATCAGGTCTTATCGGTAAACTGAAAACCCTGAGGTATGCCCTCTATCTTGAGGGGGAGAAGATTAGATTTAAGTATGCCGGAGAGGGCGAGCCCCCGGAGAATGTTAAGGCCCTTCTGGAAGCCTTACGGGAGCATAAGGGGGAAGCGATAGCCTATCTCAAGAAAGCTATGCCCCGGCCCTCTTGCGGCCCGGACGGAGATATTGTAATCCCTTTCGGGAGCGATAGCCGCTATCACTGGTGGATGGGCGGGCAGAGCGTTAAGAATACCATCGAGGAGATAAAGGGGGCGGTCAATGCGTAATCTATGGGCAAGGGTGAAGGGGGCGGCCTACAGGCTGTTACAGACCTTAATATGGGAGGCCCGCAGATTAGGGCTATAAAGGGGGATTTGATGAACGGAACCGGACATAATCTGACCAAAAACCAATTAAAGGCAATTCCCTCAATTCTTGAAGCCAAGAGCATAACAGAAGGAGTCAAAAAGGCTGGCATATCCAAGACTACCTTTTACGAATGGCTCAAGACCCCTGAGTTTAAGGCCGAGTTTGTCCGGCAGAGGCAGGAGCTTATTGATCTTGCCTTGCATGAGCTGAAGACCTCTGCAAGCGAAGCAGTAAGCGTTCTGAGGGAGCTTCTACGGGCAGAGGGGGAGGGAGTAAGGCTGAGGACGGCCCTGGGTATCCTTGAGCATATAGGCAAGTTTATTGAGCTGGAAAAATTAGAGGGGCGTATTGAAGACCTGGAAAGGAGCCTAAAAAAATGACCATTAAAAAGCGCATATCGAAAATTGAACAAAAGATAAAAGGCGGCGAACACACCGATGAGGAAATTGAGGCTGAAAGGATTGCGATAGATGCGGCTGAGCGTAAGGTTCAGGAAAGGTTACGGAGGATTTCGAGGAGTCGGAATGAACCTTGAGAGGCGCATAACAGAACTTGAAAGGCGAGCGGGGGTTAATAAGGAAGGCGCAATTATACTTATCAGGAATAACATACGGGATAATACGGCTTGCAAAGGCTATAGGGATACTGAGCTATGTCCTGCCTTTAATAGCTTTGAACGGAACCCAAAAGGGATGAACAAATCCGGCTTTATTGTATTCCGCTTTCCCTGTAAGGATTGCAAGGAGGCAATATGAACCTTGAGAGGCGTATTGCAATGCTTGAAGAAAAGGCAGGTTTAGGAAAAGCGGAATCTTTGGTAAAGGTTGTATGTGTCCGTTGGTATGGTACGGAGAATATAGAATGTCCAGGGTATGACGACACTGAGCTATGTATCCGATACAAGGAATCAGAAAAGCCGAATGGAAGCAATTGCCAGGTATTTTTTCAGGACTGCGAAGGTTGCGGAGGAATATGAATATAAAACGGCGTATTGAGGAGCTTGAGAAAAGAGCCGGAGAAGGAAAAGCCCTTACTTTAGAGGTGTTGGTATCTGCTTCCTGGGGGAACCCTGAAGCCATGCGCAAGCTTGAGGCGGCGGGGCCGGATGACCCGCTTGTAAGGCTGGTATGCGAAGCGAGTAAATAGAAAATAATACCCTGCAAACGAATTGATAAGAATACATGACTTTGATGAGGAAAAAGCAAAGGGTGGTTCCAGTCTCACGGGCTACAGTCTTTTGAACCGATGCCCGCAGAGGGAACCGCCCTTTGCAAGATAAGACCCGCTGGTTACAACGGGCCTTACAGGGGATTAACCCCCTGTAAGAATATATAGCAAATCCCCATGAACTGTCAAACTGAAGGGGAGCTGTAGCTTTTATGCATGACTTAATTGATGGGTAGAGGCATTCAAATTGAAGCTGGAGCTTGAACAGGCAGACATACAATCTATAGTCCAGGCTTTGACCGCTGAGGTGGTTAAGGCCCTAAAGCCTCTTGTGAATAGCAAGGGGGAGGGCGATATTGTATTCACTGTGAAAACTCTTGCCAAGTCTCTTGAGGTATCCGAAAAATGGATTTATGAACGGGTGCAGTTTAAGGAAATCCCTTACTTCAAGTTGGGCGGTAATGTTAGATTCAGCAAGAAAGACATTGACCGTTGGATTGAGACTCAAAAGACCCCCGCTGTTAATCCCCTGTCCAGACCTTTAAAGGCTATAAAATGAGAGGGGAGGCCTCAAGATTATCTGTCTACTCCCTCCTTGTAAAAAGGCAAATCAATCAATGAGTTAAAAAAGGCTGTATACCAAAATGTATAGTTGACTTGTTTTGCTGTGTTCAGCTATAATTAGAGCCATAATTAAAGCTTTCAGGAGAGGGAGGCAGATTTGAGGTTTATAACTGTTACAGAGCTAAGGGCGCAAGCCCCCAAAATTATTTCAGAGATTGAGAACTCAGGAGAGGAGGTGGTTATCACAAAGAACGGCAAGCCGGTTGTCCTAATTCGGCCTGTAGAGGAGAACGAATTTGAGCTAAAAACCAGTATGAAAGGAGAAAAGAAGCATGGCAAAGGCAAAGGGGCTTTATAAGCGTGGTAATGTCTGGTGGATACGATACGCCGGTCTTGACGGCAAGATTAGGTTTGAATCCGGCGGCGAGTCTTTCAGAGGGGCGCAAGACCTGCTTACAGATCGCAAAAAAGAGATAAAGGAAGGCAAGGAGCCGATACCTAAAAAGAGGATCGCTAATCATCTTTTCAAAGAACTCTCAGAGCATTACAAGACCTGGGGGGAGGGCAGGCAAAAAGGCTTTGTCACTAAGCGATACCATATAGCTCAACTTGACGAGCTTTTCGGGAATATCCCTCTAAGGGCTTTTGCCACAAGGTTTGTTGAGGAGTGGCAGACAAAGAGAATGGCTGATAATAAGCCTGCCACAGTAAACCGCTTGCTTGCGACCCTTAAGCATATGTTCACAAAGGCGGTTGAATGGGAAATGGTGGATGAGGATACGCTTAAGAGGGTTAGAAGGGTAAAGCTACTTTCTGAAAATAACAGGCGGTTGCGCTATCTGTCGAAAGAGGAGTGCAAGGCTCTTATAAATGCTTGTAGCCCTCATGTAAGGCCGATTGTGATAACAGCCCTCAATACAGGCATGAGAAAAGAGGAGATACTTTCCCTTGAATGGGAAAAGCATATTGATTTGAGGCACAGCTTTATACTCCTCGATAAGACAAAGAATGGCGAGAGGCGGGAAGTGCCTATCAATAATACTCTGAGGGAGGTCTTGCAGGGCATTGTACGCCGCATAGATAGCCCCTATGTTTTTATTGATGGAGAGGGTAAGCGGTTTAAGGATGTGAAGCGGTCTTTTGCTACTGCTTTAAAAAAAGCAGATTTTGAGAGATGCCCGGAGTGTAATCAGGAGAGGCAAAAAACTGATAGCAAAGAGCCAGGAAACTGCCCGTCTTGTGGCGTGAAAATGGAAAGAAGGGGTATTAAGGACTTTCGTTTTCACGATCTCAGGCATACATTCGCAAGTCATTTGGTAATGGCGGGAATTGACATTACAACGGTTAAGGAGCTTTTAGGGCATAAGACCCTTACAATGACGCTCCGCTATGCTCACCTTGCACCGGCGCATAAAGTAAAGGCAGTTGAGATATTGGAAGGAGCTATGAATGGAAAGCCAACTATACAAAAACTATACAGTGTAAAAGAAAAGGGGTTAGCCTATGTTAGCTAACCCCTTGTTTTGTTTGGTGGAGCAGAGGGGGATCGAACCCCTGACCTCAAGACTGCCAGTATGAAACAGCAAAAAACTATAACCCCTTGATTTCGGTCTGACTTTCCGGTTTTGACTTGAAAATCAAGGGGTTAATTGTTGTCTCTTGATTCCCGCTGTTTCCCTTGAGTCCCTCTATTCCCTCCCTGTCTGCAACAGTTTTGCAACAATTTTGCAACAGCTCGGGCAAAAAATACCTGAAGTTGGAGTGGCTGCCGCTCCTCGTTACAGCCTGAAAGCGTAGTTTTTTCCAATGGGATTAGATTGCGTTGGATGGTTGGTCTAACCCGCACGAGGAGTACCTCACGGGATTTTGAGGGTAATAAAGCCCAAAACATAACTCCCCGATATAGGCTTGGTTTTCCGTCCGCCGGTAAAATTTATTGACACACGATATTGCGTTGTGTTATAAAGATTGCGCAATATATAGATTGTTGCCGCTAAAATTGAATATCGGATCAACGGTGCCCGTTTAGGGCTTAATAGGGAAGAGGGGTGTGATTCCCCCGCGGACCCGCCGCTGTAAGCGATGACGAAGGGCAATGTGTCACTGGTCTGTTGACCGGGAAGGCGCCCGGAGGATGATTCGCGAGCCAGAAGACCAGCCGAAGATCCCAGCCACAAGCAACTCCCCGGGGACTGGGAGCGTGGATTACGGGTTACGGGACTTTGAATACGGAAAGTCCGCATGCCGCTTCGGCGCATGCGGACTTTTTTTATTCCTTTTCCGTTGGTTGCAGCCCTATCCCTTTCATCCCCGGGCACATCAACTATTGAAAGGATATCGTATCATGCCCGAGCCCAAGAGCACCGTGCCATTGTCCGCCATGCCCTCCGTTCCAGCTCAGGTCATCAGGCGCGACGGGTGCAAAGTCCCATTTGATGTGGCCAAAATCGAATCCGCTGTCCTTAGGGCCGGCCGGGCCACCGGCGAGTTCGACGAGGAGGAGGCAGGGCTCCTGACAAGGCAGGTGCTCAAAGTCCTGCGCCACCGATTTCCCCACGCGCCGCCGCAGGTTGAGCAGATACAGGACATTGTGGAGCAGACCATCATCTCCGCCAACCACTTCGCCACTCTGCGTGCCTACATCGTCTACCGCGAGCAGCGCCACAAACTGCGTCAGGACAAGAAGACCCTGGTTGACGTGGCCGCATCGGTCAACGAATACCTTGAGCAGTCCGACTGGCGGGTCAACGCCAACGCCAACCAAGGCTATTCACTTGGGGGATTGATACTGAATGTCTCAGGCAAGGTGGTCGCCAACTACTGGCTCAACCATGTTTATCCACCCAAGGTAGGAGAGGCGCATCGTGACGGCAGCCTGCATATCCACGACCTGGATATGCTTTCAGGCTACTGCGCCGGCTGGTCGCTTCGCATGCTTTTGAAGGAGGGTTTCAACGGCGTGCCGGGCAAGGTCGAGGCGGGCCCGCCCCGACACATGTCCAGTGCGGTCGGCCAGATCGTAAATTTCCTCGGCACTCTTCAGAACGAATGGGCCGGTGCGCAGGCCTTCAGTTCCTTCGACACCTACATGGCCCCCTATGTGCGCAAGGACAGGCTTTCCTATGCGGAAGTGAAGCAACACATCCAGGAACTGGTATTTAACCTGAATGTACCTTCCCGCTGGGGAACACAGACGCCCTTCACCAACCTGACCTTTGACTGGACCTGCCCTGAAGATCTGCGCCCCCAGATCCCGGTCATAGGCAGCGAGGAGATGCCGTTCACCTACGGCGAGCTCCAGGACGAGATGGATATGATCAACCGGGCCTATATCGAGGTGATGACCACAGGCGACGAAAAGGGGCGGGTCTTCACATTTCCGATTCCCACCTATAACATGACTGCCGATTTTCCCTGGGAGAGTGCCAACGCGGAACGGCTGTTCGAGATGACCGCCAAGTACGGCCTGCCCTACTTTCAGAACTTCATCAATTCGGAGCTGACCCCAAACATGGTGCGCTCCATGTGCTGCCGTTTGCAGTTGGACCTCAAGGAGCTTTTGAAGCGGGGCAACGGCTTGTTCGGCTCCGCCGAGCAGACCGGCTCCATCGGTGTGGTGACCATCAACTGCGCCCGGCTTGGCTATTTGCACCGCGGGGACGAAACGGGGCTCTTCCAGTCTCTGGATCGTCTGCTGGATCTGGCCCGCACGAGCTTGGAGATAAAGCGCAAGGTGATACAGCGCCACATGGACAGCGGTCTTTTTCCCTACACCAAGCGATACCTCGGCACTCTGCGCAACCACTTTTCCACCATCGGCGTCAACGGGATCAACGAGATGCTCCGCAACTTCACCTCCGATGTCCATGACATAACCGTCTACGACGGGCAGGCGCTGGGAGGGCGCGTCCTGGACTACATCCGCACCAGGATGGTGGAGTTCCAGGAGCAGACCGGCCACATGTACAATCTGGAGGCCACCCCGGCGGAAGGGACCACGTACCGCTTTGCCAAAGAGGACCGCAAACGTTACCCGGATATCATACAGGCCGGTACGCCGGACGCCCCCTACTACACTAATTCGTCTCAGCTGCCTGTCGGCCACACCGACGACCCGTTTGAGGCGCTGGAACTCCAGGAGGAGCTGCAGCGCAAATACACCGGCGGCACGGTCTTCCACCTCTACATGGGGGAGCCGGTGTCCAGCGCGACCGTCTGCCGGAAGCTGGTGCGGCGGGCGCTGGAGAGTTACCGCATCCCTTATCTGACCATCACGCCGACCTTCTCCGTCTGCCCAAAACATGGCTATCTGCCGGGAGAGCACAAATTCTGTCCCCGCTGTGACGAGGAGTTGCTTCGCAAAGCACACCAATCGAAAGGAGAAAATGCACATGTCTGACAGGAGCGCAAGGAAACTGGAACCGGAGATCAACGATGCGGAGCGCCAGCCCTGCGAGGTCTGGACGCGGGTCATGGGCTATCACAGGCCGGTTGACTCTTTCAACATCGGGAAGAAGGCCGAGCACCGCGAGCGCCGTTTCTTCCTGGAAACTCCGGCCAGTGACCCGTGCTGAAGGTCGGCGGCCTCACCCCCTGCACGACTATAGACTACCCCGGCGAACTGGCCGCTGTGGTCTTTTGTCAGGGATGCCCCTGGCGTTGCCGCTACTGCCATAACCGGCACCTGCTGGAGGCAGGTACGCCTGGAGCCATTGGCTGGGATGAAGTTATGCGCTTTCTGGGCAGGCGGCGCGGCCTGCTGGACGCCGTGGTCTTCAGCGGAGGGGAGCCGACCATGCAGCCGGGGCTGGCGGATGCGATCTTGATGGTAAGGGAAATGGGTTTCAAGGTGGGTCTCCACACCGCAGGGCCGTACCCGGACCGGCTGAGTGATTGCCTTCCGTGGCTGGACTGGGTCGGCATGGACATCAAGGCCCCCTTTGAGGAGTATGAACGGATTACCGGCATCCCAGGCAGCGCAGCGGCGTCTCGTGTGAGCGCGGAACTGCTTCGGAGGAGCGGAATCCAGCACCAGTTCCGCACCACGCTCGATCCTTTTCTGCTGGAGTCCGGGTATTTGGATGCGATGAAACGCATGGTTGCCAAAGAGTGGGGTGGCGAGTTGGTCTTGCAGCGGATGAACTTGAGCACGGAAAAATGGTAGAGTAGGACTGATGAGAAACAGGAGGTTTGCGTAAACTCTTCACAAGTCCGGGTCAAGAGGATATAAGACAGTTGGCTGGAAGCCGGGCGTGCTAACTCCGGTAGCGGGCCTTGACCTCTCATAGAAACGCGGATTCTCTAAAACGACGCGAAACTATATCGCGTGAAAAATATGCGCCTTGGGCCAGTTTAAGCTTTTTAAGTATTCGATGTGTTCTATTGTCTGCGGGCTCCTCAGCAGACCTTCCAGTGTCTTCAGCGCGTAGGGATATACCCCAAATCCCCCGATTAGCGCTTTTGTCGGGGATTTAAAGAAGTCTAAGAGCTTGGTGCCCCAACGGGACTTGTGAGAGTAGAATTCCTCGTACCTATCAAGGATCCTTATCTGCAAGTCATAGGGTGTGAAATTTTTTGGCTTAAGTATCACATGCTGCGCATCGTACAGGTTGTACCGCTCCGTCAATATCCTGCCTTCGTTTCTCATCCGTTTTGCGAAAGGCGTTCCGGGCAGGGGAATAGGCGCGAAGATCTGCATGCTGTCAATATTGTGCTTCGCCCAGTCCATGGTAGTGTTCAGGCTTTCCTTCGTGTCCCAGTCAAGTCCGAATATGAACATGCCGTGGACCCAGATGCCCGCCTTCCTGAAACGCCGGACGGCCTCCATGTTCTTTTCCGGCGTCGAGCCTTTCTTCATCTCCTTCAGCGAATCCTTGTCCATTGATTCAAGCCCGACATACACACCTACGCCGTCAGCCTTCTTGAAAAGCCTGAGTAGCTCGTCGTCAAAGGCCGCCTCGACCCTCACCTGGGCGGAGAGCTTCTTGTCCGTCAGCCCTTCGCGTATCATCCGCCTCAGAAGGTCTTTCGTCTGGGCATGCTTTTCCTTCAAGTCCGGTGCGAAGTTGTCGTCGGTGAAGAAAATGAACTTCTGAGGGAGTGAGTTGACCTGCTTGAGCTCCTCTATCGTGGAGTCGTTTGAGCGCCTCCTCGTGACCTTGCCGTAATAGTCGTTGACTGAGCAGAAGTCGCATGGGAAAGGACAGCCCCTTCCCGTATTCACGGGTATCACCTCCATCCGGTCCAGGGTTTCCTTGTCGTAATAGGGCGTTGGAAGCATTGACAGTTCTTTGATCGTCAACGCTGGCCTTTCAGGCCCGTGTATGACCATTCCATGCTTCTTATAGCTCGTCCCGCGGACCCCTTCCGGAGAACCGTTCTTCCAGAGCTTATCTATAAGTTCCGGGAAGGTCTTGTCACCCTCCCTCTTGACGACAACGTCAGCCCATCTGAGCGTATCCTCTATCATGTAGGTTACATGCGGGCCGCCGGCAATAAGGGTAATCTCAGGATTTTCCTTTTTCAGCATGACCCCCAGGTCCTCAGTCTGTCGGGCTGTCAAGGTTATCGTGGAAAGGGCGACGATGTCCGAAGAGACGAGCCTCTCCCAGTACTTTTCATGCAGCATCCCGGAATGCGCATTCCCCGGGGAGACTACCTTTACATCGGTATAGCCGGCTTGCCGCAATCCAGCGTCCAGGAGATGAAGCCCTCTCGCAAATGACAGGTATTTGATGAAAAGGGTGCTTATCAGCTTATCATCAAGCCTCCCGTATTCGGTTGGAGGCAGCTCGACAAGCGTTATTTTTGGCGTCCTCATCGCTGGGAATCTACCGCTAGATAATATGGTTTCAAGAAACTATAAGGCTCGACTACCGATGGGAATTCTACATTTTTATCTTCAAGGCAAGGTGGTTGAAATTGCACCTGAAATGAACGTGCGGCGATCCACTCAAGTCCGTAATCAAATAGAGATAGTTCGTATCGAACCACTTGGTCATCTCCAATGCTGAGGCGCCCCTGCAGAGCGCATAGTAGTTGTCTATACCTTCAGGAGAAAAAACAGCGCAAAATCGTCGTATTGAGCATGGGATCATAAGGGGTCATCTCTCCATTGTTGCCCGATCTCGGAAATCCATAAGAGCGTAGGTTTTCATTAAACTCCTTCTAAATAATAGCCGACCCGCAACTGGTTGGCTTGTTCAGGTGCTTTGAAAAATCGTGCATGTTCAGGATGCCCTTATTTATAACGTCAGACTTGCCGCTTCGGCCCAGCCCCCTTCAGCATATGTTCGATTACGTCCGTTGCTGAGTAAGGACGTCCGCCGGTCTCATTCAAGATATCCGGTATTATCGACAGTTCCTTGCCAGCTGTAAGCAGAGGCCTTTCAAGGGAGCCGTCAGCCCTCCTCTGGGAAAGACCTATGTTGGCCAGCAGGCCATTACAGAGGCATTTGCACCCTGCCGTCTCTTCCGCTGCGCCGCCCTTTTTCACGTATTCATCGACAGGCTCAGCCGGGCAGCGGTATCCGGCTTTTCCGTCCGCCTTCCGGTAGAGGTGCCTGAGATAACCGAGGTCGCAGACCCTCTTCCTTAACGTAAAGACATCGTCTTCTGAATTGGTGCCCTCGAGCCTCAATATCTTGAATGGGAATCCGGTCGGTGAGGCCTTGGGGTCTGTAAAGACCGAGGCGGAGCCGGCCATTATCTTCCTTATTATGCTCTCCTTTATCTCTCTGGTAAGGCCTGATTCGTTGCAGAATGCGAAGACAGTGCCGGCCTGTATGCCGCTTGCTCCAAGGGCGAGCGATTTTTTTACCCCGGCAGGTGTCCCGTAGGCCCCCGCGAGCCAGAACGGCACGCCAAGGGCCTTTATGCTCTCAAGGTCCACGTCGTCCTTTGGGCCGTAGAGCGGCTCGCCGAAGGTATCGAGCTTCAAAACCCCTCTGGGGAGCGCGTTGTGCCCCCCTGCCAGGGGCCCTTCTATTACAAGACCATCGACTTTACCAGAGCCTTTTTTCACAAGGGTCTGGGCCAATACCGTAGAGGATGTGATTGCAAAAAAGAAAGGCCGCTTCATTAGCTTGAGCCGGGCATTGCCGGAGAACTTAAGCGGATCAAAGGTGATCCTGAAGTCGTCCTCCTTCTCGGCTCCGGCCACGTTAAGCCTTAAAGAGGCCTTCCTGTTTTCGGCAAAGCTGTCCAGTATGCCTGGTATCTCGCGCGGGATGCCTGCGCCCACTATCACATAATCGAC
>MGPK01000064.1 GCA_001795535.1 Deltaproteobacteria bacterium GWA2_54_12
CCCTGACGTCATAAAAGACGCCGGAAGCCTCGGCGGCATCTATACGGCCCTTTACCACTCAAAAGATTATGCCTTTGTCGTTGCCTGCGACATGCCCTGGCTTGACCCCGGGTGTGTCCGCCGTGTCCTGGACAATGTCCACGGGGAGGACTGCGTCATACCTTTCATATCAGGCAGGCTCCACCCCATGCACGCAGCATGGTCAAAGAGGTGCATGAACGAGATCGAGGCCATGATAAACGAAGGCAACTTGCGGATAAACGACCTCCTGAAGCGCCTGAACATAAAGAGGCTTACGGAAGAGCATTTCAAAGGCCTTCCCATAGAAAAATCTGTCGAGAATGTAAATACGCCACAAGATCTTGAAAGGACCGGGCTCGATGAAAAAAACCGATAGCTCGAAAAAACCCGACATCACGAAGCTCACGACCCTCATGGAAAAACTGAGGAGCCCGGAAGGCTGCCCCTGGGACAGGGAGCAGACAATGGGCAGCCTTACGCCCTTCATAATAGAAGAGGCGTACGAAGTGGTGTCAGCCATAGACTCTGGCGATATGGAGCATATCAAGGAAGAGCTCGGCGACCTGCTCTTTCAGGTGATATTCGTCTCCCAGCTGGCAACAGAGGAGGGCCGGTTCACACTGGCCGATGTAATCGAGGGGTCGTTTGAAAAGATGGTCCACCGCCACCCTCATGTTTTCGGCGAAAGCAAGGCAGACACCCCTGAAGCAGTCCTCAAGCAGTGGGCCGAGATAAAAAAGGCCGAGAAAAAGGGCAAGGAAAAGGAGACCGGCTACCTTGCCGGAGTCCCCGAGGTGCTGCCGTCTCTCTTGAGGGCCCACAAGATAAGCCAGAAGGCGTCAAAGGCGGGCTTTGACTGGAAGGGCGTTGAAGAAGTGCTGGATAAGCTCGACGAGGAGACCGCTGAGTTCAAGGAGGCCGTGAGGAGCAAGAAAGCGGCGGATATGGAAGAAGAGCTCGGGGACATGCTCTTCACCATGGTCAACATCGGCAGGTTCCTACAGGTCAACCCCGAGGACGCCCTTAGAAAAACCATAGCGAAGTTCATCACCCGCTTTCACCATGTCGAGAGGGCTGTCATCCAAAAGGGGGAGGACCTTTCAACCACTAATATGGATGAGATGGAGCGGCTCTGGCAGGAGGCAAAGGCCTCTGAAAAAAAGAACGGAAAAACGGCTAGTTGAAGAGATGTCCCCACAAGCTGTGGATAACTTGTTGAAAAGAGCCCTATTGCAAAATCCTTTTAAACCGGATTTGGCGGGGCAACGGGAGATTGCTTAATTTTTAATCATCATTTTCGCAATTAAAATCAATGGCTTATCTGATTTCAGCCCCTTTTTCATTTACGCCCCTTTTTTCCCGCGCTTTAGGAAAAAACCCTTTAAAAACGCAAGCTCAGTTATCCCGAAGACTCTTGAGGCTGTAATGTAGGTCACAACGCCCGCGCCCAGACAGACGGCAAGAAGTATGGTGCTGGCCGACCCGGAAAGGCCATCGCCGAACTTCAGGATGATCAAATAGACCACAAGGCCCATTGCTAACGACGCTCCCAGGGACTTTAACCCCGAGACAACGACTTCCCTTCCGCCGAACCTTCCGAACCTCCGTTTAAGCAACACGAAAAGTATAGCGCAGTTTACGGCAGACGCAAGCGTGGTTGCAAGGGCGAGCCCGTTATGGCCCATCGGCCCCACGAGAGCGAAACAGAAAGCGGTATTAGCGAGAAAAGAGAAGAAGGCTACCCATACCGGGGTGGCAGTATCCTTCATCGAATAGAAGACAGAGATGAGTATCCTCGAGACGGCGACCGGAACAAGGCCCAGGGCGTACCAGTAGAGCGCGGAGGAAGTGCCGATGGCGTCAAGAGAGGTAAACTCCCCTCGCCTGAAAAGGATATCGACAATGGGCACAGAGAGGACCAGAAGGCCAATTGTCGCGGGTATGGTCACGAAGTTCACGAGCCTTATCGCGAAAGAAAGCGAGCTCTTGACGCCGTCCCATTCCTTTTTCGCTACCTGCTCCGAGAGGCTCGGCAGGACTGCCGTCGTGACTGAAACGGCGAATATTCCAAGCGGCAGCTCCATAAGACGCCCGGCGTAATAGAGATACGAGACAGCCCCTTCGGGAAGGCGCGAAGAAAACCACATGGTAATGAAGAGGTTGAGCTGGTATATCCCTATGCCGAAGGTGGCCGGGCCCATGAGGATGAATATCTTTTTTATAGCGGGGTCGGAGAATCTGAACGAGAGCTTCGGCAACATGCCGAACTTCGACAGAAAAGGCACCTGTATGAGGAGCTGTAAAACTCCGCCAGCCAGGACACCTATGACCAGGGCGTAGACAGGGCTTACAAGTAATGGAGCTACGGCAAAAACGCTCGCTATGATGGCGAGATTGAAAAAGACCGGCGCCAGCGCCGGGGCGGCGAAGTGCCTGTACGAGTTCAAAACTCCCATGGCGATGGCCATGAGGCCGATGAAGACCATGTACGGGAAAAGAAAACGGGTAAGCGAGACAGTCAGGGCGAACTTCTCGGGGTCAGCGGCAAAGCCCGGGGCCATGACCCAGACTATCTGCTCCGAGAATATCATGCCAAGGGCGGTTACCGCCGTCAGGATTATGGCTAAAAGCGTAAAGACGCTCGAAGCTAACTCCCTTGTAGACTCAACCGTCCGGGAGCCCTTCTCTTCCGTGAAGATGGGGACGAACGACGAGGTGAGCGCGCCCTCGCCCACGAGCCTTCGAAGGAGGTTTGATATCCTGAAGGCCATGAAAAAGGCGTCGGCAAACAGGCCCGCGCCGAAGACATACGCTATCGCCGCGTCCCTGACATAGCCGAGGACACGGCTCAATGAAGTCGCGGCGCTTATTACGGTGGCGGCCCCGGCTATCCTCTTTTCGTGGCTCATCTCCGTGGGCCCCTAAAGGACTTGACAAGGGGGGCAAAAAGGAATATCATCGTGTTTTGTCCGACCCCGGAAGGGAGTATTGTTTCTATTTCCGGGTACGATTGACAACGATAGCAGATTTGGCCTTTAAAGGGTAGAAAATTAAAAGGAAAGCTGCCGAGGCAGCTTATTAACGGAGGGTATCGAGTTGGCTAACCACGCATCAGCAATAAAAAGGCACAAGCAGAGCGAGAAGAGGAGACTCAGGAACGCGACAGTGAAGTCTTCCCTCAAGACCAGCGTCAAGAAGGTAACGGAAGCCGTAACGGCCGGAAAAGCCGACGAGGCAAAGACGAACCTCCTGAAGGCAGTCTCCGAGCTCGACAGGGCCGTGACAAAGGGCGTCCTTCACAGGAACAACGCCTCCAGAAAGATCTCAAGGCTTACAAAGAAGCTCAACGAGAAGAAGTAAGCCTCGCTTTATAGAATTCAAAAAGCCTCCGGGTCTCCCCGGAGGCTTTTTTGTTGCCTGCCGCAGGTGGGTTAGCGGAGCGTAACCCAACACCTGACTTTGTCTGTCATTCTATGCGAAGAAGAATCTTGTTTTGACACTTCCCCCTTTTCTAAAGAGGTAGCAAGGAGGATTAGTTGTCATTCTGAGGAACCTCAGGCGGCAAAGCATAACACATTCCTGAAAAATATCCGTTTGACAGTTTTCACCGTTGTTGATAGCATTCCCTGCCGCGCTGGAATCGACAAGCGCGGAGTCAAAAGCTGAAAACCTTATCCAGAGGAATTTGAATGGAACGGCTCTACAAAGGCGTACTCAAATTTCAGGAATCTTACTTCAAGCAGGAACGGGACTTTTTCAAAAGGCTCTCGAAGGGGCAGGACCCGGATGTCCTGTTCATGACCTGTTCTGATTCGCGCGTTGACCCGCAGCTTGTCACCCAGAGCGGCCCGGGCGAGCTGTTCATAACAAGAAACATCGGCAACATAATCCCCCCCTTCAATGCTTTGAAGGACAAAAGCTCAACCGCCGCCGCCATAGAGTACGCCGTTATGGTGTTGAAGGTCTCCGATATCATCGTGTGCGGCCATTCCAATTGCGGCGCGATAAGGGCGCTTCTGAGAGATGAAAAGGAAATCGAAGGCATGCCGCACCTCCGTGACTGGCTGAGGATAGCGCACCCGGTTAAAGAACATGTGGTGAGCGTCTTCGGCAACGAGTCGTCCGAGGTCATACAATGCTACACGGAAAAAGAAAATGTCCTTGAGCAGCTCGAGAACATCGAGACATACCCTTTCGTGGAAGAGGCGATAAAGGCAGGCAGGCTCTTTCTGCACGGATGGTATTTCGATATCGGCACAGGCTGTATGTCCGCCTATGTCCCGAGCACGAACAGGTTTGAGCTGATAAAGTAGCTGTGTGTATAGAAATACAAAAAGCCTCCGGGGAGACCCGGAGGCTTTTTGTTAACTGTCATTGCGAGCGGTTTTTGTTGTCATTCTGAGCGAAGCGAAGAATCTCGTATTAAAAACAGATTCTTCGTCGCCTGCGGCTCCTCAGAATGACAGGATCATTCCCTTCCAATACTCTTATCTTTACGACTCCCACTTATAAACCCTTCGCATGACAGCTGTCAAAGCAAAGGCCGCAACAATGGCGGCAATCAACCCGGTCACAAAAAAATCCCATGCAGCTGGCCTCATGACGCCGAGGGCAATTATAAGGACCAATATCGGCAGGTCGAGAAAGTGCGTGAAGGTCGGCACGAGCCGCGCTCTTTCATGATCAAGCTCTGGCGTAAAATGGCCAGCGCTGACGGCCGCTCTCGCGATACGGCGAAGGCGCATGAAGTAAAGGCGGGTGATGGTATTGCCCTCGACGAACTCGAAGGCGAACAGAAATATCATGCCAGCAAGCCAGGGTATGTTCAAAAAGTCCCACCCGCCGTAAAACACGACGGTCATCCACGCACCTGAAAAGAGAAGAAGCAGCGCACCGGGGACAACCACGCCGTCATAAAATATGGCAATATTACGGGTAGCCTCGGCAAAAAGGACAGGCTCCCTCATCTGCCTTGAGCGAAGGTCGGATAGCCACACGCCAATAAGACCGCCGCCGATTAGGACAAGACCGATGATGTGAGCAAATTTAAGAAGGGGATAGGTCATGAGAGTATTCTAGCAGTTTTGATAACGCAGCGCCCATTCTAGGAAGCACTCTCGTAGGTTGGGTTAGCGAAGCGTAACCCAACAAACAAGATTATTCCCTTCCTATGCTTTCGTCAAAAATAATCTCGCGCTCAGCGCCCCAATCAAAGCTGTAAGCGCCCTTCCTCACATGTCTATGAAAGCTTGAATACGGCCAATCCTTTGGCGAATTAACAAGTCCGTGCTTTACCGGATTGTAATGAATATACTCAACATGCTTGCGAAAATCGTTTCCATCAACAATCGTATGTTCCCAAAAACGGCGTTGCCAGATTGGCCTTTCGCCTTTTGTTGCCATTGATGGGGTCAGCAGACCCGCCTGTGCAGCTGAACATCGCCTTGTGTAATAGCTTTTAATGAGCCGCCACCGTTTTGAAAAGTCATTATCGTTTTCAGATAATGTCCAGACGCAATGGATATGGTCCGGCAGCAGAACGAAAGCGTCAATCACAAAAGGGTATCTTGCTTTAACATGTATGAAGGCATCTTTAATGATCTGCACATTGGCATTATCGCAAAGAGTCCTTTCCCGCCCGTAAGTAACAACGGTAAAAAAGAATGTAGCTCCTTTTGCATTTGACCTGCGATATTGCATTAATTATTTTGTGTTGGGTTACGCTGCGCTAACCCAACCTACGATGCTGGTTGGATTATGCTGTCATTCTGAAGAACCGCAGGTGACGATTACAGCTTATCAGTGTTCCTTATTTCTTCAACTTGTACTTTCAGGATATCCCACATGAATATGGCTGAGAATTTGGTACCATCTTGCTCTGGAAGCATTTCCTTAAGAAAAAACTTGTATCCTTTTGTATAATCGCTCGGGAAAGTTATAGAAATATAAGTCATCCTTTTTTTCTTCTCTTCCCAAAATCTATATTTCAATTTTTCCTTGCCTTCGTTCTCGGACAAAAACTTATCTATAAATAATTGATGAGTTGAGTAGAGATTGACGATGGGGCGATTTATCCAGACATCATCCCATTTCTCAAAATATGGGAAATGCAATAGAATGTGTCTGATTAATTTAAAAAGGTCTTTACCGACATTGGAATGGTTTGGACGCTTGTTCGCATCAATTACCCATTGAACAGGAGGATATTTTAGAATTTCAGAGTATACAGCGAATATATCCTTTATTTTAGTAAACCTATATGATGGCTTCTGCTCCCAAAACTCGTCCGTCATGATCTCGCCGAAGAGATCAAGGAACCGATTGAATGAGAGATTGAGAAACTCTATTTCATCTTTAGTTGGGTGAATAGTTTTGTTCATCACTCATAGCTTAAGTTGGACGACAAAGAATCTGTTCTTAAATGCGAGATTTTTAGCTATGCTCAGAATGACAAAAAAAAACAGCATCAACCCTTCCCGCACAGCTCCATTATAAGCCTCGGCAGGACGACCGGCCCCGGCAGCCTTCCGGTCTTGAAATCGGTGTCGGCTTTCGCGAGCTTGCTGATGGCCTCTATAAGCTCCCTTTCGGTAAAGAGCCTGCTCCGTCTTACATAATCGTCGGCGTGTTTCGGGAAAAGGCCGACAAGGCTGGGAAGCTTTGAGGCTGGCTCCCCTTTTCTGAGGAATGATTTTATTTTGAGGAGCGTCCTCACCTGTCTTGAGACCGCGCCCATCACCTTTATCGGCTCCTCGCCGGATATCTTCTCGTAAACTCTGAACGCTGCCTTCACATCTTTCTTTCCGATGGCGTCCGAAAGGTTGAATATAGACTCTTCCCGGCAGTCGAGGCCCGACTCTTCGACATCCTTGTCGTCTATCTCAGCCTTGTCTCCGACGAACAGAACGATTTTATCAAGCTCGCCTTTTACATCGCGCAACCTGTTGCCGGTCGTTTCAAGGAGCTTTGCCGCCGCGGACGGTGCGATTTTCTTGCCCTGCCTCGCGGCGTCTTCCCTTATCCACCTCAGGAGCTCGCCTTCCCCAAGGCGGTTGCAGGCCTTGAGAAAGCCCTTCTCTTCGAGAGCTTTTATGAACGCGGAGTTTCTGTCGGCTTTTGAAGATGACGACAGGAAGACGAGGCAGGTCGTGGGGGACGGGTCTTTGACATAACCGATAAGATTTTTTTCCTGGGCCGCCTTGATGGAGTCGGCTCCCTTCACCACGATGAGCCGCCACTCGGCAAAAGCGGGCATGGTCGAGGCGGTAGAGACAACCTCGCCAGCATCGAGCGTCTTTCCCTCGTAGACATGGTAGTTCATGGACGCGAAACCGCCAGTCAACGCCTCCTTCTTTATCTTCTCGAAGGCATCTTCCATGAGGTAGTCGTCAGTCCCGAAAAAATAGTAGACAGGCTTCAAAGCCATCTCAGAACCTCTCCATCATCCGCTCTTTGACGAGCCTGGCCGTGTCCCTGGCGAGCTTTCTTAGCGCGGCTTTCTCCCTATCGGTCGTCTCGGACACATCATTTATGTTGACGGTAAAGTCTTCGTAGTCGGTTATATTCTCTTTACGCCATATTATCTGGCCGCTGCTCTTGTCTACTATCGTGAGGGCCAGCGCAACGGTAAGCCTGTATTCCTGGTTTATGTCGCTCTCGGTGAATGACACTGGCTTGAGCTCGTAGCTCTTTATGACCCCGTACATGGCATGCCCGGAAGTCCCTTCCACAGTGACCGA
Source organism: Deltaproteobacteria bacterium GWA2_54_12 (assembly GCA_001795535.1). Taxonomy (GTDB): domain Bacteria; phylum Desulfobacterota; class GWC2-55-46; order GWC2-55-46; family GWC2-55-46; genus GWA2-54-12. The sequence goes on from MGPK01000064.1 coordinate 7,761, forward strand.
AGTGACGAACTCGGTCACAAAAGCAGCAGTCAGGTCAGATTCGATGTCAGGCTTCGCTGTCCTGTTCTCGAATACCGGTATGGCCAGGCTTTCAAGCCCAGCCGGCATGTGCCCCCCCTTCCCGGCTATGTGATAGCCGCACCCTGAAAGGAGAATAAGAACAAGCGCGAAAACATATATAAGGCGGCCTCTCTTCACGCGACCACCATATTTACAATCTTGTCGGTGACATACACGAACTTTTTTATCTCCTTGCCAGCGACAAACTCTTTTATCTTGTCGTCCGAGAGAACGGCCTCTTTCACAGCCGCTTCATCAGCACCGGCGGCAACCGTCACCCTGCCCCTTACCTTGCCGTTCACCTGCACGGGTATCTCGACCTCTTCGAGCTTCAATGCGTCCTCGTTCCACAAGGGCCATCTCATCTTGTACACAGGCTCGCTTGAGCCGAGCCTTGACCAGAGCTCTTCAGATATGTGCGGGGCGAAAGGCGCGATGAGGAGGACTATTGATTCAACGGCCTTCTTGAAGACACGGGCTTCAGCCGTGTCACTCCCCTTGCCGTTGAGCGTTGGCATCAGCTGGTATGAGGCGTTCACAAGCTCCATGATAGAGCTTATGGCCGTGTTGAAGTGGAACCTTTCCTCTATATCTTGCGTGACCTTTTTTATCGTCCTGTGGGTCGCTGCGTTCAACTCCCTCGCGCCGCCGTCAAGTGCGCCTGTTTCCCATGCCTTCGCCTCGGATAAGAGGTCGAGGTTTTCGATTACGAGCCTCCAGACCCTGCCGAGAAACCTGTAAGAGCCCTCGACGCCTTCTTCGTTCCAGTCGAGGTCCTTTTCAGGGGGAGCGGCGAAAAGGGAAAAGAGCCTCGTGGTGTCGGCCCCGTACTCCCTTATTATCCTGTCCGGGTCTATGACATTCTTTTTTGACTTCGACATCTTCTCGACAGGCCCGATTGAAACGGCCTTGCCGCAGATGTGACACTTGCCGCCTGTTGCCTCTTCCGGGTAGAGATACCCATGTTCAGGGCACTTTGTTATTTCCTTGCAGACCATGCCCTGCGTGAGGAGGTTCTTGAAAGGCTCGTCGAACTCATGCAGGCCGAGGTCGCGGAGCGCCTTCGTGAAAAACCGCGCGTACAAAAGGTGCATGACCGCGTGCTCTATGCCGCCTATGTACTGGTCAACTGGCATCCAGTAGCCAGCCTCGTCTTTGCCGAACGGCAGGGTTTCATTTTTAGGCGAAGTATACCTGAGGAAGTACCAGGAAGAATCGACAAAGGTGTCCATCGTGTCTGTCTCGCGCCTTGCCTGACTGCCGCAATTGGGACACTTAACGTTCACGAAATCTTCAGCTCCGGCGAGCGGAGACAGGCCCTTGCCAGTGAGGTTCACATTCTCGGGCAGTATGACCGGAAGCTGGGCGTCAGGCACCGGCACAGTGCCACAAATGTCGCAATAGATAACCGGGATGGGGCAGCCCCAGTACCGCTGCCTCGATATGCCCCAGTCACGGAGCCTGTATGTGATCGAGCGTTTTCCCTTTTTCTGCTCTTCCAGAGCGTCTATTATGGCTTCTGCCGCGCCTGTGCTGGGAAGGTCGTTGAACGCGCCTGAGTTGACCATCACGCCCGGTTCAACATAAGCGGCTTCCATCGTGGAAGGGTCAAGCTCTTTGCCCTGCGGGTTTATCACAACCTTTATGGGAAGGCCGTACTTTTTTGCGAATTCGAAGTCCCTCTGATCGTGGGCAGGCACGGCCATCACGGCCCCTGTGCCATATTCCATCAGGACGAAGTTCGCGGCGTACACCGGAACCTTGTCGCCCGTGAGCGGGTTGACGCAGTACGCGCCGGTGAACACGCCTTCTTTTACTATTTCATCCGGGCTGAGGCGCGCGTTCTTTGCCTCTGCCTTTGCCTTGGCGACGAAACTTGCAACCTCAGATTTCCTCTCGGGCGTGGTTATCTTTTCTATCAAAGGATGTGTGGCCGCAAGCGACATGAATGTCACGCCGAACAGGGTATCCGGCCTTGTCGTGAATATCTTTATCGCATCAATAGAGCCTTCCAGCTTGAAATCGACTTCTGCGCCGATGGACTTCCCTATCCAGTTCCTCTGCATGGTGAGCACGCGCTCGGGCCAGCCCGGGAGCTTGTTCGTATGCTCAAGCAACTCGTCGGCATAGGCAGTAATCCTGAAGAACCATTGGTCAAGCTCCTTCATCTCAACGGTAGAGCCGCACCTCCAGCACTCGCCGTCCTCGACCTGCTCGTTGGCAAGGACGGTGGCGCACTCAGGGCACCAGTTCACGGAAGAGCGTTTCTTGTACGCGAGCCCTTTTTCAAAGAGCCTCAAAAAGAGCCACTGGTTCCACCTGTAATATTCTGGGGTGCAGGTGGCCACTTCCCTTGTCCAGTCGTAACTGAGGCCCATGCGCTTTAGCTGAGTCCTCATGTTGGCTATGTTCTCGTGCGTCCATTTGGCAGGGGGTATGCCGTGCTGGATGGCGGCGTTCTCCGCCGGAAGGCCGAAGGAGTCCCAGCCCATAGGGTGGAGGACATTTTTGCCCTTCATCATGAGAAAGCGCGCGAGTACATCGCCTATTGAGTAATTCCTCACATGGCCCATGTGTATCTTGCCGGAGGGATACGGGAACATCTCAAGGACATAATATTTATCGCCCCTGCCCTCGGCCGTCCTGAACGCGCCATTACCTTCCCATTCGGCCTGCCATCTCGACTCTATGGATTTGTGGTCGTATTTTTCGGTCTTCTCAGCCATGATTATCGCAAGCCTCTTTCAAGGAAATTTCATTGATTTAAACAGTTTTGTAACATGAAAATATAACATTTTTCAACGGTAAAGGGTGATAAATTCCGGTCTGGAAAAAGCGAGGGAACTGACAAATACCTTTTTCCGCGGGGCCTTTATCTGATATATTTTGAGCGGAGGTACTCGATGAAGAAGATACTTACGGCCCTTCTCGCAGCCGTTATCTTTGCGGGATGCAGCAGCGGCAAAGACGCCAGCGAGACAAACAGCAAATATGTGACAGACCTTAGCGCTGGCAGCCCGGCCGTCGACTTCCTTTTCAGGGATATGGACAACAAGCCTTTCAGGCTTTCGGAAAACAAGGGCAAGGTCGTGCTCCTGTACTTCTGGCGGATGAAATGCGATCAGTGCAAGGTTGAGCTCAGGGCAATCGACGCTCTCCAGAAAAAATACAAAGAAAAAGGCCTTATCGCCGTAGCCGTAGGGGCAGACTCGATGCACAGCGCCTCGCTCTACGAGGTACACCAGTTCTTCGACAAGGAAGGGTTCAGCTTCATCAAGATGCGCGACGAGGACGGCTTCGTTGCCGAAGCGTACAGCGTGATGCGCGCCCCTGAGGTCTTCGTAATAGGCAGGGACGGCACCATAGCCATCGTCCAGAAGGGCCATGCGGACTGGGGCGGCCCTGAGCTGACCGGCGCGATAGAAAAACTCCTGTCAGGAGGGTCGAAGTGATAGACGCTATCCGCAAAAGGCGTTCCATAAGAAACTTCCTCAAAAAAGATGTCGAAGAGGAAAAACTCCGGGAGGTATTGACGGCAGCCATGTTCTCCCCGAACTCATGGGGCACGAGGCCCTGGGAGTTCATTGTCGTGCGGGACCCGGAGACGAAAAAAGCTCTTGCGAAATCAAAGGACCACGCGGGTTTCGTGGAGAAGGCCCCGGTAGTCATAGCCGTCTGCTATAATATAAAAAAGGGCACTCGCTTCAAGGAAGACTCGGCGATCGCCGCTGAGCACATACACCTTGAGGCCGTAAACCAGGGGCTCGCTTCCTGCTTCGTGCAGATAGCTGACGCCGGAGACCCTCCGGGGAGCGCGGAGCCGTTAGTAAAAGAGCTGCTCAAGATACCGGAAGATATCCGTGTCATGTGCCTGATGCCTTTGGGCTACGCGGTAAGGGAATTGAAGGAGCACGGCGACTCTGAGTACGACCCAACGAAGGTCCATAACGAAAGGTTCTGAAATGCCAATCAAGGCCGGACTTATCGGGCTCGGACAGATGGGAAAGGCGCTCGCCACGAGGCTTCGGGCCGAAGGCGTCGAGCTGTACGCCTGGAACAGAACTCTCACCAAGGCCCGGGACCTGGACGCCATCATCTCAGATACGCCCGCGGCCGTTGTTTCCAAGGCAGACATCATCATCCTGAACCTCTCTGACAGCCGTGCCGTTCGTGATGTCATGGGCCGCAAGGACGGCCTCCTTTCAAGCGGAGGCCTGGGTGGCAAGACCATAATAGACACCACGACAAACCACCCCGCCGACATTGAATATTTCTACCCGGCATTCGCTGAAAAGGGCGCGGCATACCTAGAGGCCCCTTTGGCCGGGTCAATCATCGAGGCCATGACCGGCAGTCTCACGGTAATCGTAAGCGGCCCGGAAGCGGCCTACAAAGCCGCCCTCCCCTGGCTCGAAAAAATCGGGGAAGACATATTCTATCTCGGCTCTCCGGGGCTGGCCACGCGCGCGAAGCTCATCAACAACATGCTGCTCGGCGTTTTCATGGCATCCATTGCCGAGGCCATTGTGCTCGCTGAAAAAGCCGGCCTTGACAGGACGACAGCCCTTGAGATATTTTCAAAGGGCGCGGGAGCGTCCGCTATCCTCAGCGCAAAAAAAGAAAAGCTCCAGAAGGAAGACTTCAGTCCCCACTTCAAGACCTCGCTCATGCACAAGGACCTTAAATCCCTCCAGGACCTCGCGGCGTCTCTGAACGCGCCGATATTCACGGCAAGCATGGCAAAAGAACTCTTCACACTGGCGCTGTCAAAAAACTCAGGTGAAGAGGACTTTTCATCCGTTTATAAAGCTTTGAAAAATCTTTAAGATAAAGGAGTACCCGGAAGTGACCATAGATGTTGAAAGCCGCAGACTAGAGCTCGACGCTATCCTTGAACATTACGGCCTTGGGCCTGAAAACCTCGAGCTTGTTGAAGGGTTCCCGGACGAGCCGTGGAGGGTCGCGAAATGCCAGAAGATATTGAAAAAGATCTACATAAAAAAAACCATCACGCCCGAAGATAAACAAGCCGTGCTGGAAGACCTCAAGAGATTCCCGGAAGACATCGCCCCTCTCGAAGACGACTGGCTGTTCCTCAAACATACCATGCTGAAGTATGTGTGCAGCATCCAGCAACGCTGGCAGCCTGATTATGAATGCTCAAAATGGGCGATGTACCACATGAAACAGGTATAAACCAATTTAACAGGGCCTCTGAGAGAACTTTTTTGGGGGAAACTTTCTGTAGAAAGGTTTCCCCCAGACCCCCTTCAAAGACTTGCAGTTCCTGAAAAAAGCCCCCATTTTTATGGGGGCTTTTTTTCAGGAAGAACTATAAGTTTTTGGAGAGAGTTTGAGAGAAACTTTTTACAAAAAAGGTTCTCTCAAAAAGCTTCTTAGGCCCTGCTAAAAATAGGTATTCCATCCGAGCACGGCCTCCGTCGAATAGAAGCCGTCGAATTTCTCCCGCCTAAAATTGAGTTTAATCGCATTATCCATGTTCAAAGAGAAGGTCTGATTGAGCGCTGCGGATATGACTGTGTGGCTGTCGCCGGGGCCGAAAGATGCGGCCATAAATTCCAACTGCGCCTTCCAGCTATGGGTCAGTGGCTTAAGAAGCCCGAGACGCGAGCCGATGCCGAGCGAATAGCCGTCATCGAGCCCGCTGCCGATTTTCACGGCAGGGTCGATAAAGCCGTAGGCAAGTCCGTTGCCGGAAAAAGCATAGCTCAGGCCCGGCCCGCCGGTCGTTTTGAGAACTGTCCTGTGCTCCCTTTTGCCAGTCTCCTCCCTTTCAACCACAGCTTTCACGGTCCATGAGATGGGTTTGAAAAACTCGTCCCTCGGAGATACCGAATCTATCCCGACAAAAGTAAACTCGTGGAGCGCGAGCTTCCTCTGGTCAAGATAATACCTGGCTTCCGCCTCCATGAATGTTATTGCCGCTCCCGGCAGGTAGCCAGCGTCGGGGTCGGTCAGGGAGTGGTTGGCGGGCCTCAAGGCGACAGACAGGAACGCGTCGCCTGACTTGGCTCCGACGGCCAATGACAGCCTGGCTGGGCCGTGGCCTCCTTCAGGTTCGACAGGTGTTTTGGGCTCTGTAAGGGCTACTTGCCCCAGAGCACTTCTTTCACCGAGTACCTTCAAAAAAAGCCTGGTGTACTCTTCTTTTGTTATCGCCTTTTTCGCGTACCTGTACTGTATATATTCAGTTGCGAGTTCGAGCGAGGCCGCACGCTGCTCGATTGGCCATGGATCTTTATTCAATGCCTGATTCACCTCAGCGCCTGAGGCTATTTTTATAGCGGCGTTTTTCAAGGGGCCTTGGACAAGCCCTTCGAGGTGTTTTATTTTGGCGGCCCTGGAAGGCCTGTATTCCGCGCCCCGTGAGCTTACGCCAGCGTTCCTGACGGACTTTATCGTGTCCATGGGAATCACCCAGGGCGGCAATCCCTTGAAGAGGTCTATGCCCGGCCTTGCGGCCTCAAGCACCAGCAGGAGGTTATATGAGCAGTTCTCGTCGAAAAAATAATAATAGGTATATACATCCTTGAGCTCCCAGAGGTGCAGGAGCATCCTTTCCACCTCTTCGGGCGTAAACTCCAGCCTGTACTCCCAGATGTCCCTGTTCTCGAGATTGCTGTACTCTTTTATCTTTTCATAATAGGGCAGCACGCCGTAAAACCCTTCGTAGTAGCCGAATATGCCTTTAACGGCGAAGAAAATCCCGTTCGTCTCGCCTGTTTTGGCAGAGTAATTGACCGCCCACGAGAAGAGCTTGCTTTCCCTGTCTGAATCGATTCGCAAAAGCGTATGGCCGAACATCGAGGCAGGGCTGTTCATGTGGGAGACAGGAAAGATAAGCACCGCTGACTTCGGGTTCAGGCTCTCGTGGAACTCCCGGAAGCCCTTGCATTCGCGCGGCGGGAGGAGCCTTTCGTCCATTGAAAGCTCTTTTTTAAGCCAGTCAAATCGGCCTATGAAACGGCATTGGGCATGTCCGTCGCCTTCGGGCAAAGAGGCGAAAAACGCTTTGACCGTTTCCGCAAGTTCGGATGCCGGGTCGTATTTTCCTGTCTTTGAAACGAAAAACGCCGGGTCGTCGACAAGGCTCTCCATATTGCCTGAAAGCGTCGGCTTGTAGTGAAGGAGCACTTGCCACTCGCGCTTTTCGTGCAGGCCCATGGAGACGGCCTTTTCGGCAAGCTCTTCGGGGTAGTCTTTCGCCGGGTACTCTTTTGAATTGGATGCGGCAGGAAGAAGGACGAAAAGAAGAAACAAAAAAACCCATGCGGGCTCTACTAGCCCGCATGGTCTCCTGATTGAAAGTCTCAGCGTCTTTTTACGAATTGGATACAATTCTGTTGATGTTCTCTATTACGGCAGAATACTCGACTGACGAAGCTGTGTATATGTTGTTGAAGTTTGCCTGAAGGAGAGTATAGAAGGCCGCCCTTTCATCGACGGAGACATTCATAAGCTCGGCAAGCGTAGAGACCGCTTCACCCCTGCCCGCGGCCATGTCCTGCGCGAGGGAGTCCATATTATCGGCTACGAACCTTTCGAGCTTCTGGTGCGAAGCTATTTTTGTGGGCTGCTGACAGCCGAGCGTGCCGGAAGAGATGCCGAAGGTCTGGTTTCCGAAGGTGCCGTTGGTCGTGACTGCCAGAATCTGGTGAAGGATCCTGTCCTGACCTGATGCCTCAAAGAGCATGTTTCCAAGACCGCAGCCGACATTCGTGTCAAATGTGGTCTGGGCCGAAACTCCGGAGGGGAGCATAAAAAGAACACCGGCAAGGAAGAGCGACGAACCTGCGAGTATCAACCGTTTCATTAAGGAACCTCCTGTTTTTTTGTTTTTATTATTCCTGCGTCAGCAACTCCATGAACTCCGCGAGAGCGGACAACAGCTGCCCTGCCCTCGGCACATCCCGGGCAAGGCTGTTTTCATCCCCCACCTCCTGAGCAGGTTTTTTTAAAAGGATAATTCAAAAAAACGCATTGTCAACCGGGGGAGTAAAAAAAATTTGTTTTCACGGCCGCATCCGGAAAGGATGCTATAGGGCAGACATGAGGACATGAAAGGTGTAAAAAGATTTTACTCAAAAGGAAAAACGCAAAAATCAAAAAAAACAGGGACTTGGCCGTATGAAGGCCAGCCCTGCTATAAAATCATTTAACGCCGCTGAAAAACCGGCCACAGAAAACATCCTGATTTGAAAAGGATTTTTCAAGCGGCACGCCTTTTGCTTTGTCATAAGTGTGAGTTTCAAAAAACCACTCCAGGGAGGCAGCAAATGAAAACACTCGCCGCAGCCGCGCTCGTAGCAATGAGTCTCATGGCGTTCAGCCCCACAGACAGCATGGCCAGTATCAACGGGAACGGGTACGAGAACGGCAACAACGAGTGCCCCAACGGCAACAACCACGCCGTGCCAGAGCCCGGCACAATGGCCCTTCTTGGAGCGGCCATCGGGGCAATCTATCTCAAAAAAAGGAAGTCGGCAGAATAAGTTAAAGAAAACCACTCCAAGGAGGCAGCAAATGAAAACCCTCGCAGCAGCCGCGCTCGTAGCAATGAGCCTCATGGCGTTCAGCCCCGTCGACAGCTTCGCTGGAGTAAGGAACGGGAATCACAACTGGAACGGTAACTGGAACGGTAACGGGTACGAAAACGGCAACAACCAGTGCAACACCAACGGCAACAACCACGCCGTACCCGAGCCCGGCACAATGGCCCTCCTTGGAGCGGCCATTGGGGCTATCTATCTTAAAAAGAGGAAGTCGTCCGAAGAGTAAGCTGATATCAAAAAAAATAGCCGCCGTCCCAAAAGGGACGGCGGCTATTTTATTATGCGCTGTAATCAGAATGTCATACCTGAAGAAGTTTTTTAACCTCTGCTGCGGCGCTGTCCAGCCCCACGAGGCGCACTTCTCCGGTCTTTCTTTCCTTTATCTCGACCATGCCCTGCTTCAGGTTGCGCTCGCCGATCGTCACGCGAACGGGTATGCCGATGAGGTCAGCGTCCTTGAACTTCACGCCTGCCCTCTCGTCCCTGTCGTCCAACAGGACTTCCACATCCTTTTTAAGGCTTTCGTACAATGCCTCGGCGGCCTTCCTTGTCTCTTCATCCTTGACATTCACGGGCAGCACCTCGCAGTCGAACGGCGCAAGCGGCTTCGGCCAGATTATCCCGGCCTCGTCGTGGTTCTGCTCAATTGAGGCGGCGGCGGTCCTGCCCACGCCTATGCCGTAGCAGCCCATTATGACTACCTGCTCCTTGCCTTCCTCGTCGAGGAAGTTCGCGCCCATCGCCTCGGAGTACTTCGTGCCGAGCTTGAATATGTGGCCAACCTCTATGCCTCTTTTTATCTCGAATGTGCCCTCGCACCTCGGGCAACGGTCCCCGGCCTCAGCGTTCCTGATGTCAACATACGCCGCGCGGAAGTCCCTTGACGCGCTCACATGCAGAAGGTGCGCGTCAGGTTCGTTCGCACCGGTTATCGCGTCATTCATCCCCCGGACATTGAAATCAGCATAGACCGGGATATTAAGCTTCACCGGGCCAGCAAACCCGACTGGCGCGCCGGTGGCATTCCTTACGGCCTCTTCTTCGACAAGCTTTACGAACGAAGCGCCAACGGCGTTCCTCAGTTTGAACTCGTTTATCTGGCCATCGCCCCTGACGAGCGCGGCTATGAGGCCCTTGTCTGTCTCGTAGATAAGGGTCTTGATGAGCTTTTCGGGGCCGGCCTTAAGGAAAGCGCTGACCTCTTCTATGGTCTTCTTTCCCGGCGTAGACACCCTTTCTATCGGCAGCTCGGCGGACGAGGCTTTGATGCCCGGCTCCCTTATCTCCGCCCTTTCGACATTGGCGGCGTAAGTACAGCTGGTGCAGCTCGCTATGGCGTCCTCTCCGCTTTCAGCGAGCACCATGAACTCGTGGGAGAACCTTCCGCCTATGGAGCCTGTCTCGGCCTCCACGGCCCTGAAGTCCAGCCCGCACCTCTCGAATATCCTCGTGTAGGCCCGGTGCATGTTCTCGTACTCGGCGTCCAGGCTCTCGACCGTGGCGTGGAAGGAGTATGCGTCCTTCATCACGAACTCCCTGCCCCTCATAAGCCCGAACCTGGGCCTTATCTCGTCCCTGAACTTGGTCTGTATCTGGTAGAGGTTCAAGGGCAGGTCTTTATATGACCTGACCTCTCTTCTCACCAGGTCGGTTATTACCTCTTCGTGCGTGGGCCCGAGGCAGAATTCCCTGTTGTGCCTGTCCTTTATGCGCAGGAGCTCTTTTCCGTACTCGTCCCACCTGCCGCTTTCCTGCCACAGCTCAGCGGGTATGACCATGGGCATGAGGACTTCCTGGGCCCCGGCCCTGTTCATCTCTTCCCTTACTATGGACTCGACCTTCCTTACCGCGCGCAGGCCCATTGGAAGGAGGTTGTAGACCCCGGCTGCGACCTTCCTTATCATTCCGGCCCTTATCATGAGCTTCTGGCTTATGACTTCAGCGTCTGAAGGAGATTCCTTGAGCGTGGGCAGGAGCATCCTGGAATAGCGCATTTTTTCGTTTTCTCCGTCTGGGTTTTATTCTGTATAGAGTGCTTTAAAAAATTAGCTATTTTTTCTGAGGTCGAGGCTTACATGGAAATAAAAAAGCGAAGCATATATTGTAAATATGTGAGCATTTTTTATTTTCGCCCTAACGAAGAGATCAGGAAAAAGAGCAATTTTAAACTATAAAAAGAAGGGCCGATGAAAACCATCGGCCCTAAATCAAGGGTGCCTTGAAAAATTAGATTTTTTTTCCGATGTCGAGAAAGGACGGAAATGAAAAGCGCAGCATATATGGCAATATGTGAGCATTTTCATTTACGCCCTGACAAAGAGATCGGGAAAAAGGGCAATTTTTAGAGGCACCCTCAAACTTACAGGACTGACTCGTTGATCGTTATCTTCGCCTTCTCACGAAGGCTCTTGAGCCAGCCGCTCAGAGCCTGGTCCTGCTTTTCAGCCAGGAGCCTTGCCTTGAGCTCTTCCTTGCGCGGCTCGAAAGCCGCCTCGTCCGCTTCCTTGACGGCGGAGAGCCTGAAGATAAAATGCCTTCCGTTATGGGAGACGACATCAGGGTAATAAGCGCCTGAAGCGAGTTTGAACAAAGCTTCCTTGTCGCCGACGAATATGCCCGTCCTTGGCATTAAGCCCTCTGTGCGGGCGAAGAAGCCTGACTGCTCCATCTTGAGTTTTTCAGCCTTGGCGATGACCGCCAGGTCCTCGCCCTTCTTGGCCCGATCGAGAAGGGCCTTGGCTTTGGCTTCAGCTTCCTTGCCTGCCTTCTCTTCGGCGATTATCGTCTTTGCGTCAGAGGCCACCTCGGCGAACTCAGGCACATGGGCGTCCTTCCTTTCGACAAGGCGCACGAGGTACGCGCCCTCTTCGGTCTCAACTATGCGTCCAACCTGGCCGGGCGTAAGGCTGAAAGCCGCGGTCCTCAGCTGCTCGTTCCTGGCAAGCTCCACTCCCATGTCGTCTTCCGAGAACATGCCAGTGAGCGTGGGCTTCAACGCCTTGTCAGCGGAGGCGGCTTTCTTTATCTCTTCGGCGCTCGATGCCTGAGCCACCTTGGCGTCCAAAGTCATCAAAGCATCAAAGCCT
>MGPK01000065.1:0-27345 GCA_001795535.1 Deltaproteobacteria bacterium GWA2_54_12
ATGAAAGCATCTTCATTCAGGAAGCTGAAGGCTGCTCTCCTCTGTTCGCTCGTGGTGGCATTCGGCTACACTGTTTCTGTTGCCGAATCGGCGCAGCCGGCAGCCAAGTCTGCCGCACCGGCGAAGAAGGAGGCTCCTGCAAAGATCGACCCTAACGACCCCTCAAGCCTCATATACCTCGATACCGCGGGCAAGCCCGCTGGCGTCGGCGGAAACGCTGCCGCGCCTGCCAGCCAGGCCTTCAAGGTAGGAATGGGCTGGCATCCCCAGGCCCTCGCGGGAACGGGGCTTCCCAAGGACAAGTACGGCCTCGTTGACTGGGCCAAGCTCGTCAGGGAGAACATCATTAAGCCAAAGGCGTCCCTCGACCCCGAGGAAGAAGAAATGCCGCCCCTTAAGATGGACATCCTCATCCCGGCCAAGGGCGATTATGTGAACGATGTAATCTACCCGCACGAGATGCATACCTACTGGCTCAAGTGCGAGGTATGCCATCCCCAGATATTCGTGCCAGCCAAGGGGAGCAATGACATGACCATGGTCGGAATCGTGCAGGGCCAGTGGTGTGGAAGGTGCCACAACAAGATAGCCTTCCCGCTTACCGACTGCAACAGGTGCCATTCCTCACCCAAAAAGGCCGCCGCAAAGTAATTTATGAAAAAAAAGCTCCTTGCTCTTGTTTTAGTGCTTGCTGTCCCGGCTTTAGCCGGGGCAGCACAGTACGGCAAAATGACCCTCGATTCAAAAATTGAAAGCATGCATAAGGCTGGCGTCGGAGCTGTCATTTATCCGCACGACAAGCACGAAGCGCTCTTCAAATGCAACGAGTGCCACCCCAAGCTGTTCAAGGAAAAACGGGGGACGAGCAACATATCCATGAAGATGAACATGGACGGCAAGTTCTGCGGCTCGGCGAACTGCCACAACAGCCCGGCCGCTTTCCCGCTTTACATGTGCACAAACTGCCACACAAATGTAGGGAAGAAGTAATCTTGAAGATTCCCTGCCGCAAGTGGCGGGGAATCTTCGAAACTTAAGGAAGTTGTCGATTTTCTATTCGCTCGCTTTGCGCTCGCTATGAGTTTTCGCCCCTTATTTTAAAGAAAGGGCCCTGAGGAGAAATCCTCAGGGCCCTTTCTTTTTGCGCTTTTTACACAAGATGGCGGGCACAGCCCACCCTGTCAGTTATTCCTTCAAAAACATTGCAGCTTCACTGTCTACCAGCCAGAAAAGCTCTTTTGCCCTGAGCCTGCCCGCGGGCAGGTCCTTCCCGTCAAAGACCTCTTTAAGGACCGCGGCTTTCTCTTTGCCTGAGACAAGAAACACGGCTTTTTTCGCCTCCTGCACGGCCTTGAAGGTCAAAGTTATCCGCCAGGCGTCGAGCGTTGGCACAAAGTTGGCCACAACCAGCCTTTCAGTTTCTTCAAGCGCTTTTGTGCCGGGGAAAAGTGAGAGCGTATGGCCGTCTTTACCAAGCCCCAGTAAGGCGAGGTCAAAAGGATGAGGCGCTCCATCATTAAGGCCAAAAAAAGAGACAAGTTCCTGTTCATAGTCGCTGGCGGCGTCCATCGGGGCCAGCTCGCCTTTTATCCTGTGGATATTCTCCGGAGGGATATTTATTCTGGTCAGCAGGCTTTCACGGGCGGCGTTGAAGTTGCTCTCAGGGCTGTCCGGCGGGACACACCTTTCGTCTCCCCAGAAAAAGTGCGCCTTGTCCCACTGCACCCTGTGGCTGTATTCTTTAGAGGAAAGAAGGCTGTAGAGAGCGAGCGGGGTTGCCCCTCCCGAAAGGAGCGCGCTGAAAAAGCCTTTTTCCAATACCGCCTTTTCAAACGAATCGATAAACAGAAGGGCCGCGCTGTTCGCGAGGGCGCCCGCGTCGGGGTAAATGTTAAGTCCCTGCCTGAATGGACTATGCACCCTTCACCTGTTCCCGGGTAAAGATACTTTCCGTACAGTCTCGCCGAGCATCCTCGCGGCGTAGTTTGCCGCGCCAATGAGCCCGGTCCTGTCGTTCAGTATGACGCGCACCGGCAGGCCTTTCATGAATTCCCTGAACCGGCCCTTGTCCTCGAATGAATCGAGAAAGCCGCCGGAGGCCAGCGCGTTGAGTATCTTTGGGGTTATGCCGCCGCCCAGGTAGACGCCGTGCGTGGCAAGGGCTTTCAGAGCGAGGTTTCCGGCCTCGGCCCCGTAAATGGACACGAAAAGCCGCAGGGCTTCCACGCAGTTTTTGTCGGTCCCCTTCATCCCCTCTTCAGAGACCACCGGCGCGACCCCTTCGGCAGCGATGCGCTCCTTGAGCCAGCCGGGCTCCTCGAAGCCAGCCCTGGCCTTAACAAAATCGTATATATTTTCGAGGCCCATGCCTGAGACGATCCGCTCATAGCTGACATGACCGTACTTGCCGATGAGAAAACCGAGAAGCTCGGTCTCGGTTTTGTCCCTTGGGCCGAAGTCCGTATGCCCGCCTTCCGAGGCGGACGGTACATGGGTTGAGCCGTCCCAGAAAAGTATTGCCTCACCTAACCCGGTGCCGGCGGCGATGAGAGCGGCGTTGCCGTGGCGCTCGACCCCCTGCTGGAGCACGAAAAAGTCCTGTTGCGGAAGCAGGTTTACCCCCCAGCCAATGGCCTCGAGGTCATTTATCAGTGTGAGCTTCGTTAGACCGAACCCGGCCTGCAACGCGTTGCCGTCAACCGTCCATTTGAGGTTGGTGAGAACGCACCTGTTGCCCACCACGGGGCACGCGATGCCGAAGGAAGCTCCTTCTATGGCCCTGGCCTCGCCGACCCTCAGGAAGTCCCTCAAGACCTCGTCAGGCCCGCTGTAGCGCTCGTTCTGGTATGCCCCTTCCCTTACGGCGTCGAGCACCCCGTCGTGGAGCGAAAAAAGGGCAAGATAGGTCTTTGTCCCGCCTATGTCCCCTGAAAGTATGAGCCTTTCACCTTTCATAGTTCACCCATTTCCTGCCGTCCCTGCCTATGAACCTTTCGGCCTCTACCGGCCCGAAGCTTCCGGCCCTGTAAAGGCACAGCTCCGGGTTCCCCTGTCCTTTATTTTCAGAGTACTCGATGGCCGGGGTAAGCCATTCCCAGCTCATCTCCATCGCGTCAGAGCGGATAAAGAGCATCTTGTCGCCTATCATGCAGTCCATGAGGACCCTTTCATAGGCGTCCAGGACAATCCCCTCATACCCTTCAGTATAGCCGAAATCCATGACAACATCCCTCAGGCACACGCGCGAGCCCGGGTTCTTGGCGTGGAATTTGAGCTGTATCCTCTCGTCCGGCTGAATTCGTATTATGACGGCGTTGGGGCCTATCTCCTCTTCGAATATACCGCTGAACATCTGGTGAGGAACAGCCCTGAACTGTATTGTGACCTGCGTGAAACGGCTCTTGAGCCTCTTGCCCGACCGGAGGTAAAAGGGCACGCCCTGCCACCTCCAGTTGTCTATGAACAGCTTCATTGCCGCGTAGGTCGGCACCAGCGAGCGCCTGCCCACGCCGTCCTCCTCGCGGTAGCCTCTGGCGAACTTGCCGCCCACCTCGCCGTCGACATACTGGCCGAGCACGAGGCTGTCCTTGAGGCTTTCCCTGTCAAGCGCACGCAATGCCCTGAACACCTTCACGCGCTCGTCTCTGACCATCTCGGACTTATAGACCGAAGGCGGCTCCATGCCCACGAAGGACAGGACCTGGAGCATGTGGTTCTGGAACATGTCGCGCAGGACCCCTGCCTCCTCGTAATACCCTGCCCTCTTCTCGATGCCTATCGACTCGGAAGCCGTTATCTGGACATGGTCGATGAAGTGCCTGTTCCAGATGGGCTCGAATATCGAGTTGGCGAAACGGAACATCATTATGTTCTGGACCGTGTCCTTGCCCAGGTAATGGTCTATCCTGAATACCTGCTCCTCCCTGAAGTGCGACCCGACCGTCTTCTCCAGCGCGCGGGCGCTTTCAAGGTCGCGGCCGTAGGGTTTTTCTATGACTATCCTCGTCCACCCCTGCTCTTCAGAGGCCAGACCCGAGGCGGCAACTGCCTCGATTATGCTCGCGTAGACCGAAGGCGGGGTTGAAAGGTACAATATCCTGTTGCGTCCCGTAGCGTGGGTCTCAGCCAAATCCTCCATGTACGATTTGGCCTTCCGAAGCGAGCCCTCGTCGTACCCGGTCTGATAATAATGGAGCCTTTTCGCGAACTCTTCCCAGGCGGCGTAGTCGAAGTTGCCGGCCTTTTTAACGGCCTTTGCCATCTCCATCCTGAAAGCGTCCTCGCTGATATCGGTCCTGGCCAGGCCAAGTATGAAAAAGCCTTTTGAAAGGAGCTTGTTCCTGAAGAGGCAGAACAGGGCTGGAAGGAGCTTTCTTTTCGTCAAGTCTCCGGAGGCTCCGAATATGACGATGGCGCACGGGTCTGAGGAGACCTCCTCGCACAACGCCCCTGAGGGGCCGAGCTTTCCTATTTTTACGGTAGGGTGCCCGTTGATTTTCTCAAGCGGCATTTCTATCGCTTCCTTTCCAGGGAGATGGCTTCTTATTAATCAAAAAACCCCTCCGAAGAGGGGCTTTTATCCAGCCGTCACTTTGCGCCGCGCCTGACGGCGTGGCCGCCGAACTCCTGCCTGAGGGCCGCGAGCACCTTCTCGGCGAATGATTCGTCCTGGCGGGAGCGGAACCTGCGCATAAGGGCTTCGGTGATGGCAGGAAGGGCGACGCGCAAGTCCACGGCCTCCTTCACCATCCACCTGCCCTCGCCCGAGTCCTCTACATACCCCTTTATTGAGTCAAGCCCTTCTTCCTTTTCAAAGGCGTCTTCCAGCAGTTCCAGGAGCCACGACCTCACGACGCTGCCCTGGTTCCAGAGGCGGGAGAGCTCGGAGTTCTTTATTCCTTCGCCGTAAGGCGACGCCTTCAAAAGCTCAAATCCTTCGGCATAGGCCTCCATCATGCCGTACTCGATGCCGTTGTGTACCATCTTGACGAAGTGGCCTGCCCCGCTTGCCCCGCAGTACATGTAGCCGCCCGGAGGAGCGAGAGTTTCGAGCAATGGTTTGAGCTTCTCGAACCCGGCCTTGGGGCCGCCTATCATGGTGCAGTAGCCTTCCTTGAGCCCCCAGATGCCGCCGCTTACGCCGGCATCCATGTAAACAAGGCCCGCGCTTGAGAGGTCATCTGCCCGCCTCAGGTCGTCCTTGTAGTAGCTGTTCCCGCCGTCAACTATCATGTCGCCTGCCGCAAGGAGTGGCTTTAACGCGTCTATGGTACTGTCCACGGGAGCGCCCTCAGGCAGCATTATCCAGACGACCCTCGGGGATGCCAGCTTTGAGACAAACTCTTCAAGGCTGCTGGCGGCTTCAAGGCCGTCTTTGCGGGCCGCGCCAACAGCTTCGCCGCTCCTGTCGAACCCGATTATCCTGTGGCCGCCTTGCTTAAGCCGCCTTGCCATATTGAGGCCCATGCGCCCGAGCCCGATTATTCCGGCTTCCATCAATTTCCTCCGGGATGATTATCTTTTTTTCAGGAAAGGGCCGCGCCCTCGAACTCTTTTAACGCCTCGATGGAGGGGTCTTTCATGACCACAAGGGCAACCCTGGAGCCCTTTGAATCGAGGGCCTCCATATCGCCGTAAGCCTGTGAAAGCTCCAATTGGGAGAAGCTGAACCGGCTACCGGGCACCTTGAAATCTTCCCGGGCCTGATGGCAGAAAATAATGAAAACGCCGCAATCAGGACGCCCTTTATGGAGCTGTCCGGTCGAGTGCAGGTATCTTGGGCCGTAGCCAAACTGAGTAGGCACGCCAGTTGAGTCCCTGAGCAGCTTTCTCATCTCGGAAAACCTCTTTGCCAGCGCCGGGTCAGAAGGGTCGTAGTAGGCCATGACCCCTACATAATCGCCTTTGCCGATGAGCTTCAGGAACTCCCTGATGCCTTCTGCCGGGCCGTGGTCTTTAAGGCTCATCCTGCCGAATGCCGTCCTGCCGAGATAGACGCTGAACCCGTTGCCTTCCATCGCAACGCCGGGGGGCTTGAGTCCCTCTTCAGCCCCTATCTGGCCCAGCCTTGAGACGGCAAGCTTCTTTGCCAGCTCGACATCAGGCTGGTCGAACGGATTGATGCCGAGAATCTGCCCGGCCACGGCGGTTGCGACCTCCCACCTCAAAAACTCGCCGCCAAGCTCGTATATGTCTCTGAGCCTCAGCTCTATTACCGGGTGTCCGGCCATGGCCAGCGCGTGCAAAGCATCCGCGAGGGCCTTGTCCTCGCGGCCCAGCGTTATCGAAATAAATACCCTGTCGTTTCCGTATGATCCGGGAGCGCCCAAAGGCTCGCCCGCGATCGGCACCAGCCCCTTGCCTTCCTTGCCGGTCGACTCGGCTATGAGCTGCTCTATCCACATGCCGAAGCTCTCTATCTCCTTTGAAATAAAGAAGGTCAGCTTGTCCCTGCCCTTGAGCCCAAGCTTGCCGAGTGCCGCTCCCAGCATCAGCACCGGGTTTTCGGAGACGCTGACGCAGGGCTGTAACATAGCCTCTACCCTTGAGGCGTGCTCAAGCAGGCGCCCTATGTCTATGCCGGTGAGGGCCGCTGGCACCAGCCCGAAATAGGAAAGGGCCGAGAACCTGCCGCCCACATCCTTCGGGTTGATAAACAGCTTCCTGAACCTGTATTTTTTGGAAAAACCTTCGAGCGGGGTGCCCGGGTCTGTTATCGCGATGAAGTTCCTGCCTGACTCGGCCCCCTTTATCCTGCCGAGCTCCTCATGGAAGTACTCGAAAAGGCTCAACGGCTCGATTGTCGAACCGGACTTGCTCGATACGATGAACAGCGTCCTTTCAAGGTCTATCCTGTCCTCGACAGCCTTCAAAGCATCGGGGTCTGTCGAGTCAAGCACAATAAGCCCGGGGTAGCCCGTAGCCTTTCCGAAGGTCGTGGCGAAGACCAGCGGGGCCAGAGACGACCCGCCCATGCCGAGAAGCACGATATCCTTGAACCCGGCGGCTTTTACCTCCCTGGCGAAGTCGGTTATCTCCTCTATGTGCTCGTCCATTACATACGGAAGGGCCATCCAGCCCAGCGAGCCCTTTATCTGCCTTTTCTCCTCGAGGCCGGTCTTCCAGAGGGTCGGGTCCTTTGCCCACAGCCTCTCGAAAAAATTCTCTCCGCTGACCTCGTCGAGAGCTTCGGATATCGCGGATTCAAAGCCGTTCACGGCGAATTTCACCACGAGGCCGGCTTTTTTTTCAAGGGTTTCGCGCTTTTCAGCTATGGTCCTCAGAATGCCCTCGTACGACTCAATAAAAGATTTTATGCCTTCGGCCTCAAGCCGCTCTGTTACCGCCTTGTAATCAATGCCAAGGACATCGAGGCCTTCAAAGACTTTTTTCGCTCCCCCCATGTCTTCCGTGAGGGCGGCTGCTGCCTTGCCGTGGTCGTAGAACGCAAGCAGCGTATGCAGAGGCATCGTGTTTATGGTGCCGGGATAAACGAGCTCGGTTATGTACTTTATGTCGCTGTACTGCGGGTTCTTTGTGCCGGTAGACGCCCACAGGAGCCTTTGCGGCTTCGCGCCGGAATCCTTGAGTTTCCTGAACCTGTCGGATGAGTAGATTCCCTCATATTTCATCAAGGCCTGCCTCGCGTTCGCCACGGCGACCTTGCCGAGAAGCCCCCGGAGCCTTGCCCTCTCATCGTTGCTTTTGGCCCTCTCGATGCGTTCTTCTAATATCCTGTCAAACAGGGTATCTATCCTGCTTACGAAGAAGCTCGCGACGCTTACGGCCGTATCAATGGGCATGCCCGCGGCGGCCCTGCGCTCCAGGCCCCTTATGTGCGCCCAGGCTACCTCCTCGTAGCGGTAGACCGAGAAAAGGAGCGTTACATTGACGCAGCGCCCCTCGAAAGTAAGTTCCTCTATGGCTTTGAGCCCCTCGGCTGTGCCTGGCACCTTGACCATGATATTGGGCCTGTCGACAGCCTGGAAAAGCCCTCTGGCCTCGTCCATTGTAGAGGCCGCGTCCCTGGCAAGCCTCGGATCTGCCTCGATGGAGACGAGGCCCTCCATGCCTCTGGTCTCACGCCAGAGGCCGGCGAATGTGTCGGCGGCGAGCCTTACATCCCTTATAATGAGCTTCCTGGATATCTCCTCGTCGCCGAGGCCGTCCTTCAAGAGCTTCGATATGTCTTCGTCGTACTCGGAAGTGCCTGCTATGGCCCGCTCGAAGATCGTTGGGTTGGAGGTGATGCCGGAGACAGCGTACTCATCCGAGAGCCGCTTGAGCTCGCCGGAGGTCACGATCCCCTTTCTCAGGTTGTCGTGCCAGACGCTCTGGCCAAGCCGCTTCAGTTCAAGTAGGGGGTTCATATGACTCCTGGCCGCCGTGGGGTCGGATTTTGGGTCAACAGGGCGCGCAAAATATTATATAGCCAGTGCGAAGAGCGATTTAACGGCAAATCAATCCGTTTGACCGGGTTACCGTTCGTTAATTTATCATTGCGAGCAAAGCGGCAATTTTTGCAGAGATAGCAAAAATTGAACTTTGAGCGGTCGCGGCCCAAAGGGTCGAGCCCCGGGGATGGGGCGAGATAAGCAATCCCGCCTTCAGGTGAATCAAGCGTTTTGAGATTGCTTCAATGCCTTGCTCCTCGCTTTTGACAACAAATATTGAAGGGTGCTTTTGGAGCGGGTCGGGGGGTCGCTCCAGGCATTACTTATCGACAGGCCGCTTTAGCCCGGCCTGCCGATAAGTATAACAGAATATCAGATTCTATCAAGGAAGAGGCCCTTTTTCCTGTTAAGAAGGGCAAGGGCTTTTGCGGATACATTTTCAACGGTAAAGCCGTACTTCTCGAAAAGGGTTGCGTGAGGGGCGGAAGCCCCGAATGTGTTTATGCCGAGCACATCTCCGTCAGGCCCAGTGTACTTGTGCCAGCCGAGCGGGGAAGCCGCCTCGACCGCGAGCCTTACCGTGACATCGGGCGGCAGTACCTGGTTCCTGTACTCAAGCGGCTGGGCTTCGAACATCTCCCAGCTCGGCATGTTGACCACCCTTGCGTGTACGCCCCTGTTCGCGAGGTCGCCGTAAGCGCCGAGCGCGAGCTGCACTTCCGACCCGGTAGCGATGAGTATGACCTCAGGCTTGCCCTCGATCGGATCCGCGAGCACATACCCGCCCTTGCGGAGGCCCTCTGCGGCGGCGAACTTCTCACGGTCGATAAGCGGCACTGTCTGCCTCGTGAGCACAAGGACAGTTGGGCCGGTAGTTTTCAGGAGAGCCGCCCGCCACGCCTCTGTTGCTTCGTTCGCGTCGGCTGGCCTTATGACCGTGAGGTTCGGTATGGAACGAAGGGCCGCGAGCTGCTCGATGGGCTGATGCGTCGGGCCGTCCTCGCCGAGACCGATGGAATCATGGGTGAAAACATAGATCGTCTGGAGATTCATCAATGCGGCGAGCCTTATGGGAGGCTTCATGTAGTCGGAGAAAATAAGGAATGTCGCGCCGTAAGGCACGAGCCCGGCGGTCAAGGCCATGCCGTTCATGACCGAGCCCATCGCGTGCTCCCTTACGCCGTAGTGGAGGTTCCTTCCCATGCAGTCGCTGAGGAAGTTGCCCATGCCCTTCATTATGGTATTGGTCGAGGGCGACAGGTCGGCCGACCCTCCTATGAGGAAAGGCGCGTCCTTTGAAATGGCGTTCAATACCTTGCCGGACGCGCTCCTGGTGGCGATGTTGCCGTCCTTTTCAGTGAAGACCGGCAGGGATTTTTCCCACTCGCCGGACCTCTTGCCTTCGATGATGGCGCGCACTTCAGCGCCCTCTCCGGGGTATTCCTTCTCGTACTTCTCGACGAGGCTGAGCCAGTCTTTGTGAGCGGCCTTGCCATTGGATGCGGCGCTCATGTGCCTGCCCACCTCTTCGGGTATGAAAAAGTGGGGCTCCTGAGGCCAGCCGAGCTTGTCCTTTGTCGCCTTGACCTCGTCCTTGCCGAGAGGAGCGCCGTGCACTTCGGCGGTGTCCTGCTTTCCGGGGCTGCCAAAGCCGATTATCGTCCGCGCGATTATAATGGACGGCCTGGAGGTCTCTGCTTTTGCCGCTCCCAATGCCTTTGCAATGGCTTCAGTGTCGTTGCCGCCTACCTTCTGGACATGCCAGCCGAGGGCTTCGAACCTCATGCCCACATCCTCGGAAAAAGATATGTCGGTCTTGCCTTCGATGGTTATCTTGTTGTCGGAGTAAAGATATACGATATTGCCGAGCTTCAGGTGCCCGGCCATGGAGGCAGCCTCGTTCGACACGCCTTCCATCAGGTCGCCGTCGCTGCATATGGCGTAGACATGGTAATCGAACAGCGGGAAGCCCGGCTTGTTGAACTTATGCGCCAGAAACTTCTGCGCCATCGCCATTCCGACGCCATTGGCAAAACCCTGCCCCAGAGGCCCGGTCGTGGTCTCGATGCCTATTCTGAGGTCGCGCTCGGGGTGTCCCGGCGTATGACTGCCCCATTGCCTGAACTTCTTTAGCTCATCGAGCGGAAGGCCGTAGCCCGTGAGGTGCAAAAGCGAGTAAAGCAGCATTGATCCGTGGCCCGCCGAAAGTATGAACCTGTCGCGCCCCAGCCACTTCGGGTCAGAGGGGTTATGCCTCAGAAAATTCTTCCAGAGCACATAAGCCATCGGGGCATCGCCCATCGGCATTCCGGGGTGCCCGGAGTTAGCCGCCTCGACCGCGTCAACGGCGAGAAAGCGTATCGTATTAATTGACATTTCATCAATGGATTCGGACTTGTATGACTTTTGGTTGGTTTCCATCTGAGCCTCTTTTACGGGTGTTTTCGGAGAGAGAATCTTAACAGATTTGAGGAAAACGACAATGCTAAATTATTCTTAAGTCTACAGGAAAAGGTCGTCTGTTCCAAGCCGGGAGGTAAAAGGCCTTTTGCCAAAAACCTGAGTTTGTCTGTCTTTCGCTCGTAAGCCCCCTCTCCCCAGCCCTCACCCACAAGGGGAGAGGGGGTATGTCAGCTCGCAGACTGGGTTAGCGAAGGCGTAACCCAATACTTGCCTTTATTTGTCATTCTGAGCGCAAGCGACAATTTTTGCAGGACAAAAAAAATTGTCGTCGCCTTCGGCTCCTCAGAATGACATTGTTCCTCTGCCGCCCTCTTTCCTAAAGAGGGGCGGGGGGAGATTAGCACAAATCCAATAATCCCCCTCAATCCCCCTTTAGAAAAAGGGGGAAGATTTCCTGCATTCGATTTCAATAATAGCTTGTCTGGGATTAACGGACACGGTCACGGAATACGGTCTCAAGGGTCAGCGGTTGATGAGGTCCTTCGGGATGTAGGGTTTGAACTCTTCGTTATTGGGAATGACCATGCCGCCGGTCATGATGACCTTGAAGGCGTCCTCGACCTTCATGTCAAGGTAGATGACATCCTTTTCAGGCACTACCGCGAAGTAGCCTGAGGTCGGGTTAGGGGTGGTCGGAACAAAGACGCATATCGCCGGCTCGTTTGTCGTCTTGTACTTTATCTCCCCGTTCACCTTGCTGGTCATGAACCCCATTGAGTGGATGCCTTTTCGGGGAAACTCTATGAGGACGACTTTTCTGAACCCCTGATGCTCCTGGTTGAAGAAGGTCTCCATGAACTGCTTTGTGGCGTTGTAGACCATCCTCACTACAGGCAGCTTGGACATGCCCTTTTCAGTAAGGGTTAACAAGCTCTTGCCAAGAAAGTTCGTAGTGAGCAGGCCTATGAGGAATATGCTGAATACGGTGAAGATTATGCCAAGGCCCGGCACATGGAAAGGCAAAAAGGTGTCCGGCCTCAAGGCCACGGGCAGGAGCGTCAGCATGCTGTCCATCGACCTGACTATGATGGAAAGCACATAATAGGAAAAGTACAGGGGCACCACGACGAGTAGCCCGGTTACGAAATATCTTCTGAATATCTTTGTCATAAGCAGTGGGCCGAAAGGTTCGCGCTTATCTTCTTGATGGAGTTTTTCTCATCGACATAGACCAGCACCGGGGCGTGTTTTGCTGCTTCGGCCTCTTCAAGGACCGAATAGGTAGCGATTATCACAAGGTCGCCCTTTCGCGCCAGATGTGCGGCCGCGCCGTTTATCGAAATTACGCCCGAGCCCCTTTCGCCCTTTATGGCGTAGGTCGTAAGCCGGTTTCCGTTGGCGATGTCATATATCTGGACCTGCTCGAATTCATATATGCCGGCAGCTTCCATAAGGGCCTCGTCAATAGCGACGGACCCTTCGTAATCAATATTAGCGTCCGTAACTGTCGCCCTGTGTATTTTGCTTTTGAGCATCAAGCGCTGCATCTGTCCTGTTCCCTCCTGAAATAAGGCCCGTTTACTTGAGGCTTGTGTTGTCTATGAGCCTGGCCTTCCCGACCTTGACGGCAAGAAAAAGCATCGAGCCCTCGTCTATTACGGGCGCGTCCTCGAGGTTATCCGAGCGGCACACCCTGATATAGTCTATCATGGCAAGGGGCTCTTTCTCTATGATTTTTTTCACTTTTTCGATGACAATCCGGCTTTCGGCCTCCCCTGCGTCGACAAGCTTTCTGGCCTCTTCCATGGCTTTTGGCACGCAAATAGCCGCTGTCCGCTCCTGCGGGCCCAGGTACGAGTTCCGCGAGCTCATCGCAAGACCGTCCATTTCGCGGACGGTCTCGACCCCGGTTATTTCCACAGGCAGGTCAAGGTCTTTGACCATTTGCTCGATGACCTTGATCTGCTGGAAGTCCTTCTTCCCGAAAAGCGCCTTATGCGGCATGACTAAGTTAAAGAGCTTCAGGACAACAGTAGCCACGCCCCTGAAATGGCCCGGACGGGATGCCCCGCAAAGGGTATTGGAAAGGCCTTCCACCTCTACGAAAGTCTTGAACCCATCAGGGTACATATCCGGCGCGGACGGGGTAAAGACGATATCAACGCCTTCATCCTCTGCCATTTTCAAGTCCCTGTCCAAATCCCTCGGGTAGGCGCTCAAGTCCTCTTTGGGGCCGAACTGGGCCGGGTTGACGAAGATGCTCATGACAAGGGTAGAGCCCATCTTCCTGCCAGCGACAAGGAGCGCCCTGTGTCCGTCATGGAGAAAGCCCATCGTAGGCACGAAGACGATTGAATTGCCTTTGGCGCGCAAAGCGGCTGACTGCGCCTGCATCTCTTTTATACTGGTTATTATTTTTGACATGCCATTAAGTCTGCTTCAAGCCGCAACCTGTATGCAATTTTTCCGTCATTCTGAGCGCAGCGAAGAATCTGAAGTTACGACAAGTACGAGATTCTTCGGTCGCTTCGCTCCCTCAGAATGACAACTTTTTAGTATTTCAGCTGCCTCAATAGGAGTGGTCTTTTGAAGGGAATGCCCCTCCCTCGACATCTTTCACATATTCGGTCGCCGCCAGAAAAATGATGTTCCTCAAGTCGGCGTACCTCTTCACGAACTTCGGCACCTTGTTGCCTGTAAGCCCGAGCATGTCGTTTACGACAAGCACCTGCCCGTCGCAGTCAGGGCCCGCGCCGATTCCTATTGTCGGTATGGAGAGCCTCTCTGTTATCTCACGGGCAAGCTGCGCGGGCACGCCCTCTATCACAATCGAGAAGGCCCCGGCGTCTTCTATGGCCAGCGCGTCCTCTAATATCTCCTCAGCCTCGGTCCTGCCCTTGCCCTGCACCCTGTAGCCGCCCATCCTGTGCACGGACTGCGGCGTAAGGCCGACATGGCCCATTACGGGCACATCCATGGACGCGATGGCCCGGACCGCCTCAGCCGTCCTTCTGCCGCCTTCGAGCTTTACGGCCTCGGCGCCGCCTTCCTTTATGAGGCGCACGGCATTCCTTCTGGCGTCGTCTATCGAGGCCTGATAAGAGCCGAACGGCATGTCGGCTACCACAAGGGCGTTCTTCCTGCCCCTTGCGACCGCCCTCGTATGATAGATTATCTCGTCGACCGTCACCGGGAGCGTGGTATCGTAGCCGGATTCGACCATCCCGGCAGAGTCGCCCACAAGAAGCACCGGCACCCCTGCGTCGTCGAGTATCGCGGCGGTAGCGAAGTCATACGCGGTGAGGACCGGGATCTTCTTCCCTTCCTCTTTCATCTTCGCCAGGTCTACGACCGTGATCTTTTTCATCTGAAACCCCCTCGGTGACATCAGCCTGGACAAAATAACAGAATTAAGGCTGGCTCTAAAAAGCAGCTATTTTTTCTGAAGTCAAGGAAGGGCGGAAATAAAAAGCGCAGCATATATGAGAATATGTGAGCATTTTTATTTACGCCCTGACGCAGAGGTCAGGAAAAAGAGCAATTTTTAGAGGCAGCCATAATTAAAAAAACCCTCCGGTCCGCCGGAAGGTTTCATTCACGCCCACTGAAAAAAGGGAGCGCCGGGTACATTTATTATAGACCAATTCCGCTGTCCAGACAATACCGGCAGCCGACGGCTACCTTGAAGAAAGGGGAATATAGTGCTGGGAGCCGCCCTTCATGGTCTTTATTTCCTTCACAAGGTTGGCGAGGTCTTCGGGGTTGTTGACGAAGTCAATTTCAGTCGTATTGACGACCAGAAGAGGCGTGTCGCTGTAATAGAAAAAATACCTGTTATAGGCGTCGATGAGCTTTTCGAGGTACTCGTCCTTCACGCCTTTTTCATATTCGAAGTTTCTCCTGCCTATCCTGTCAAGGAGGACATCGGTTGAGGCCTGGAGATAGATGACGAGGTCAGGCTTGGGTATGCGGGTGTCGAGAAGGCGGTAGACCTGCTCGTAAAGGCACAGCTCGTTCTCGTCGAGGTTCAGGTAAGCGAATATCCTGTCCTTGGCGAAAAAATAATCGGAAACTACGGAGGTGTTGAACAGCTCAGGCTGGAACATGTCCTTTTGCTGCTGATAGCGGCTCAAGAGGAAGAAAAGCTGGGTCTGGAAGGCATACTTTTTCATGTCGCCGTAGAACTTGGGCAAAAAAGCGTTCTCTTCGACCTCTTCCAGAAGGGTCTTGCCGCCAAGTTCCCTGGCGAGTAGCTCCGCCAGGCTGGACTTGCCCACGCCTATCGGGCCTTCTATCGCTATGTACCGTGATTTTTCCATTTTTTGAGGGGTTTGAGCACAAACAAATTATCTCAGGCACGATAAAAAGTCAAGGCAAGGTTCCGTGGTTTTTCTCACGGCCCGCCATGAGATACAGGGCATGGGCCAACCGTGCGAATTCATTGAGGTCAAGCGTCTCGCCGCGCCTCACCGGGTCGACTCCCGCCTCATGAAGCGCTCCCAATATATCCGCTTTCCCGAGCCCGAGGACGGAAAGCGAGTTCGAGAGGGTCTTTCTCCTCGTGCCGAAGGCGGCCCGGACGACAGTCCTGAAGTATGATTCGTCATCAATGCTTATCTTCGGCTCATCTAACACGCGGAAGCTCACGACGCTTGAGTCGACCTTGGGTTTCGGCGAAAAAAGATGGGCCGGGACATCGAACTCCCTCTTCACGACCGTAAAGGCCTGTGAAAGCACCGAGAGGTTTCCGTAGTCCCTGTTCCCGGGCCCGGCGGCTATCCTCACCGCGACTTCCTTCTGGAACATCAATACCATTATGGAAAAGGCCGCCCTTTCTGTCAGGAGCTTGGAAAGGAGCGGGCCGGATATGTAATATGGAAGGTTGGCCACAAGCTTGAAGCGGCCGCCGTGCTCCTGGGCGAGCGCGGTATAGGACATCTTCAGAGCGTCCGCCGGGATTATGGTGAGGTCGTCTTCCTGAAAACGCTCTTGAAGAAGCCCGATCAGATCCTTGTCGACTTCAACGGCAATGACACGCGCCCCCGCGTCCAGCAGCTCACGGGTGAGCATGCCCGTGCCAGGGCCTATCTCAAGCACGAGGTCGCCTTCTTTTACGCCAGCGGCCTCGACTATCTTTCTTATGATGTTCCTGTCATTCAGGAAATGCTGGCCGAACTTCTTTTTAGCCCTCGGCCTCGCCACGCCCTTTTCACCTGTCATGGGTCAGAAACCCTCCCATGTAGGCAGGGCATTGAGGTCAGGCCCGGCCACCTCACCTCTTTCAAGCTGGCGGGTCCCCAGGGCCGCGACCATCGCGGCGTTGTCGGTGCAGTACTTCGGAGGAGGGATGAAAAGCTTCAGGCCTTCTGTTTCGGCAGCCTCTGCCAGGGCCGCCCTGAACCTTGAATTCGAGGCGACCCCGCCAGCCACGACGAGGTTTTTAACGCCGGTTTCCCTTGCGGCCCAGAGCCCCTTTGTGACGAGGGAGTCTACTACCGCCTCCTGAAAGCTTGCGGCGATGTTTTTCAAACGCCCCTCATCCGGCGGCTCTTTGAGGCCCCTTACATGCGTGAGCACGGCCGTTTTCAAACCGCTGAAACTGAAGTCCAGGTTTCCTTTGCCCAGAAGCGGCCTCGGAAAAGCGATGGCACGCGCGTCTCCCTCTTTCGCGAGCCTGTCGATGACGGCCCCTCCGGGGTAGCCGAGCCCCAAGAGCTTGGCGACCTTGTCAAAGGCCTCTCCAGCGGAATCATCGAGGGTCTGGCCGAGTATCCTGTACTTTGTATAATCTTCGAAATATAAAAGCGTAGTATGGCCGCCCGAGACGATGAGGGCGGCAAATGGGAAAGACGGAGCTTCTTTTTCTTCGCCTTTTTCAGCGAGAAAAGCGGCGTAGGGGTGGGACTCTATATGGTTGACTCCGGTAAGCGGCAGGCCGCGCACATACGAAAGGCTCTTGGCGAAAGACAGGCCTATGAGGAGACAGCCCACGAGGCCCGGCCCCTGCGTGACAGCTATTGCATCGATATCGCCGAGCGTGACCCCGGCCCTTACGAGGGCCTCGTCCACTACAGGCACTATCGCTTCGATGTGGCTCCGGGATGCCAGTTCAGGGACGACCCCGCCGTATTTGGCGTGTATCCTGTCCTGTGAAGATACGACTGATGAAAGGACTATGCGGCCGTTCTCGACGACAGCCGCGGCCGTGTCGTCGCATGACGATTCTATTCCGAGTACTATCATCCCTTCGCCACTGCTCTTACGGCCTTGAGGAACTCTTCTACTTCCTGAGCGGTATTGAAATACCCCGGGCTTACCCTGGCCGCTCCGTCAGGGAAGGTGCCGGAGCACCTGTGCGCGTCAGGGGCACAGTGCGTGCCGCACCTTATCATTATTCCGGCTTCGTCATCGAGCCTGAGCCCCACTTCGCCCGGCTTTTTCCCGTCGATGTTGAACGAGACAAGGGCCGCGCGCCTGGACGCAGCTTCAGGCCCGATTATGCTTATGCCTTTCATCGAGGCAAAACCCTCCAGAACGGCCTCGACAAGGCCTTCTTCTTTTTCACGAATCTTTTCGACCTTTTCATCCAGAAGGAACCTGACGCCCGCTGCGAGCCCGCCTATGCCCGGCGTGTTCATGGTCCCGGCTTCCAGAAGCTCCGGCATCTCAAGCGGGCTCCCGGCTTCTCCGGTGCCGCCGTCCACGAGCGGAACAACTTCGATGCCTTCAGCCAGATATAAAAAGCCGGTGCCCTGCGGGCCGAAAAGCGCCTTGTGTCCGGTTGCCGCGAGTATATCCACGCCCAATTCCGTCACATCGAAAGGCAGAGCCCCGACGGTCTGCGCGCCATCGACCATGAACGAGACGCCCTTTGATTTGCAGGCCTTTCCTATCTCGCCTATGGGTTGAATCGCGCCGAAGACATTTGACGCGTGGGAAATACAGACCATCTTCGTGTTCTTTTTAATTGCGGCCTCGATGTCCCGGGGCCTTAAAAAGCCTTCTTTGTTTGGGGAGACCTTCGTGACCTCGACCCCGGTAGCCTCTAACCTTGCCAGCGACTTTACGACGGAGTTGTGCTCGAAGGCCGATGTTATGACATGGTCACCGGGCTTCAATATCCCCTTGAGGGCGGTGTTTATCGCTTCGGTGGCGTTCTTTGTGAACGAGACCCTTCCCGAATCCAGTGCGCCTATGAGGGAAGCGACAGACTCCCGGGCGTTGAAGACGACCCTGGCCGCCTCTATCGCCATGGTATGGCTCGAGCGTCCGGGGTTGCCGCCGGTGGTACGGAGGACTTCGTTTATCCTGTCATAGACGGATTCGGGTTTTGGAAATGAAGTTGCGGCGTTGTCGAGGTATATCATTTTTTTATTTTACGGTTTTATGCTGAATTGGCAAGCGCTGCTTTAGGTTCAATTCGGCTTTTTTAATTGGAGAGCGTCTTTTACAGCCTTGCTGAACTCCGAGACCCTGTAAGGCTTGGCAATGACGCCCGTGAAGCCGAACTTTTTATATTCAGCCAGTATCATGTCCTTGGAATAGCCGCTCGATACGATGGCCTTGACTCCGGGGTCGATCTCAATCAGCTTTTGCATGGTCTCCTTGCCGCCCATGCCGCCGGGCACGGTAAGGTCGAGTATCACCAGGTCAAAGGGCCTGCCTTCGGCCATGGCGGCTTTGTAGCGATCGACGGCCTCCTGGCCTTCGGTCGCGAACTCAGCCTCATAGCCGAGGACTTTGAGCATCTCCGAAGAAACATCCCTTACAAGCTCCTCGTCGTCCATCACAAGTATCCTTCCCGAGCCGGTGCATATCATATCTTTTTCCTTCCCGGCGCGCTCCTCTTTCGAGGCCGGAAGATATACCTGCACCGAGGTGCCTACCCCGGTCTGGGAATCCATGCCGATGTGCCCCTGGTGCTTTTTTATTATCGAGTAAGTCACGGCAAGGCCCAGCCCGCTCGCCTTCTGCTTCGTGGTGAAGAACGGGTCAAATACCTTGGGCAGGAGTTTAACGGGTATGCCGAAGCCCTGATCTTCTATGGTCGTCTTTACATACCTGCCGGGCCGCAGTGGCAGCGGCGCGCCTTCCGTGACATCGATGTTCTCGGAGCTTATCTTCACGGCCCCTCCGTCCGGCATCGACTGCATCGAGTTCAGAATAATATTGTTGAGGGTCTGCGACAGCTGGCCCTGGTCCGCTTCAACGGGCCACAGGCCGCCGGGGAAGGAGTAGCAGCAAGTAACATTAGAACCCCTCAGAACTATATGGGCCGTATCCCGCGCTATCTGCTCCATCGACACCGACTCCCTAACGGGCTGGCCTCCCTTCGAGAAAGTAAGGAGCTGGCGCGTAAGGCTTTTTGTCCTCAGGGCCGCCTTTTCTATTTCGTCAAGCATCTCCGCGACCTTCTCACCGGGCCTGCAATAAGTCTTCGCTACCGAGACATTGCCGAGTACGCCAAGAAGAAGGTTATTGAAGTCATGCGCTATTCCGCCCGCGAGGACGCCGATGGAATCGAGCTTCTGGGCCTTGAGTATCTCGGCCTCCATCTTCCTGTGCTCGGTCACATCCTGGACCGTGCCTGCCATGCGCACCGGATTGCCCTGCCCGTCGCACATCACGGCCCCTCTCTCGTGGACTATCCTCTCGGTGCCGTCCGGGCGCACTATCCTGTGGCTTATCTCGTAGGTCTTTTGGTTATTGAGGGCGTCCCTCACCGCCAGGTTTATGGCCTCCCTGTCGTCCGGGTGGACCGAGGAAAGAAATGATTCGTAAGTGGCGCCGAACTCCTGAGGCTTCAGGCCGAATATCCTGTATATCTCGTCAGACCAGAACAGGCTGTTGCCTGTTATGTCCCAATCCCAGCTGCCGATGTGCGATATGGACTGGGCCTCTTTCAAGCGCTCGTCGCTCTTTTTGAGGGCCTCTTCGGTGCGCTTCCTTTCGGTCATGTCCGTGGATATGCCGCATACCACGCCGGGCATGCCGGATAAAGGGAACTTCACCGTAAAATATATATGCGGCTGCCCGTCAGGCTCGAGGGCTTCCTCCTCGAACTCAATGGCCCTGCCAGCTTCCAGGACCTTCCTGTCATTCGCCCTGAAGGTGTCGGCTATCTCTTTGGGAAAGATGTCATAATCCGTCCTGCCGATTATCGCCCCTCGTTGTACCCTGAACCTTTCAATGTAGCACCTGTTCATGAACAGGAACCGGCCGTCAGCGTCCTTGATATAGATGATGGCTGAGGAGTTGTCCATGACGGCCTGGAGAAGGTCCATGCTCTTTTTCTTCTCATCCTCCGCCCTCTTCCTTTCCAGTTCAAGGGAGGCCCTCATGGCAAAGAGGCGCAAAAAGGTGCGCGCTTCACCTTCGTCTTCAATGGGCTTGGTGTCCATGCAGGCGAGTATGCCTATGGACTTGCCTCCAGCGCCCATAAGCGGAATGCCGATATAGCTCTCTATCCCCATTTCCCTGAGGATGTCATCTTCCGGAAACCTTTCCTGCACACCGCGCGCATAAGAGCATACCTCTCCCTTTTGCACTTCCTTGCATGGCGTGCCTTTAAGGTCGTACTCGAAATTATCGCTGAGCCTGTCTTTTGCCCAGAGGGCGAGAGTCCTGCTTTTATCATCGCTCACCAGCTCTGCCACGAAGACATAGCTCATCTCCAGGGACGAGGCGAGCTGGCGCACGAGGGTGCTTATGAACTCCTCCCCGGCGACTTTCGAGGTTACCTTGAGTATCTTATGGAGTATCTCGTCCGACCTGATATGCCTGGATATCTGTAGCTGGAGGGAGCTGGTGAGGGCTTTACACTCGTCATTCATCTGTCCGGAGGCCGCGGAGCAGTCATCCTGCGCGCCCATCCCGCAGAGCTTCTCTCTCAGGGAAGCTATCTCGGCCAAAAGCTCTGTTTTTGTCCTATTGTCTTCCATTACTTTTCCTTATACGAGTTGCCTGTCGAGGCTCCTGTACTGTATAGCCTCTGATAGATGCTGCGGCCCTATATCCGGCGAGCCGTCGAGGTCGGCAACCGTCCTCGCAACTTTCAGGACGCGCGTATACGCGCGCGCGGAAAGGCCGAGGCGTTCGACAGCCGTTTCAATCAGTTTAGACGCCTCGCCCTTCAGGGCGCAGTACTTCTTCATGTGCCGGGAGGGGAGCTGGCTGTTCGAATGGATGCCGCTTTCACGGAACCGCTTTGCCTGGGCGCGCCTGGCGTTGTCGACCCTCTTTTTTATTACGCTTGAGGGCTCGCCGCTCCTCTCGCCCGAAAGCTCCCTGAACCTTACGGCAGGCACTTCGCAATGTATGTCTATCCTGTCCAGAAGAGGCCCTGATATCTTCGACCTGTAATGCTGTA
Organism: Deltaproteobacteria bacterium GWA2_54_12; assembly: GCA_001795535.1. Taxonomy (GTDB): domain Bacteria; phylum Desulfobacterota; class GWC2-55-46; order GWC2-55-46; family GWC2-55-46; genus GWA2-54-12. Next base: position 21,166 of record MGPK01000065.1, read on the forward strand.
CCTGCATGGGAGTGCACACGCATTCCTTGTGGGCATCCCCCAGAAAGCCGCACGGGCATGGGTTCATGGCCCCGATGAGCATGAAGTCAGCCGGATAGGTCAGCGACATGGCGGCCCTCGCTATCGTCACTTTGCCGTCTTCAAGCGGCTGGCGCAGAACCTCAAGGACATTCTTCCTGAACTCCGGCAGCTCGTCTAAAAAAAGCACGCCGTTGTGCGCCAGGCTCACTTCACCCGGCCTTGGAACCCTTCCGCCGCCAATGAGCCCGGCGTCGGATATCGTATGGTGCGGCGACCTGAAGGGCCTCCGCGTGACCAGTGCCGAGCCCGGCTCGAGCGCCCCGGCGACGCTGTGAATTTTCGTGGTCTCGATCGCCTCTTCAAGCGTCATGTCAGGCAGTATGGTCGGGAACCTCTTCGCGAGCATCGTCTTGCCCGAGCCCGGTGGGCCTATCATGAGGACATTGTGGCCTCCGGCGGCAGCCACCTCGAGGACCCTTTTTACATGCCCCTGGCCTTTTACATCCGATATATCCAGGTGCGTTTCAGACGGCGCGCTGAAAAATTCGCTGGTGTCTATGGTGAAGGGGGCGACGGAGGCATTGCCGTTGATGAACTCGATGAGCTCCGACAGGCTGCCAACCCCATAGACCTCTACGCCGTCGACTATGGCGGCCTCGCTCCTGTTCTCGACAGGCAGGACGAGCTTCTTGCCGGTATTCCTCGCGAGCACGGCCACCGAAAGCGCGCCCCTTGCGGGCCTTATTCCGCCGTCAAGGGAAAGCTCGCCTAGTATCAGGTACTCTTCGAGGTTCTCGGCCGTGACTATGCCTTCGGCCTTCAAAATGCCTATCGCGACCGGCAGGTCGAATGTGGTGCCTTCTTTTTTTATGTCGGCTGGGGCGAGGTTTACTGTTATTTTTTTGGCTGGAAGGTTGTAGCCGGAGTTTTTTATGGCCGACCTGACCCTGTCCTTGCTCTCTTTTACGGCATTATCCGGCAATCCCACAGTGGAAAAAGAGGGGAGCCCTCTGGAGATGTCAACCTCCACCTCTACCTGAAAGGCGTCTATGCCGAGCGTCGAAGCGGTTAAAACCCTGGCGAGCATTCAGCGCCCTCATGTAGTCTTTTATGACCCGGCCTTGTGCCAGTCAAAATATCCGAAAATATGATATCAGGAATCCGCTTGCTCTACAAATGGAATAATTCCAAATTATTTAATCCGGCCACAAAACCCCGGGCTCGTCTGCCGGGTATAAAAACCGCCCGGACTATACAGGTTTTAAAATTAAAATTCTCCGCCATAATAATGGCGGAGAATTTTGCTGGTACGGAAAAATCATTTTTTACTTTTTCGGGCTTTCCTTGAGGCTTTCCCTGAAATAGGCCTCGACATTGTCCATCGCGCAGAAGCTCCCGCACATGGTGCAGGTGTCTGCCTCCATGGGCGCGCGGCTGTCCCTTATCTCCCTGGCCTTCTCCCCGAAAAGGCCGAGTTTGAACTGCTCTTCCCACTTGAGGTCGCGTCTGGCCTTTGACATGTCGCGGTCACGGTCCTTGCGGCCGAGTTTGACCATGTCGCCAACATGGGCGGCCACCCTCGCGGCCCTGACCCCTTCGACCACATCTTGCTCATTGGGAAGAGCGAGATGCTCGGCAGGTGTCACATAACATATGAGGTCCGCGCCATATCTCGCGGCCTCGGCGGCTCCTATGGCGGCGGATATATGGTCGTACCCGGCGCCTATATCGGTTGTAAGGGGGCCGAGAACATAAAAGGGGGCGTCATTGCTCATCCTCTTCTGGAGTTTCACATTGGCTTCGATGTCATCGAGCGGCAGATGGCCCGGCCCCTCGCACATGGTCTGGCAGCCCATCTTCCGGCCGATATCGGCGAGCTCGCAGTTTATGAGCAACTCCTGTACCTGCGCCCTGTCGAGGCTGTCGTGAATCGCGCCTGCCCTGAGGCCATTGCCCAAGCTCAAGACGCAGTCGTATTTGCGAAGTATCTCGACTACCCTGTCAAACTTCTCGTAAAGGGGGTTTTCTTTGTTGTTGCTCAGCATCCAGCCGACCATGTAGGACCCACCCCTTGAGACAAGGCCGCCGTACCGGTAACCCTGCCTTTGGAGCCGCTCTATCGTAAGCCTGTTTATGCCGCAATGGACCGCCATGAAAGAGATTCCGTCTGCGCATTGCCTCTCCAGCACATCGAAAAGCAGCTCTTCAGGCATCTTGTTCGGGTCGTGGTATTTCTCTATTGCCTCCTTGAAGGCCTGATACAAAGGCACGCTGCCCACCGGCAAACTTACCGCCGACAATACATCTTTTCTTATGGAGTCCAGGTCGCCGCCAACGGAAAGCTCCATCAGGGTGTCCGCTCCGGCCCTCTGGGCAGCTATTGCCTTTGAGACCTCGGCAGCGGGGTCGATAATATCGGATGATGTGCCAATGCTCGCGTTTACCTTGGTGCGAAGCCCCTTGCCTATGCCGACAAACTTCGAGGGCCTGTTCTTGTTGAGAGGTATGACGCATCGGCCCTCAGCTATATTTTCGAGGAGCACAGACGCCTCAACGCCTTCAGCAGCGGCGACCTCTTTCATAGCGTCGGTTATAATGCCGTTCTTTGCTGCTTCAAGTAAGTTCATATCGTTCTCCCGCTGAATTCTTCAGAAATCTTTATGAAACCAGCGGCAAAGGCCGGGTTGGACGCGAAATGCAGGTGGATGTAGCTTGCAAGGGCGTTCCTGTAGACGAAACCTTCTTCGTCGTTATCTCCGCCCGAGACCCTGTAGGCCGTGCCTGTCCCGGTATTGCCGGACATCTCGGAGTAATGGAACTCGTGACCCCTTATCTTCCCTTTTTTAAGGAACGGGCAGTTCTCAGTTAATGCCGCTTCCCTGTAGCCGAGAGCCTTTCTTTTTGGAAGGAGTCGTGTCGTCCACGGAAAGACCCCGGCCATGCGGCAAACCTTACCCTCGTGCTCTATGGCCTTGCCCATGTACATCAGCCCGCCGCATTCGGCGTAAACCGGCATGCCGCGAAGGGCCGCCTGTCTTATCTCATCCCGCAAGAGCCTGTTGTCTTCCAGCGCCTTCGCGTGGAGTTCCGGGTAGCCTCCGCCAATGTATATGCCGCCGATTCGCTCCGGCAGGACCTTGTCCGAAAGCGGGCTGAATGGGACAAGCTCGGCCCCAGAGTCACGGAGGATGTCAAGGTTCTCCTGGTAATAGAAAGAAAAAGCCCTGTCCATGGCGACGGCTATCCTGACTCTGGCGGGATCTGCGGTATAAAGCGGCCCGGCGTTCAAAATTGTTTTTGACCGAAGCAGCGCGTCGAGGTCGATGGAAGCTTCTATCACATCCCCGGCGCTCTTGACGAACTCTTTCCAGGAGCTGCCCATGTCTCCCGCTGTAAGTAAGCCCAGGTGGCGGCTTTCAAGAGTAAGGGAAGCGTCTCTTGGAATGCACCCTAAAACTTTTACCTTCGAGCCGCGAACACAGTCCCGCAGTATCTTTTCGTGCCGTTCGCTTCCGACCTTGTTGAAGACGACCCATTTGAGGTCGACTGACGCATCATATGTCTCGAAACCCTTTATGACAGCGCCCATGCTCTGCGCGGCCTTTTCGGCGTTCGCCACGAGCACGACCGGCAGGCCGAGCGCCTTTGAGAGATGGGCTGTCGAGCCAGCACCATTCGACCCTCCCCTGCCATCGAACAGGCCCATGACGCCTTCGACCACCGCGCAATCAGATTCACTTGAAGCGGCTGCAAAGGTCGCCCTCACGCCTTTTACTCCCATCATCCATGTATCGAGGTTGTAGGAAGGCCTGCCGAGAAGAAGGCTGTGGAGGCCCGGGTCTATGTAATCCGGCCCGGCCTTGAAGGGCTGGACAGTCAATCCCCTTCTCCTCAAGGCCTCCATCATGCCGAGGGCGACGAGCGTTTTCCCAGAGCCGCTTGAGGTGCCGGAGACGACAAAGGCAGGGATAGAGCGGGTCTTTTTCCGGCCCGTCATCAATATATCTCGGTCGGCCTCATGTCCTGGTTGGGCCCTCCGTTCAGGAGCTTCACGACCTTCATGCCGTCCTCAAGGTAGTCGATTATATTAAGGCAGCCGTAGTCCTGCTCTATGCTGAAAAAATTATCAAGGGACAGCTTCATGGCCTCGCTCAAAACAACCCTGTTCACGCCTCCGTGGGCCACTATGCAAACGGACTGGTGGGCGTGCTTTTCGAGTATATTTTCAAGCGCGGGGATGACCCTGGCACGGAGCTCCAAAAGGTTTTCGCCTTCCTTTACCTTGCTGGTGGCAAGTTCCTTGAAGCTGAAAAGGGCCTCTTCAGGGTATTTTGCGATTGCCTCTTCACGCGTCAAGCCCTCCCACCTGCCGAGGTTCAGTTCACGGAGGGAACGGACCATGACCGGCTCGATGCCGAGCTTTTTGCCGATTATGCGCGCGCCCTTGACCGTCCTCTGGAGGTCGCTGGAGTAAACAGCGTCTATTTTCTGCTCGGCGATAAAATCCGAGACCCTGTGCATCTGCTCGACGCCGGTATTGGTTATGTCGACATCGAAATGGCCGTTGTAGCGGTACTCGTGGTGGTTTGCCACCTGTCCGTGCCTGATGAGATAAATTCTTGTCGCTCGCATTGCTTACTCCTCCAGGGCGAGTATGTTCGTCATGGCCAGCACCAGGATAAGGAACAGGACCTCGGCGGCCTCGCTGTGAAAGCCGAATATGTCTCCCGTGACACCGCCGACCTTCTTCCTGAAGAACCTTGACGACATATAGATTATTATACCAATGGCCGCTATAATCGCGAGCGCCAGCAGGCCGAAAAGCAGGACTATCATGATGGATGTCAGAAGAGTAGCCTTAAAAAACACGGCACGCCCGCACCCGGCGAAAGCCGCCCCTAGCCCGCCCGTGGGCCTCGCGTAAGGCAAAATGTGCGCGAGCGGCACCATCGCCCACCTGCCGACCATCGGGAAGGCAATAAGGGCCTGGGCCTTGACGTCGAACGGCATCTCCTCGAGAGCGAGAAATTTGATAAGGAGGAGGAGCACCACAAAGACCACGCCGATAGCGCCAGTTGCGCTGTCCTTCATTATGCGGAGCCTGTCCTCTGGCGTCTTGCCGCCCGCGAGCCCGTCAACGGTATCTGCAAAGCCGTCCAGATGGAGCCCGCCGTTCGTGAGGACGAGTATGAGTAGCAAAATGGCCGTCACGAGGCTGTCCGGCAGCAGGGTCGACAAAACATACCAGACAATTAGAAGCAAGAGCCCCTGGAGCGCGCCTATGACAGGGAAGTACTGCATGGAGCGGCCAAGCTCTGATTCGTCAAAGGCAATATTCTTTTTGACCCGGAAAAGGGTCAGGAACTGGAGAGCGAGAAAAAACCTGTTCATATGCTACCGTGCGGTCTCCTGCGCTTTTTCTTCAGAAACTCCGGCGTCCCCGAAAGTGGCCATCTCGTTATATACCCTGAGGGCCGCTTCGATAAGGGAGATGCCTATGGCCGCGCCTGTCCCTTCGCCAAGCCTCAGGTCAAGGTCGACAAACGGGCGAAGGCCCATCCTCTCGAGCATGACAGCGTGCCCGCGCTCGACCGACTTGTGCGCGGCGAACATATATTCTTTTGTGAGGGGCTCAAGCTCATAGGCGATAAGCGCGCCCGCGGTCGATATGAAGCCGTCCACCACGACAGGAACCCTTTTCGCGGCGGCCCCAATTATGAGCCCGGCTATGCCCGCTATCTCGGCCCCGCCGACCTTGGCGAGGACATCTATGGGGTCTTTCGGATCAGGGCTGTTTACCTTCAGGGCGTCTTCTATGACAGACACCTTATGGATGAAGACGGCGTCGTTTATGCCTGTTCCCCTACCGGTGACAGTATCAACCGGCGCGCCTGAAAACGCGGCTATTATCGCGCTCGAAGGAGTCGTGTTGGCTATGCCCATCTCTCCGGTGCCGAAAATGGCGACCCCTCCCTCTGATGAGGCGTAATCATAGGCAAGTGAGATGCCTGCTTCAAGGCACTTTATGGCTTCGATCCTTGTCATGGCAGGGCCCCTTCTCATGTTGCCTGTGCCTTTTACGACCTTTCTGTTCAGGAGGCCCGGCATCTCATCGAAGTCAAAGTCAACGCCCATGTCCACGACCACGACATCTGCCCC
>MGPK01000065.1:27358-36592 GCA_001795535.1 Deltaproteobacteria bacterium GWA2_54_12
CGGCAAAAGTGAATATGGTCTTTTTCGCGAGAGAAGGCCTCATCTCCCCTGTGATGGCGACCATGCGCCTGGCGAACTCTTCGAGCCTTCCCATGCTGTCCTTGGGCTTTGTGAGCATATCGAGGCGTGCCTGCGCCTTTGACAAGAGCTCCGGGTCGATCGGCTTTATCGCTTTGAGCGCGTCATCAAGGAAGGACATTGTTATTCTCCGATAATTTTTTATTGAGCAGCGTACTGCCGATATAGCCGCCCAAAGCTGCCGCTCCGATGAGCATGAGGAAGTAAACGATTCTCAAGGGCTCGCCCGCTGATTTGACGAGTAAAAGGGCTGATACGGGCACGACCGTCAAGACCGACCAGATGACAGCGGCCCTGCGGTTCGAGTAGAGTATCGCGCCGGCGACAAGTCCGGTCACAAGGCCCACGAACGGGGTTATCGCGACATTCGAGAAAAAGGCGGCGTCTTTCAGCATTTCATCGAACAGAGGCCTGTTCGCCTCCATGAAAGCCTTCGCGTCTTCCTTTGTCCTGCCCTTGAAAAAGGTATTCACGAACCTGCCGTAAGGCGTGGCGTTAAGCAGAGACAGAAGCCACGCCAGTCCGGCGTAAAAAAAGAAAAAGACCATGTTGCCCGCGAAGACGGCCACGAAATACCTTGTTTTTTTCATCTCACCACCAGCTGTTTTTTATCATTTAAGTTTAAGAGGTATTCCGGAGGCCACAAGCCATGCTTCAGAGGCCTTTGCCGCCATCTTCTGGTTCATCCAGCCCGACAGGTCGCGAAACCTTCTCGCAAGCGGGTTTTCAGGCACGAGCCCAAGGCCGACTTCGTTGGATACCGCTATTACGGGCGAAAGAGAAAGCGCGCAGGCGGCAGCAAGGGCGTCAACCGCCTCTTTTATCTTTTCGTCATCCATGCCAGAGTGAAGGAGGTTTGAGAGCCAGAGCGTAAGGCAGTCTATCACTACGACGCTGCCCGCTCCGAGACCGGCTATTGCCGCCGCGACATGAAGCGACTCTTCGATTGTCTCCCAGCCTTCGCCCCGCTCAATACGGTGGGCGTCTATCCTCGCGGACATCTCGCTGTCAAGGGCCTGGGCAGTGGCAATGTAAACCTTACGGCCCTTGCAATTTGACGCGCGGCCCAGAGCGTATGCGCTCTTTCCCGATCGCGCCCCGCCAACGATGAATACGAGCCCCCTGTCCATCAGAACTCTATTCCTTTTCTGGCCTGTACGCCGTGGTCATAAGGGTGTTTTATCTTGAGCATCTCAGTTACATAGTCGGCGGACTGCATTAGCTCGACCGGCGCGTTCCTGCCCGTCAGTACGACCTCGAGGTCTTTGGGCCTCGAATCGAGGAACTTCAAAAGGCCGTCTGTCTTTATCCAGCCGCCGTTTACGGCGGACATTATCTCGTCAAATACCACCATGCCGTAGCCGCCCTGCATGAGCTTTTCCTTCGCGGCCTCAAAAGTGCCGACAACGGAAGCCCGCACGGCCTCAAGGTCTGTCTTCGCGCCTGTAAAGAGCGGGTGCCTGTGGTTCGATCTCACAAGCTCGACCCCGGTGTTCCTCAACATCTCTTTTTCGCCGGAAGATGCGCTTTCCTCCTTGAAGAACTGTATGAACAGCACCTTCATGCCCTGCCCCGCGGCCCGAAGCGCCAAGCCCACGGACGCGGTCGTCTTGCCCTTGCCCTCGCCCGTATATATATGGACCAGCCCTTTGTTGGTTTCCATGATTTATCCTCCTGGAACTAAAAAACCCATCCCTCGAACCGGGATGGGCAGCAAACGCTTCACGCCTTAACGGGCATGGAGCTTCCGCCGACCCTCTCCCTCGGAAGGTCAAAGAACAATAACACCTGGCAGGTCTCCTGGCTCGCGGGTCATCCTACTCTCTTATCCTTCCCGGCGTTGAAGCCAGTGGTTAGTTAAGATTTCGTCGCCGCATACAGTTGCGGGGCAGCTCCCGGTTCAACGGGATTCCCTTTTTGGCCCGTTCTGAGGCGGGCACCCGGTGCTAATAATTTTGGTTAGGCTATCAGTTAAGGCCAGCCGTAGTCAAGGGCAATTTCAAGATGCGTAGAATAACCTCAGGTTGCTCAAAAACTTCCAGCGACCTGCCAAAGACTGCTTCTAAAAATCAGCTATTTTTTCTGAAGTCAAGGAAGGGCGGAAATAAAAAGCGCAGCATATATGAAAATATGTGAGCATTTTTATTTACGCCCTGACGCTTAAGGTCAGGAAAAAGAGCAATTTTTAAAGATACTTTTTTACAGCTTCGATAGCCCTCTTCATCGCGTCTTCCCCATGCGGCTCGATGGTATAGACCGGGTCGGTTGCGTATCGCGCCAAGAGGCTCAGGAACCTGGGGATGTCGATGGAGCCTTCGCCAAGGGGCAGATGGTCGTCGTGCTTTCCGTGGTTGTCGTGCAGATGCACCTCGGCTATTCTCGGGCCAAGAGCGCGGAACCATTCCTCCATGTCGACCTTTGAGAATACCCGGAGGTGCCCGGCGTCGATGCAGATGCCGAAGTTCTTTGACTCGATACTGTCCATGAGGAGCTTCAGCGTGGAAGGCTCCTTTTCGAAGATATTCTCCACGGCTATCACGGTGCCGAGCCTTTCGGCCTCGGCCACAAACGCGGGCCAGGTCTTGAGGCTCTGGGACAGCCACAGCTCATGGTTGCCCTTGTACCTTTTCTCATGGTAGCCGGCGTGCAGGACAACCGTCTTGGGCCTCAGGTGCTCTATGACGCGGAAGACTTTGGCGTACATCGCGGCCGTAGAAAGCCTTATGGGCTCGTCCGCGCTTCCCGGGTTCATATCCATGTACGGGCCGTGCAGGGTAATGGAACGCCCATTCGACCCGAAAGACTCCCTTATCCGTTCGAGGTCGAACGGAAGGGCCTCTTCAACGAAGAAGCCGTCCATGTATATCTCGGGGTTTATCCCGGCCTCTATGAGCCTTTCAAATTTCTCGAGCAGGTACGGGTAAGGTACATGTACCTGTATCTTTTTTTCCAGTGTCATGGCCGCCTTTCAAGAAGGTACATTAAACATTAAAAGAAAGCGGCCTTCAAGGGAAATGCGCCACGAAAGCGCCGACCCCCTGCCCCTCTGCTATACTCTTCTATTATATCCGGAACATCTCTTCAAAAATCTCATCAGGAAAGGAGACGGCCTATGAAAAAAGCTTTCGCCGTATTCGCGTGCCTTCTTTTGGCAGGATCGTATTCCGAGGCAGCCCAACAGGGCAAGTCCGCGGCAAAAGGCATGAGCGACGAAGAGCTCATCAGGACCGCGATGAGCGCCGCACTGCCGCATATCTCCAGGGACGCTACAATAATGGCGCCCGGCCCGGACGGCAAGCTCAAAGTCTTGAAAGAGGGCACAAACGAGTTCACCTGCATAGCCGACCTGAGCGGTCAGGAGTCCCCTGACCCTGTATGCGCCGACAAGGCCGCAACGGCCTGGTTCACCTCCTTTTTCAACAAAGAGGAAAAACCCGCCGCTACAGCCCCCGGAGTAGCTTATATGGGCCTGGGCGGCTGGCATTGGGAAAAAGACGGACAAGTCGTGATGGACCCGGCAACGCCGGGCGCGAAAAGGGTGAAGGAGCCGCCCCACTGGATGATTTTATGGCCTTTCGACGAGAAGGCGACGGGCCTGCCTGTCATGCCAAACAGGTTCGGCGCGTATGTGATGTATCAAGGCACGCCTTACTCGCACCTGATGATCCACCAGGACCCGATGAAGCTGCCTGCTCCAGCCGCTAAAAAATGAGAAAAATGGCAGGGGGGGAGCATGCTCCCTCCTGCCCGCCTTTCACCTCACCCGCCCTCAGAATCCCCAAAAAACCCTTGACTTTCCACTATGTACACAGTATACAATAAACAGAGGACTGTACCGGCATCTCCGGAAACCGGGCATGGTCGCGCGTTGTACGCCAGAAGGAAAAATGGATAAAACAAGAGTTCTTGACTATCCCGTTGAGCGGCCAGTAACGCTCAGGGAAAAGATCGTCGATTTCATAAAAGATTCGGTCGTATCGGGCCGACTCAAGCCCGGCGAAAGGGTGCCGGAGCAGGAGATAGCCGAATCTTTCGGCATCTCAAGGACCCCCATCAGGGAAGCCTTCAGGCAGCTCGAGTCCGAGGGCTTCATAACTGTCACGCCCAGGAAGGGCGCGGTCGTAAGCCCCATAACCGACAAAGATGTAAGCGAGTTCTACGAGATAAAAAGCCTGCTTGAAGGGTACGCCGCCAAGACGGCATGCCTGAAGCTTACGGCCAAAGACATAAAAAAGTTCGAGAGCCTCAACGCCCAGATGGAAAAGTGCGCCGAAAAGGGCGATGTCAAGGGCTTTTTCAAGCTCGACAACCAGTTCCACGACACTTTCCTCAAATCCTGCGGCAACGAGAAGCTCTGCGTCCTGGTACACCAGCTTGTCCAGCAGTTCGAAAGGTTCCGGATAACCGCCCTTTCACTGCCGGGGCGCATGGCTGATTCCGTAAGACAGCACCGGGAGATAATAGAGGCCTTCACCAAGGGGAACTCGTCCCTTGTCGAAGGGCTTGTGCGCGCCAACGCGGAAAAGGGCAGAGACATCCTCGTCGAGCAGATATCCAGGGAAAAGGGCAGACATGAAATTAATCGATAACCCCGAAGCCGCGGCAAGGCTTGCGCGCACCATTATCTCCGACATAGCCCTGTACAACAGGGAAAAGATACTCGACGGCATCAAGCACGACAACATCTTCGACCTCCTCGAAAAGGAATTGAAAGAAGGGCTCGACCTGTACAGGAGCAGGCTGAACCCTGAATTGGACAGGGCTAACAGCTTCTACAACAGGTCAATAGTCGATATCCTCATAAAAAGAAACGGCAACATAGAATCCGAGATCTGGTAGACCGCTCCATCTATATTTTTTCCCCTTTAACGGGCCGACCAGCCCTTCACCCAATCTAACAACTAATGGATACTCTCCACACATTCACAGCCGTATCTGAAGACGCGGCAACAAGGCTTGACATTTTCCTCTCGGCCAGGTTCCCGGACATCTCCCGGTCGAGGATAAAGTCCCTTCTGGAAGACGGCCGCGTGCTCGTGAACACGAAAGCCGTAAAGGCAGGCCACAAGCTCAAGGACGGCGACCAGATAACAATGTCCGTACCCGAGCCGGACGGCGAGATGCCTGAGCCTGAGGACATCCCGCTTGAAGTGCTCTACGATGACAGCGAAGTGGTCGTCATAAACAAGCCCGCTGATATGGCCGTGCACCCCGGAGCGGGAAGGGCGACCGGCACGCTCGTTAACGCCCTCATGGGAATGAAACGGCCATTAGCTCCCACAGGCGGGCCGCTCCGTCCGGGAATAGTCCACAGGCTGGACATGGACACCACCGGCGTGTTAGTTGCGGCAAGGACCGACAAAAGCTATCACTCGCTTGTCGGCCAGTTCAAGGACCGCAGGACATCGAGAAAGTACCTGGCCCTTGTCTGGGGCGCCATGAAAACAGACAAAGGCACAATCGACATCGCCATCGGCAGGGACAGCGTACACAGGAAAAAGATATCGACAAAAGCAAGGGTAAAACGGGAGGCCGTAACAAAGTACAAAGTCCTCAAGACTTTCCCGCTCATATCTCTTCTTGAACTGAAGCTCGAGACCGGCAGGACGCACCAGATAAGGGTCCATCTGGCCGAAGTCAAACACCCCGTCGTCGGAGACCAGGTCTACGGAAAAAGGGACATACCGCCTGCTCTCCCGAAAGCGGCCGCTGACAAGCTCAAAGGAATCAAAAGACAGATGCTCCATGCGGCAACTTTAGGCTTCACCCACCCGTCAACCGGCGAATGGATGGAGTTCAGCGCGCCGCCTCCGCCTGATATGGCAGGACTCATAACCGCCCTCGAAGGAACCTCATCAAATGATCTGTGACGCGAACGGCATAAAATATGTGGCCTCACCGCTGCTTCAAGGAAAGCCGGTAACTCACGGCTTTCTGACGAGGATTGGCGGCGTGAGTCCTGCCCCGTACGCCTCTCTCAACTTCGACGCCAGAGACACTGACCCGGCGGAAAATGTCGAAAGGAACAGGGCGCTTTTCCATGAGGCATTCGGCGTCCCGGCAGGCCGTCTCGTCACCGTAAGCCAGGTGCACGGCAAAGAGATTCTCGCGATAGAAGGCCCTCTGCCTGAAAAGCCTGTCGAGGCCGACGCCATAGTGACTAATGAGACAGGCGTTGCTATCGGCATGCTGACCGCCGACTGCCAGCCCATACTCCTTTTCGACCCCGTAAACCGTGCCATTGGCGCTGTCCACGCCGGCTGGAAGGGCACTGCGCTCGGCATAGTCGTCGAGACAGGGGAGCTGATGTGGAAAAAGTACGGCACGAACCCGGAAGACCTCATCGTCTCCCTCGGCCCGTGCATAGGCCCGTGCTGCTACAAGGTCGGCTGGAATGTCCTGGAAGAGTACATGTCAAGACACAGAGAAGCGGACTGTTTTTCAGAGAAAGACGGCCTTCGCATGGATATAAACAACGCGAACAGCATCCAGCTCGCCTTGATCGGCGTAAAAAACGAGAATATCTCAAACGACTCAAGATGCACCTCGTGCAATTCAGACCTCTTTTTCTCGCATCGCAAGGACAACGGCAGGACAGGCAGGCAGCTGAGCTTCATAATGCTGGGCGGGGACGAGAGATGATAGTCGGCCTCACCGGCGGCATAGCGACCGGCAAGAGCGTTGTGGCCGGCGAGCTGAAGAAACTCGGCGCGCACATAATAGACGCCGACAAAATAGCCAGAGAGATAGTCGAGCCGGGAAAACCCGCGTACAACGATATAGTTAATGAGTTCGGCCACGGCATGTTGCAGCCCGACGGCACGCTCGACAGGAAAGCGCTGGGCAGGGCCGTCTTTTCCGACCCTGCGGCCCTTGAAAAGCTCAACAACATAACCCACCCGAGGATAAGGGAGAGGATAAGGGAAGAAGCGGCCCGTCTTTCAGCGGAAAGCGACGGCTTGATAGTTCTCGATGTCGCGCTCCTCATTGAGATGGGCGTCAGATACGAAGTCGAAAAGATAATCGTCGTCTACAGCGATGCCGCCCAGCAGTTAGAGCGGCTCATGAAGCGGGACAACATGACCCGTGACGAGGCCTTAAAAAGGCTCTCCTGCCAGATGGATATAAAGGAAAAGCTCAAATATGCCGATTATCTGATCGACAACAGCGGACAATTGGACGAAACGATCGAGCAGACAAGGGCGTTATTCGGCGAGCTGGAAGGGCTCAAAAATATAAAAAAAGGCACTTGACAGCCCTTTTCTTCCGTGCTAAGGTGAAAATACTTCCTTTCATGTATTAACCGTTGTTCTTACCCTCAAAAGCTTCTATCCACAAGATTCAAGCCCAGAGGAAAACTAAACCCTTACAGAGTGAAATCACCCTTCAAAATCGTCAGGCCTGGAATAATTCCGCAAACTATTCCGCCTTCCAATTTCAAATCCCACAGGAGTATTGTATGAACCTTAAGGAACTTAAGGAGAAAAAGATTAACGAGCTCACTACGCTCGCGAAGAAATACAACATCGAGTCCGCGTCGAGCATGCGCAAGCAGGACCTCATCTTCGCGCTCTTGCAGTCGCAGAGCGAACAGAACGGGATGATATACGGCGAAGGCGTCCTCGAGACCCTGCCCGACGGATTCGGCTTCCTCCGGGCCCCTGATTACAACTACCTGCCGGGCCCTGACGACATATATGTCTCCCCCTCGCAGATAAGGCGCTTTAACCTGCGCACTGGTGACATCGTCTCCGGCCAGATACGGCCCCCGAAGGAAGGCGAAAGGTACTTCGCACTCCTCAAGGTCGAGAAGATAAATTACGAAGACCCGGAAGTAGCCAGGGACAAGATACTCTTCGACAACCTCACTCCCCTTTACCCGCAGGAAAAGCTCCACCTCGAGCTCAAGAGCGAAAAGGGCGCGCCGAGCGACATATCCATGAGGATAATGGACCTGTTTACGCCTATCGGCAAGGGACAGAGGGGACTCATCGTCTCCCCGCCGAGGGCAGGTAAGACCATACTCCTGCAGAAGGTCGCCAACTCGATAACGACCAACCACCCGGATGTCGTCCTGCTGGTCCTCCTCATAGACGAGCGGCCTGAAGAGGTAACGGACATGCAGCGGTCGGTGAACGGTGAAGTCATAAGCTCGACCTTTGACGAGCCCGCGCAGAGGCATGTGCAGGTAGCCGAGATGGTCATAGAAAAGGCAAAGAGGCTTGTCGAGCACCAGAAGGATGTCGTAATACTGCTCGATTCGATAACAAGGCTCGCCAGGGCCTACAACACCGTCGTACCGCCCTCAGGTAAGGTGCTTTCCGGCGGCGTCGATTCCAATGCGCTCCATAAGCCCAAGAGGTTCTTTGGAGCAGCCAGGAACATCGAGGAAGGCGGCAGCTTGACCATCATCGCCACCGCCCTCATCGAGACCGGAAGCCGTATGGACGAGGTCATATTCGAAGAGTTCAAGGGAACCGGCAACATGGAAATCGTCCTCGACAGGAAGCTGGCTGAAAGAAGAATATTCCCGGCCATAGACCTGAACAAGTCCGGCACGAGGAAGGAAGACCTGCTCCTCTCGAAGGAAGAGCTCAACAGGATATGGATACTGAGGAAGGTGCTCCAGCCCTTGAACCCCATCGAGTCGATGGAGTTCCTGCTCGACAAGATGCAGCATACGCCGAGTAATAAAGGTTTCCTCGAATCAATGAGCAAGTAACTAAAAAATTGCTATTTTTCCCGATATCTGCGTCAGGGCGTAAATAAAAATGCTCACATATTCTCATATATGCTGCGCTTTTTATTTCCACCCTTCCTTGATCTCAGAAAAAATATCTAATTTTTAATGGCAGAGTTGTTTACCGGGCCGGAAGCCGACGCTTCCGGCCCGGACGCCTAAACCCGCCTTCCTTTTTTGCTTGAACTCCAATTACGAAGTTGCTAATATGGACTATTCCCCCGCAGGGAGTAGTGTCTTTATTATCAGGCAATTCGGCGGGCGACTGGAAAAATCAGACTTTTCAGGTTGCTCAAAAAGTTTCAGATGCGCGGAGTCGATGAGCAAGGAGTGAGGCGTACTTTGTTTGTACGCCGCAATGACGCGCTTTGAAGACTCCAGAAGCAGATGGAATTTTTTCAGCAACCTGAACTTAT
>MGPK01000066.1 GCA_001795535.1 Deltaproteobacteria bacterium GWA2_54_12
ATTATTACAGGTTCCTTACCCTTCACGGAATCGACGCGCTGCTGGCCTGGATCATATTCTTCGAAATTGCCCTCGTTCACTTCACTTCAAGCGTCATCCTGGGCACGCGTTCCTACGCGCCCTGGCTCGGGTGGATAGCGTTCGCCCTCATGCTCGCGGGCGGGGCGCTCATAAATGTGATAGTCCTCATGGGCAGAGCGGATATCATGTTCACCTCCTATGTGCCTTTGAAGGGCGATCCGCTGTATTACCTCGGCGTCATCCTCTTTGCCGTGGGCGCTCTGCTGGGCTTCATCACCTTCTTCGTCAACATCGCGCTTGCCAGGAGGGACGGAGGCTACAAGCGCTCTCTCCCGCTCGGCGTCTTCGGAATGGCTGCCGCGAGCATCATAGCGGTCCTGACGCTCGCTCACGGCGCGGCCATATTCATCCCGACGCTCCTGTGGGCGCTCGATTACCTGCCGTGGATAGACCCGGCCGCCTACAGGCTGGTATTCTGGGGCCTCGGGCATTCCTCCCAGCAGATAAATGTCTCGGCGATGGTCGCGGTATGGTACATGACGGTAGCGTTCGTCCTCGGCGGCAAGCCGGTGAACGAGAAACTCTCCAGGACGGCGTTCGTCCTGTATATCCTGTTCATAAATGTCGCCTCCGAGCATCACCTCCTCGTTGACCCGGTCCTTTCGACCTGGCACAAGATAGTGAACACCAGCTACATGATGCATCTGGCGGTGCTCGCCTCCATGATACACGCCTTCGCGATACCTGCCTCCATCGAGGTAGCGCTCCGTAAGCAGGGCCACACCCGGGGCCTGTTCGAGTGGCTCAAGAAGGCGCCCTGGGGCAACCCTGCCTTCTCCGGCATGGCCATCTCCATACTTCTGTTCGGCTTCCTCGGCGGCATCACGGGCGTCATATTCGGCACCGAGCAGTTCAACATCATCCGTCACAACACCATAGCGATAACCGGCCACTTCCACGCAACTGTCGTCGCTGGCACCACTTTGGCTTTCATGGGCTTCACCTATCTCCTCATCCCGTACATCTTCAAGAGGGAGATAATCTGGAAGGGCTTCGCCTCCATCCAGCCGTACCTGTACGGCACCGGCGTGGCGCTCTTTTCCATAGGCATGATGTCCGCTGGCTCCTTCGGCGTACCGAGAAGGCACTATGACATAACCTTCTCAGGCGCGCCCTTCTCGTTCACTTTCGACCCTTCAATCGACCTGTTCCTTTCGATGATGGGCGTCGGCGGCCTTCTGGCCGTTACCGGCGGCGTGCTCTACATATGCCTCAGTTTCGGCTCCATGATCTGGGGAAAGAAGATAGAGCCGCGCTAGAAAACCTGTTTGTCTGCGCGGGGCCCCTTTTTGGCGGCCCCGCTTTTTTTTGCCGCCGCCACTGGCAGGGGACATGAGTTGCGTGATATAATCTTCAGGAAAAACAACGGGGTAGGCGGATACAGACACGGCCTTTGAACCCCCGGGCATCTTCATAAATGACAGAAATCATATGAGCGGGCGCATAAGCCCGATAAAATTACTAAGACATATCCCTCGAATGGAGAATATGAAAAAAGCATTCCTGCTCTTTGCCCTTTTCTCGTTCCTGCTGTCTGCCCCGGCGGCAGTCAGCGCGTCCCAGCTCGACCCGGTCATATTGAAGAACGCCGTGGACGCGTCGGCAAAGGCCGAAGGGACAAAGCTCGGGGAATATTCCCTTGTCGACCAGGACGGAGTCAGGTTCAACCTGAGCGAGTACTTTGCCGGCAAAAAGCCGCTGGTCATAAGTTATATCTACACGAGCTGCCCTGTCGTATGTCCGACAATCACGGCAGAGTTCAAGAAGGCGGTCGACGGCGCGAAGGAGGCGTTCGGCGACAAGTTCAATGTCCTTACCATAGGCTTTGACGCGCCCAACGACACGCCGGAGCGGCTTAACGAGTACGCCACGAAGTTCGCCGGAAGCGTTAAAGGGTTCAGGTTCGCGAGCTCCGACCCTGAGACCATGGAAAGGCTGCTGAATAGCGTCGGCTTTTTCAGGGTAAGGCAGGACGACGGCAGCTTCGACCATATCGACATGGCAACGACCGTCAAGCCGGACGGGACCATATACAGGCAGGTCTACAGCCTGCGGAGCCAGCCGCAGAACCTTGCGCTCAGGCTCGAGGAGCTATTTACAGGCAAGGCCGGGGCGTCGTCCCTGTCCCTCGTGGACAAGCTCAAGTTTTTCTGCTACAGGTACGACCCGTACTCTGGAAAATATGTGCTCGATTACCCGGTGTTCGTCAGCATATTCATCCAGGCCCTCATAATAGGCGGGATATTCTACGCCGTATGGGGCAAGAGGATAATGGCGAGATACAGGAAAAAGAAAGAAGGTCCAAGATGAAAATGGATGATAACGGCGGCGGAGGCGCACCCGGCACTGTGTTGAAGGGCAGCCAGAGAGCCGAAGCGGCGAGGGACTTTGAGGCGCCGGGCGTGGGCCAGAGGCTCTGGCTCAAGATGGAATCGCTCGTCAATATGCTCACTACAGCGGCCTTTAACCCCTTTTATTACCTTGGCGCCATCTGCGTTTTCTTCCTCTGGATCATCCTCGTCTCCGGGATATACCTGTTCCTGTTCTACAGCATAACCGCGAAGGGCGCGTACCTCTCTATTCAGAGCCTGACCGTGAACCAGTGGTATCTGGGCGGGGTCATGCGAAGCCTCCACAGGTACGCTTCCGACGGGCTTGTCCTTTTCATGGCGCTCCATGCGCTCAGGTGTTACATGCTCGACAGGTACAAGCACTGGAGATGGCTCGCGTGGGTCTCCGGAATCGTCATAGCGTGGGTCGTGCTCATTGGCGGCATCTTCGGCTATTGGATGGTCTGGGACGAGAAGGCCCGGCTCGTGGCTACTCTTTCGGCCCACCTCCTCGAGAATGTGCCGATATTCGGGCTCCCTCTGTCGCTGAACTTCGCCAGGCTGGCCAACCTTACGGACCAGCTCTTCTACATCATACTGTTCATACATTTCTCGACCATCTTTTTCCTGTTTATCGCTATCCTCGTGCATATCGTGAGGATAACCAAGGCGGTCATACACCCGCCCAAGGCGCTCGCCTGGGCCCTGGTGGTAATGCTCCTGGCACTCTCAATCCTGAAGCCCGCGATTAGCGGCTCTTCAGCCGAGCTGAAGCTGCTTGCCGAAACCGTTCCGTTCGACTGGTTTTACATGTTCATCTTCCCGCTTTTGAAATACATGAACGCCCATCAGGTCTGGGCTTTTATCGTCGCGCTCACGCTTATGATTGCTCTGGTCCCCTGGATGACCCGCTCCACGAGGAGGCCGCCCGTTGAGATAACGCTGTCGAACTGCACCGGCTGCGAGCTCTGCATGGAAGACTGCCCTTACCAGGCCATACAGATGAGAAAGAGGACGGACGGTATGCCGTACCCGGTCGAAGCGGTCATAAGCCCGAAGCGGTGCGCGAGCTGCGCCGTATGCGTGGGCTCATGCGACTACAAGGCATTAAACCTGCCTGACATAACCGAAGAAGGCGTCAAGGCGTCCGTCAGGAGGCACATAAGGGAATTGAATGAAGCCGCTGCGGCCGGCCCCAAGGTAATCGTCTTCGCCTGCGCAAAAGGCGCGTGGCTCGATGAAAAAGGGGACGGCAGGATACCAGGGATGGAGTCGTCAAGGGCCGTGAACCTGCCGTGCATCGGCATGCTCCAGCCTTCGATGCTCTCCATACCCTTCGAGAAGTCGGCCGGAATAGACGGGGTCTTCGTTGCCAGCTGCAAGCAGGGCGATTGCCATTACAGGATGGGGGAGGAGTGGTTCATGGGAAGGCTCCATGGCCACAGGCCGCCTGTCGTCAGAAAGTCCATTGACAGGGCCAGGCTCAAGGTAGCGCACTTGTCAAGCGTGGAGAAAAAGGAGTTCATCGAAGAGCTTACTGCCTTTGGCGCTTCTCTCAGGGAGAGGAGGGAGAGATGATAATCATACTCATAACCTTCTTTGCCTTTTTAATACCTGTAGGCATATACCTATGGAGGGAATGGAAGAAGAACAAGGATAAGGAAGCGAAGGAGGGGCTTGTCCCGAAGAAAAAAGAGCCTCTTTCAATCGCGGGCCTGGTGAGGGTCAGCGTCCTTCTTTTCATCATGGCCGTTCCGATATACTTTTTTTCAGACCTGCCGTATTCCTATTACCCGAAGGATGACGGCCTCCTGAAGATAGCCTTCAAGCACTCCGGGACGAGGGTTGCCGATTGCGATGAGGCAGACCTCATTAAAAAGGAGGGCGACAGGTACAGGCAGCAGTTGAAGGACACCAGGCAGGTCCGCATGAGCATAGAAAAGCTCGCCAAGTGCCCGCGTGAGAGAAACCCTGTCGTCATAGAGCTTTTTATAGACGGGCAGAAAGTCCTTGATAAATCATACTCGCCTACGGGCCTTAAAAAGGATATGGCTTCATATATATATGACGAGTTCCCCGTGCCGCCCGGAGTCCATTCCTTCCGAGTGCTCCTTTACGATACCGGCAGGAAAGACACTCCCGCGTACGCCCTGGACGAGAAGTCCGTGGTAAAGCCCCGGGAAGTGAAGGTCGTCTGGTTTAGTGATAAGGCCGACGCCCTCATCTTAGAATAGGGTACCTTTAAAAATTGCTCTTTTTCCTGATCTCTTTGTTAGGGTGGAAATAAAAATGCTCACATATTGCCATATATGCTCCGCTTTTTATTTCCACCCTGCCTCGACCTCAGAAAAAATAACTATTTTTTAGAGGCACCCTTTAGATGGTATGGACTTTTCACCCCTCCCGCTTTTTTTGTTCAAGACGCGCCTCCCTTCCACCGATAAGCATTCAGGCTTTCACGGAAAAAAATCTTGTAAATAGACGGTTTTAGTAATAACATCCGATTGTTGCGCACTCTGCTGGTTCCTTACACGGCCTTCAAAAAAAGGAAACGATGAGATTCGGGATCAGAGTCAAGCTCCTTATCTTTGCAGGCCTTGTCTGGGCGGTCATATTCGGCGTTTACAGCCTGTATATCTATCAGGAGAGGATAGCCCAGACCCAGAGGATGGCCCTCATGACAGCCGGGTTCCTTTCAAGGAAGACCGCGGCTGACAGGCAGTATTACAACTCCACCGTTGTAAAGCGGGCTCTCGAGTCCGGCCTTACGGTCTCCAGGAACTACCAGGACAAGGAACGCTCGATACCCGTACATACCACATTCATGAAAGAGGCTGGCCAGACCCTCGGGGTCGAGGGAAGCCTCCACATGGAACTGGTGAGCCTTACCCCCATAAACCCTTCCAACGCGCCCAGGGACGCTTTTCAGCTGAATGCGCTTGAGCGGTTCGTGAAGGGGGCGGATACCCGTTCATACAGCTTCGGGGACTACGCAGGCAAAGAGTCGCTCAGGTACATGATACCCGATATCGCGACCTCCCAGACATGCGTGGAATGCCACAACGCGCAGGCGGCAAGCCCCAGAAAAGATTACAGGATAGGCGATGTAATAGGCGGCCTCGAGATAGTCATTCCCATAGAAAGCGAGATGGCGGCCGCCATGGACGATATCTGGCGTTCCATAGCCTACGGCTTCATAGTCGTCCTGGCGATGGGGCTCGTGGGCCTGGCCTTCATAAGAAAAGTCGTCACTTCCCCGATACTCAGCCTGGTTGACACCACAAGACAGCTCGCTTCCGGCGACCTTACGGCCAAGGCGGATGTCAGCACTGACGACGAGGTCGGAGACCTCGGCGCGCAGACAAACGCCGTGGCCAGGAACCTGCACAGGATGATAGAGGACATAAGGCGCACCTCCGACGAGGCGGCGAGCGTGTCGTCCAGGGTGAGGGAGATGAGCAGGACCGTGCTCGAAGGCTCGAGCAGGCAGGGCAACTCGCTCGATTCCATCGGGGCGAACATGGAAGGACTGAACGCCGCCATCTCCGGCATAGCCAATTACACCGAGTTGCTGGCAAGGTCGCTGGAGCGCGGCTCTTCGTCGGTCCAGGAACTCGGCGGGAGCATCAAGGAGGTCGTCGGCAGCATGGAGGCCCTTTCCATGAGCGTGGACGACACGGCCGCGTCCACCAGGGACATGTCGTTCTCGATAAAGGAGATATCCGAGAACATCGGTAGCCTGTCTTCCGCGGCCACCCAGGTCTCTTCCTCGATAATGCAGATAAACGCGAGGATAAAGGAGGTCGAGTCGAACGCGGCCGAGGCCTCAAGGTTCGCCGAGGATGTCATACGGGACGCCAGGGCAGGCATGGAGACCGTCGAGTCCACCATAGGCGGGATCGTGAAGACAAAGGAGATAAACCGGGAGTCCACGATAATTATCAACAGCCTGTCTGAAAAGATTAAAGAAATAGGAAAAATACTCGATGTAATACAGGAGGTCGCGGAAGAGACAAACCTCCTGGCTTTGAACGCGGCCATCATAGCGGCCCAGTCAGGCGACCACGGGAAGAGTTTTTCAGTTGTCTCCAACGAGATAAAGGACCTGGCCGAGAGGACCTCGACTTCGGCAAAGGAAGTCTCCGAGATAATCGACGCCGTGGAGATAGAGTCTGACAGGGCGGTCAAATCCATGGAGCGCGGTTTTGTCAGCGTCGAGGAAGGCGTAAGGCTTTCGATGGAGGCTGGCGAGAGCTTGAAGAAGATACTCGGAAGCGCCCAGCGATCGACTACCAGCGTAAGAGAGATAGCCAGCGCCTCCCAGGTACAGGCAAGGGAGGCACGGATGCTCGCCGAGGCGACAGGGAAGGTCGCCGAGATGGCCAGAAGGATAGCCAACGCCACTCAGGAGCAGGCAAGGGGCTCAGAGCTCATCAACAAGGCTTCCGAGCGCATGACGGCGATCGCCTACAAGGTGAACGCCTCAACCAGGACGCAGGCCGATTCCAACAGGCAGATAACCTCGACCATAGACGATGTTAATAGAATGGTCGCTTATGTAAACGCCGTAATAAGGGAACAGAGCAGGAACACCGCGAAAGTGCTGGAAGCTCTCGACGCCGTAAGAAAAGTCTCTGTCGAGAACATAGAAAAGGCCGTCATGGCCGACAAGGCGGTCGAGGAGCTTTCAAGGCTCGACCGGGACTTGACCGATGGGGTCAAGAAGTTCAAGCTCAGGAAAAACCAGTCATGATGGCTTGATTTCGCGTATAAAACCTCAATAACTGCCTTATAAAGACCGTTTTCAGGGTCTTAAACCGTAAAACCGGCCCTTTGAGCGGCTTCCCCATCCTGAAAAAATGTTGCAAGGGGGCATTGAATACCTTATAATACTTAAAGCTTTTGTGCGGATTTCCCGCTGTTTAGCGCTAAAAGACCTCTTCCAAGCCCGGCTCTGTCTTCATTCAGGCCCCGCCACTTCACAAGTCTTAAAGGCGGAATTCGTCGCGATCATAAATCACGGGAGAAGCCCTTTTGTCGCGGCTCTTCAGGCGGGGTCACCCTGCGAGAGTGGCGGAACTGGCAGACGCGCCAGACTTAGGATCTGGTGGGCAACCATGGGGGTTCAACTCCCCCCTCTCGCACCAGCTTTAGGCCTATAAAGGACATTTCATATAAAGGGAAGGGAACAATGCAGAACATCAAAGTACAAGTCGAGGATATTACCCCTGTAAAGAAAAAGCTGGATATCTCGGTGCCTGCCGAGACCGTAAGCCGCGAGTTCAAAGCCGCTTACCAGAACATCAGGTCGACCGCTTCCATAGCCGGTTTCAGGAAGGGCGCGGCTCCCATGAACATCCTGAAGGCGAGATTTGCCGGGCATGTCCAGGAGGATGTGACCAAGAGGATTATCGAGTCCAGCTATTCGATGGCCCTGAGCGAAAAGCAGTTCATGCCGGTCGAAGCCCCTCAGATTGATTTGAAGGGCGGGGAGCTCGCCGAAGACAAGGAATTTACATTCTCCGTGACCGTTGAGATCCAGCCCAATGTGGCCGTAGACGGATACCGCGGCATGGAACTGAACAAAGAGAGTTCAGCCGTAACCGAAGAGGATATTGAAAAAGGCGTCCAGAACCTGAAGGAAGCCGCCGCCCAGTACAAGGAAGTCGACAGGCCCGCCAATGAGGGGGACCTTGTCATGGTCGATTTCGAGGCCTTCATGAACGGGGAGCCCGTCAAGAACGGCAAGGGCGAGGGTTATCCCTGCGTAATAGGGGAGAAGTCCCTTCTGCCCGGCTTTGACGAGGCTTTGAAGGGCGTTTCCAAGGGCGACCAGAAGGAAGTCGATATCACCTTCCCGGAAAACTACAGCGAAGCTTCCCTGGCGGGCAAGGTCAGCCAGTTCAAGCTCAATGTAAAGGCCGTCAAGGAAAAGGGCGTGCCCGAGGTCAACGAGGACTTTGCCAAGGAGATGGGGTGCGAGAACCTCGAGGCCCTGAGGGCAAAGGTCAAGGAAGAGATAGAAAAGCACAAGTCGAGCGAGGCCAAGGAAAGGCTGAAGAACGAGATACTCGACAAGCTCATCGCCAGCCATCCCTTCGATGTCCCTGACGCCCTGGTCAACAGGTACATGGGGGTTATACTCAACAGGGTCATCGAGAACATGCGCTCCGGCATGGCAGCCCCTGAGGACAGGGGATTGAATATCGACCAGCTCAAGGAGAAGTACCGCCCGGCAGCCGCCCGTTCGGTCAAAGAGGACATAATACTCGATACGATAGCCGCTAAGGAAGCGGTCCAGGTGAGCCTCGTTGAGGTTGAGGCGTCCGTAAGGGGGATTGCCGCCCAGAGGGGGGTCTCCTACGAGTCGCTCATGTCCAGGATACAGACCGAAGGCGCGATGGAAGTAATAAAGGACGGCCTCAAGCACGAAAAGGTATTCGATATCATAATAGAAGCAAGCAAGTAGCAGGAAAAAGCCCGGTGAGAAAACCCGGGCTAATAACCACTCGGGAGGGGATATGAATCTGGTCCCTATGGTAGTAGAGCAGACTGGCAGGGGAGAGCGGGCCTACGATATATTTTCGAGGCTCCTGAAGGACAGGATTATCTTCCTCGGCAGCGCCGTTGACGATGTCGTGGCCAACCTCATAGTTGCCCAGCTCCTTTTCCTCGAGTCAGAGGACCCGGAAAAGGACATACACCTTTATGTAAACTCTCCCGGGGGCCTTGTAACGGCCGGGCTTGCCATCTACGACACCATGCAGTATGTCAAGCCCGATGTCTCCACGATCTGCATAGGCCAGGCCGCCTCGATGGGCGCGCTCCTCCTGTGCGGAGGCGCCGCCGGTAAAAGGTACGCGCTTCCTAACTCGAGGATACTTATCCACCAGCCGTTAGGCGGGGCGCAGGGGCAGGCGACCGACATAGACATCCAGGCGAAAGAGATACTGAGGGTCAGGGAAGAGCTTACCGCCATACTCGGGAAGCACTCTGGACAGCCATTGGAGAAGCTCCACAGGGACACCGAGAGGGACTTCTTTATGACTGGGCAGCAGGCAATGGAGTATGGTATAATTGACAAGGTCATAGAGAAGAGAATAGTCACTGAAGCAAAACCGAAATAGCGAAATTATTCAATAGCTTGTCCGCTAGGAAGGGTTGGAGGAAAAGATGTCGATAAACAAAAAGGGCGGAAGTTACCTGACTTGCTCGTTCTGCAGCAAAGGGCAGGACGAGGTGAGAAAGCTTGTCGCGGGACCTATGGTCTACATATGCGACGAGTGCATCGAGCTCTGCAATGACATTATCGCCGAAGAGTACGAGAAAGAGGAATTCAAGAAGCGGGAGCACACCATACCCAAGCCCGCCGAAATAAAGAAGATCCTCGACGAGTATGTCATAGGCCAGGAGCACGCCAAGAAGGTTCTTTCGGTCGCTGTCCACAACCATTATAAGAGGATAGAGTCCAAGATAGCCCTGGGCAATGTGGAGTTGCAGAAGTCGAACATCCTGCTCGTTGGCCCGACCGGCTCTGGCAAGACCCTCCTCGCTCAGACGCTCGCGAAGATACTGAATGTGCCGTTCACAATAGCCGACGCGACCACCCTGACCGAGGCCGGCTATGTTGGCGAGGATGTAGAGAACATAATCCTCTCCCTCCTGCAGAACGCGGAGTACGACATAGAGCGCTGCCAGAAGGGCATCGTCTATATCGACGAGATAGACAAGATATCGAGGAAGTCAGACAGCCCCTCGATAACGAGGGATGTCTCGGGCGAAGGCGTCCAGCAGGCGCTGCTCAAGATAATTGAGGGCACTGTTGCCAATGTCCCGCCCAAGGGCGGCAGGAAGCACCCGCAGCAGGAGTTTTTGCAGGTCGACACCACCAACATCCTGTTTATCTGCGGAGGGGCCTTCTCCGGGCTTGAGTCGATGGTCGCTCAGAGGATAGGCAAGAGGTCCGTCGGCTTCAACCTTGAAGAGGGCAAAAAGCATGTCGAGCACAGCTACGCCAAGCTCATGCACGAAGTTGAGCCGGGGGATTTCCTGAGGTACGGCCTCATCCCCGAGTTCATGGGCAGGCTCCCGGTCATCGCTACTCTCGGAGAGCTGAGCGAGCAGGACCTGGTGAAGATATTGATGGAGCCGAGGAACGCCATAATAAAGCAGTACCAGAAGCTCTTTGAGTTCGAGAATGTGAAACTCAAATTCACGGACGGCGCTCTTTCGGCCGTCGCGAAGGAGTCGATGAGGAGAAAGGCAGGGGCCAGGGGCCTTCGCGCCATCCTCGAGAATGTAATGCTCGAGACGATGTACGAGCTGCCTTCTCAGACGAACATCAAGGAGTGCATCATAAACGAGGATGTCATCCTCGAAAGCGCGAAGCCCATTATCGTCTACGGTAACAGGGCGGAGACAGCCTGACCCGTTCAGTTGTGAATTCCGCTGCAAGCGGCATTCCAGTATAGGCCGTGTTTGGACAAGAAGCTTAGGTTTAGGGAACGGGTGGACAAGATGCTGTCCTTTTTCAAAGGGGGAAGAGAGTTGAAGAAAGACAAAATGATAATCCCGTTAATACCGTTAAGAGATATAATTATTTTCCCGTATATGGTCGTGCCTCTGTTCGTGGGCAGGGAAAAGTCAATCAAGGCGCTCGAGAACGCCATGGCCGCGGACAAGTCCATCCTGCTCGCGGCGCAGAAGAAGGCCAAGACCGAAGAGCCGGGGCCGGACGACATCTATGATGTAGGCACCTTGGGCACCATCCTCCAGCTGCTGCGCCTGCCTGACGGCACAGTAAAGGTCCTCGTCGAAGGCAAGAGAAGGGCGAAGATACAAGAGTTCGTCTCAGAGGACGAGTGCTTCATGGTCTTGGTCGAGGAAGTGGATGAGCTCATCGACGAGGCTGTCGAGTCCGAGGCCCTTGTGCGCTCTGCCGTGAAGTCCTTCGAGACCTATGTGAAGTTCAACAAGAGGGTCCCGCCCGAGATGATAATGAGCGTGTCCTCCATCGAGGACCCGGGCAGGCTCGCCGATACCATCTCCGCGCACCTCACCATAAAGATAGAGGACAAGCAGGCGCTCCTTACGCTTGCGAGCCCCGCCAAAAGGCTTGAGAGGCTCTACTCCATCATGGAGAGCGAGATAGAGATACTCGAGGTGGAGCAGAAGATACGCCAGAGGGTCAAGCGCCAGATGGAGAAGACCCAGAAGGAGTACTACCTCTCCGAGCAGATGAAGGCCATCCAGAAGGAGCTCGGCGAGAAGGACGACTTCAAGAGCGAGCTCCAGGAGTTCGAGGACAAACTCAAGACCAAGAAGATGTCCAAGGAGGCCACGAAGAAGGCCAAGCAGGAGATAAAAAAGCTCAGGCTCATGTCTCCCATGTCAGCCGAGGCGACCGTCTCCAGGAACTTCATAGACTGGCTCCTGTCGCTCCCCTGGGACGCTGTTACAGAGGAGAAAAAGGACATAGAAGAGGCGGAGAAGGTCCTTGATGAAGACCATTACGGCCTCAAGACGGTTAAGGAAAGGATAATCGAGTACCTGGCCGTAAGGGGGCTCGTTGAAGAGATGAAGGGCCCGATACTGTGCCTTGTCGGCCCTCCTGGAGTCGGCAAGACCTCTCTTGCCAAGTCCATCGCGAGGGCAACCGGCAGGAACTTCGTCAGGCTATCCCTCGGCGGCGTCAAGGACGAGGCCGAGATTAGGGGCCACAGAAGGACCTATATCGGCTCCATGCCCGGCAAGATAGTCCAGTCGCTCAAGAAGGCTGGCTCCAACAACCCTGTCTTCCTCCTGGACGAGGTAGACAAGATGAGCCACGACTTCAGGGGAGACCCGGCTTCGGCATTGCTCGAAGTCCTGGACCCGGAGCAGAACCATACATTCAACGACCATTATCTGGACTGCGACTACGACCTGTCCAACATAATGTTCATAACCACGGCTAACTCTATACAGGGCATACCTTATCCGCTCCTCGACAGGATGGAGCTCATAAGGATACCCGGCTACACCGAGCTTGAAAAGCTTCACATCGTCGAAAGATTCCTGCTGCCCAAGCAGCTCAAGATGCACGGGTTGACGGATGTTAACCTCGAGATTGGGAAGCCAGCGCTGATGATGCTGATAAGGCGCTACACCAAGGAAGCAGGCGTAAGGAACCTCGAGCGCCAGGTG
Organism: Deltaproteobacteria bacterium GWA2_54_12; assembly: GCA_001795535.1. Taxonomy (GTDB): domain Bacteria; phylum Desulfobacterota; class GWC2-55-46; order GWC2-55-46; family GWC2-55-46; genus GWA2-54-12. The sequence continues at coordinate 12,597 of MGPK01000066.1, forward strand.
GCGGCGATATGCAGGAAGTCCGCGAAAGAGATACTCAAGAAGGGCAGGGAAGCGAAAGTCACTGTCACAATGAAATCGCTGCCCAAGTACCTCGGCGTGCCGCAGTACAGGTACGGCACGGTCGAAGCCAATAACGAGATAGGCGTGGCTACCGGCCTTGCCTGGACGGAAGTCGGCGGAGAGCTGCTGGCCATAGAGGTCGCGCTCGTTCCCGGCAGGGGCAAGCTCATCATCACGGGCAAGCTCGGCGAGGTAATGCAGGAGTCGGCCCAGGCGGCCATGACCTACATAAGAAGCCGCGCAACCGAGATAGGCTTGGAAAAGGACTTCTACCAGAAGTTCGACATCCACATCCATGTGCCTGAAGGCGCGATACCCAAGGACGGCCCTTCCGCAGGCATCACCATGGGAACGGCCATAGCGTCCGCGTTGACCAAGATACCTGTGCGCAAGGGCGTTGCCATGACAGGCGAGATTACGCTCCGCGGGAAGGTGCTGCCCATAGGCGGCCTGAAGGAAAAGCTGCTGGCGGCCCACAGGGCAGGCATACCGACGGTCCTTGTGCCTAAAGAGAACGAGAAGGACCTGAAGGAAATACCGGCGCAGATACTGAAGAAGGTCAAGACAGTCCTGGTGGAGCACATGGACGAGGTCCTCATAAACGCCCTCGAAGTGAACTCCAGGGAGGATATCTTCAAGGTAAGGCCAGAGGAAAAGCCGGTTGTCGCGGCCCCTCCGGCGCCAGCTCCCCAGGTAACGGAAGACCTGGTCAGGCACTGACCGTTCAAATCCCTTGACATACGAAGACAGAACTGGTAAATAATAAAGCTCCCCGCTGGGCAACCGGCGGGGAGTGAAGTTCGCTCCAACGGGCGGGTAGCTCAGTTGGTAGAGCACTGCCCTTACAAGGCAGGGGTCACAGGTTCGAGCCCTGTTCCGCCTACCATGAAATACTAATTACAACGGGGCCGTAGTTAAGTCGGTTATAACGCTGGCCTGTCAAGCCAGAGGGCGCGGGTTCGAGTCCCGTCGGCCCCGCCAGACATAAAAAAAGCCGGATTCCAAAAGGAATCCGGCTTTTTTTATGTGAAAAAGTAACCTATATGTAAGCTGTACTCTGGTACAGTAGCCGTGCTGGGGCCGGGTGCTGCAATATGTCATGATAGAACCCATTCTGCTTGAAATTCAACGAGGAAAGGCGCAATGCAGCCGCGAATCTCATTCTGGTATATATTTTCTCTGTTTCTCTTTGTCCCGATCCTTTTAGCTGGCTGCGGTGGTGGAGGCGGCGCGTCATCCGGCGGCAGCCTTGTCTATACCGGCCTTACAGACCCGGCCCAGATAAACTCTTCAAACGCCGAAGAGCTGGCTACGAGCGCATTTGAGGGCGGTTCTTTCAGCAACGCTGGCGCAGTGAAAAACCAGACCAGCGCTTCAGCTGAAAAAGCCAAAAGCCGGAACACCTTTCTCCTTTCCATAATCCTGAAAGAGACTTCTGATCTGCTGGACGGCAAGCACGGGAGGGCATCAGCTGCAAAAGCCGCCGACGGGGCAATCGAGGGAGACAATAGCTGCGCGGAGGGGCCGGGCAAATTCGAATATATCCTGAACTATAATATTGACTATACGGCTAAAGGCATCTTCATCTACAACGGCTACTGCTCCAGGGGGACAAGGCTCAGCGGAACAGTCAATGTTGACCTGCTGTATGACAGCGAGACACTGATGCTCTCGTCCATGACGATATCGTTCGATAGTCTTTCAATCCAGTCAGGTTCCATGGATTTAGAGGCAGGCGGGTCGATAATGTATTACAACATGTTGGAGAGTTCTTATAACGAATTGATCAATATGGTCGTAAGGGACAGGAACACCTCAAAGACCTACAAGACTGAAAACCTAGAAACAGTCAATTCCATCGGTACGGACTATATCGATGTCATAGTCACATGCGGCACCTATTATCATCCTGACCACGGATATGTAAGCATGGGCACATTGTCGCCCCTCAGGTATTACGATAATGCCGAACTGCCTGTCAGCGGGTCATTCCAGGTAACCGGCCGCTCCGGCGCAAAGGCTTTGCCAGGACAGTATCAGGTCGCGAACGGTTTCCCAAAATCGGTCGTGACAGGTGATTTTAACAACGATGGCAGAGTCGATGTGGCTGTGGGGACTGATACCGGAATGAATATTTTTTTGCAGGAAAACATGCACGCGCCTGTAATGATGGGAGGCTTGATCTGGCCAGCACGCATGACGCAACTGTTGAGGTCAGGTTCCAGACTAATTCCGGAATCCTTTCAGCGCCGATGGCTTACTCAGTAAATAACGGCGGCCTGAATATGATCGAGAGTGGGGATCTAAATAATGACGGTCTGACCGACATAGCGGTCACATGCTTGGGCATCAGAAGCGGTCTGGCGATTTTGCTGCAAAACAGCTACGGTACGTTTGATGCTCCTGTTTATCATTACATCGAACAATTGCCAAGTTTTTATGATCTGGCTATCGGCGATGTAAATGGGGATTCGAGAAATGATCTCGTCGCTACAAAGAGCTGGAATAAAGTGAATGTATTCCTTCAAAATACACAGGGCGCCCTGGAACAGCCAAACAGTTATGCACTCAATTATCCTGAGCCTGTAGTAATTGAGGATGTTAACAATGACGGCAGGCAGGATGTCATTGTAGTCCACGGTGGCTGGTTGACAGGTTTATTGCAGGAACGCAATGGGAAACTCGGGAAGTATATCGGAATTGCGGTCCCTTATCAGAGCCATTATCACCCGCAGGGATTGGCGGTGGGTGATATAAACGGAGATGGGCGCAACGATGCTATTATCACGCATTACGAGGCTGGACTTGTCATGCTTTACAATATCTACTGACACTGGCCCTGCCGAAATATAGAAAGGCCGGATTCCTGAAGGAATCCGGCCTTTTAAATAAATCAGATTCAAATCCCCCCGAACGCCTCTCCAATCCTCCTCAACGCCTCTTCCACTACTGCCCTCGGGCAGGCGAGGTTCATCCTGTAGAAGCCTTCCCCACCGGGGCCGAAGATGCGGCCCGGCGTCATGGCTACCCGAGCCTTTGTGAGGAGTATCTCTTCTACCTTTGAGTCAGGGAGCCCGAAGCCGTTGAAGTCGAGCCAGCCGAGGTAAGTCCCTTCCATCTCGCCGCTTTTTACGACTGGAAGATTCTTTGTGAAAAATTCCTTCATCGCCAGATAGTTTTTGTGAAGGTACGGGACAAGCTCCTCGACCCATTTCTCGCCATTGGTGTAGGCGGCCTCAGCCGCGCACAGGCCCATGATATTGGGCCTGTTGAGACCGGCTTTCATCAGCGCAAGGTCGAACCTCTCAAAGAGCGCCCTGTCGGGGATTATTATATTCGCCACATGCAGCTCGGCCACATTGAAGGTCTTGGACGGCGAGGTGCAGGTGATGGTAATCCTGGCGGCATCATCCGATACGCTTGCCGTCGGGATATGCTTGAAGCCGGGCATCACGAGGTCAGCGTGTATCTCGTCCGAGACGATCAGGATGTTGTTCTCGGCGCAGATGTCGACCAATGCCTTGAGTTCGTCTTTCGCCCACACCCGGCCCACGGGGTTGTGCGGGCTGGCGAGTATGATCATCTTCGTGCGGCTGTCCAGAAGCCCTTTGAGGCCGTCGAGGTCCATGCTGTAGCGGCCCTTGTCACACATTAAAGGGTTGTTCACCACGACCCTTCCGTTGTTGCTTATGGCCGCCCTGAACGGGTGGTAGACCGGGGGCTGTATGATGACCTTGTCGCCTGGTTCCGTAAAAGCCTGCACGCAGAAGTTAAGCGCCGGGATGACGCCCGGAGAAAATCTTATCCACTCACGCTGGACAACCCAGCCGAACCTCTTCTCCAGCCATTTTTCGAGGGCTTCGTAATAGCTCCCCGGCATCACAGTGTAGCCGAAAATCCCGTGCGCCACCCTCTGGGCAAGCGCGTCTGTTATGAAGCCCGGGGCCTTGAAGTCCATGTCGGCAATCGACATTGGTATCATGCCGTCGACGATGCCCTTCATATCGTAGTGGTCCCACTTGACCGAGTGGGTGCCGTTTCTGTCTGTCAATCTGTCAAAATCGAACTTCATTTTCTTTAAAACTCCTTCGGTTGTCTATGCGGGATTATATCCGGTAAGGGGCTGGAATGGAAAACAAAAACTCAAGCGCGTGGCCGGAGGCAATACGGAAAACAGCTAGAATCACGAATGTCGTTCACGCATAAACCCTTGACAGGACAACAGTCTGCTGGGATAATGGTTGGGCTTTTTGGCAGGGCGCAACTCGTTGAAAATCAAAGCTAATTTAATAATTTATGGCTGCCTCTAAAAATTAGATATTTTTTCTGAAGTCAAGGAAGGGTGAAAATAAAATGCGCAGCATATATGAGAATATGTGTGCATTTTTATTTGCCCTGCCGAGATCAGGAAAAAGAACAATTTTTAGAGGTAGCCTTTATCCGTAGGGAGATGCCTGTTAGATGATACAAATGTTCCACGTATCAAAGAGCTACGAAGGCGGGGTGCCTGCTCTTGTGGATGTCACCCTGAAAATCCCCAAAGGCGACTTCCTGTTCATAACCGGCCCGAGCGGCGCAGGTAAATCCACACTCCTTAAGATAATGTTCGGCTCTGAAGCGCCGACCGAAGGGCAGATAATCCTCGACGGAAGGAACTATGTGAGGATACCTTCCGCTGAGCTGCCGGAACTCAGAAGGCGCATCGGCTTCGTATTTCAGGATTTCAAGCTGCTGCCCAACAAGACTGTCTTCGAGAATGTCGCGCTTTCTTTGAAGGTCATGGGGGTTGCCCCGTCAGATGTCAAAAGGCGGGTCGCCAGGATGCTCTCGTATGTAAAGCTACAGCACAGGGCCAACTTCAAGCCCCTCCAGCTTTCAGGCGGCGAGCAGCAGAGGGTCGCCATAGCAAGGGCGCTCGTGAAAGACCCGGCGATAATCCTCGCCGACGAGCCCACCGGAAACCTCGACCCGGCGCTCTCTATCCAGATAATCGAGCTTTTCCGCGAGGTCTCAAGCCGTGGCACGACGGTAGTCGTCGCAACGCACGACAAGATGCTCATTGAGAAGTACGCCAGAAGGACGGTCGCGCTCGAAGGCGGGAGGCTAATCGGCTGATGTCAAAGTCAGGCTCCGCAGACCTCGTCTACATACTTGGTGACGCGCTCCGTTCGCTTCGCGAGAATGTCGGCACCACTATCCTTACCTCTTTCACGCTCGCGTTTTCGCTCGCCATATTCTCGCTTTTTGTCTTCGTCATAATGAACCTGAACGGGGTTGTCGAGGGCTGGGGCGAAAAGACTCAGATAATCGTCTATGTCAAGGACGCCTCAGTCGGTCAGGCCGACAGCTTAAAACAGGCGCTGGGCCGTCTGCCGGGCGTGAAGTCGGCAGAGTATATCTCAAAGGAAAAGGCCCTTGCGGAGCTTAAAGACGAGCTCAAGGGGCACGAGGGCATACTCGACGGGGTAGACGCCAACCCGCTCCCTGCTTCCTTCGAGGTAAGGGTCCGTGACGAGTTCAACCAGCCGGAACGGATAGCCGAGTTAGCGGGCCGCATAAAGGCCTTAGAGTGGGCCGAGGATGTCCAGTACAGCAGGGAATGGGTCGAAAAGCTCTCGGCCTTCATAAAGTTCATCCAGCTCGCGGCCATAGCCATGGGCGTGTTCCTTGGGGCGGCCACCCTGTTCATCATCTCCAACACAATACGGCTTGCCGTATACGCGCGCAAAGATGAAATAGAGATAATGAAATTGGTCGGCGCTTCCGATATGTATGTAAAGGTGCCTTTTGTGCTTGAGGGGCTCATACAGGGGCTTTTCGGCGGCCTGCTCGCGATGTGCATACTCGCCGTCGGAAGGTATGCCGTGTTGAGCGAGATACCCGCTTACCTCCGGTTCGCGGTCGAGATGCCATTCAGCACTGTCCTTTTTCTTGCGTTCCTTACCGGCGCTGGCATGCTCATGGGTGTGGCAGGAAGCCTCATCTCCATGAACAGGTTTCTGAAGGTATGAGGCTCGCCGTACTTGTTTTCCTGGTGCTGGCGTTCGCCCAGGGAGCTTTCGCGGAAAAGCCCCCGAAGCAGGAACTGCTGAAGAAAGAAAAGCGGCTCGAGGATGTCCAGAGGCAGATAAGGGAAGAGAAGAAGGCCATAAAGGAGATATCCGGCAAGGAGACCGATGTCCTCGGCGAGCTCGAAAATATAAACAAGGAGCTTACGGCCAAAAGGGAAGAGCTGACGGTCCTTAACGGCTCGGTCGCCGGGCTTCAGAAGGATGTCGCTTCTTCAGAAAGGCGCATCTCCCTGATCGAAGCTGACAAGAAAAAGTTGGAATCAAGGCTCACGGCAAGGCTCAGGGCCATGTACAAGATGGGCAGGGGAGAGGCGATGGAAGTTCTTTTCTCGTCCGATTCATCGACCCTGGGCAGGCGGCATAAGTACCTGACTATGATAATGGATCTGGACGCGGGCCTTATAGAAAGATACGAGAAGACAATAACCGCCCTTGACGGCGAGCGGAAAAAAAAGGCCTCGATACTGAACGAAGCCGACTCGGCAAGGCGCGCGGCCGCTTCGAAAAAAGCGGAATCAGAGGCGCTGCACAAGACAAAACTCGCGCTCCTTAACGGTATAAAGCAGGAAAAGGTCAGGAGGGAAGGGGCCGTAGCCGAGCTGGAAAAGGCGGCCTCCGAGCTTACAAAGCTCATAGACAGGCTCCGCACGACCCACGAGCCGGACGCGCCGAAAGGCACGGGTTTCGCCTCGATGAAGGGCAGGCTTGTCATGCCGGCCGACGGGCAGGTCACATCGAGGTACGGCAAGGTCAAGCACCCCAAGTTCCAGACCGTTACCTTTAATAACGGCATAACCATAGAGTCAGCCCTGGGCTCAAGCGTCAAGAGCGTCTACGACGGCAAGGTCGTTTATGTGGGCTGGCTCAAGGGTTACGGGCAGGTCCTGATACTCGACCACAAGGGCGGCTTCTATACTCTTTACGCCCATCTTGGAAAGGTCTCGAAGGATAAAGGAGAGGATGTCACCAGAGGCGCTGAGCTCGGCCTTGTCGGCGATAGCGGCCCCGAAGGCAGGCCCGGGCTGTATTTTGAGGTAAGGCAAAGGGGGGTCCCGAAGGACCCGATGGACTGGCTAAAAGGGCGCTGATTATTTTCTGTTTAAGGCTAAGTACCATTTTGGTATAATATGCACTGCATGCCTGATGCGTCCGTGGCGGCAATATTAAGGAGGAGTATTAATGAGAAAATTCTTTAGTCCCAAGCTCCTTGGAGGGGCGTTGGCCATAGTGGCCGTTTTTTCGTTCTCTTCATGGGGGCTTACCCAGAGGGCGGCGTCGATCCCGAGCAGCACCTACGAGAACCTGAAGGTGTACACGGATGTCCTCAGTATAGTCCAGGATAACTACGCTGAAGAGGTCGATACAAAAGATGTCATCTATAACTCCTTGAAGGGCATGGTCAAAAACCTCGACCCTCATTCCAGCTTCATGACCCCTGACGAGTACCAGGAGATGCAGATAGACACCAAGGGCAGCTTCGGGGGCATAGGCATAGAGATAGGCATGAAAGAAAATGTCCTTACGGTCGTCGCTCCGATAGAGGACACTCCGGCGCACAAGGCTGGCCTGCTGGCCGGCGACAAGATAGTCAAGATAAGCGACAAGTCTACAAAGGAAATGCCGCTTACGGAAGCCGTGGGACTCATGCGCGGCCCCAAGGACACGCCTGTCACGATCCACATCATGAGGGACAGTTTTAAAGAGCCAAAGCCTTTTGTGATAACCAGGGCCGTCATAAAGGTCAAGAGCGTGAAGTACAAGATGCTCGACGAGGGCTTCGGCTATGTCAAGCTCAACCAGTTCCAGGAGCGCACGACCGAGGAGCTCGACAAGGCCCTTATTGACCTTGCCTCCAAGAGCGAGGGCAAGAAGCTCCGCGGCCTGATACTCGACCTCAGGAACAACCCCGGAGGACTCCTCCAGGAAGCCGTGTCGGTGTCCAACGAGTTCCTCGACTCCGGCCTTATCGTTTACACTAAGGGCAGGGCCGCCGGGCAGAACATGACCTTCAACGCGGACGCCTCAAGGAGCCAGCCCGACTACCCGATGATAGTGCTGGTCAACAACGGCAGCGCGTCAGCTTCCGAGATCGTGGCCGGCGCTCTCCAGGACCACAAGAGGGCCATAATCCTTGGCGTGCAGACCTTTGGCAAGGGCTCAGTCCAGACCATCATACCCCTTTCAGACGGCTCGGCGGTGAGGCTCACGACCTCGAAGTACTACACGCCTTCGGGCAGGTCCATACAGGCCAGGGGCATCGAGCCTGACATCGTCGTGGGCGAAGTACCCAAAGGCCATTTGAAAGAGGCTGACCTCGAAGGCCACCTTGCCGCTGAAGGGCCTGCCGTGAAAAATGAGGTTAAAAAGCCGGAAGTGGAAAAGATAAGCGCCCCGGCAGAACTCCAGGCCAAGCCCGCTGATAACGGCGAGGACATTCAGCTCAAGAGAGCCGTTGAGTATCTGAAGAGCTGGTATATCTTCAAGGGCAGCACAAAGAAAGTAAGCTGAGAACCAGATAAACGATAAATAAGCAAAGGCCCCGGAAGGGGCCTTTGCTTATTTAAAAGGCTGCTGAAAAAGTTCATCTGCGTCGTTGTCTTTGTCGCTCGTGATTGAGGCGTACAAACAGAGTACGCCTCATCCCTCGCTCCTCGACGCCTTGTATATGGAGCTTATTTGAAGCCTGAACAAATTGGTTTAAGGCTGAAAGTTCTAAAATTTTTATTTTCTGACAGGGAGACGCCGGATGGCTAAGAAGAAAAAAGGAACAGGCACTTCGTGGCTTTTGCTCCTGCTGGGCTTTGTCGCGGGCGCCGGGGCCGCCCTGCTCTTTTTCAGGTACATGGGCCCGGAGCCTTCAAGGCCTCCCGTAAAGCCGCCCGAGACGATCATACCCGCGGTGCCTCAGGTGCCGCCTCCTTCTGTCGAACCGCCCGTTGCTGAGCCTGTTACCCCGCCTGAGGCGCTGAGGCCTTCGGTCAGGCCCAGGCTGGCCATAATAATCGACGACATGGGCCCTGACATAAAAAAGCTCGCAGAGCTGCTTGAGGTCAGGGGCCAGCTGACCATAGCGATAATGCCGAACATGAGGGACTCTGGCCGTATTTCGAATCTCGCGGCGGCCAAGGGGCTCGATGTCATCATGCACATGCCGATGGAGCCCAGGGAGCTTATGGAGCATAACCCCGGAGGCGGCGCGCTCCTCGTGGCCATGAGCCCTGAGGAGATCAGGGTGAAGGTCGAGGAAAGCATGAAAACGGTGCCGGACGCCATCGGCATAAACAATCACATGGGCTCGCGGTTTACCGAGGACGAGCAGCGGATGCGGGAAGTCCTGAAGGTCGTGAAGAGAAAGGACATGCTCTTTGTTGACAGCCGCACTACGGCGAACTCAGTTGCCGGGCGGGTTGCCAGGGACCTTGGCGTGCCCAGCGCTGACAGGAATGTATTCCTTGACAACACGAGAGATGTCGATTACATTAAGACCCAGTTGAGGGAAGCGGCCCGGCTCGCGAAGCGCAGCGGCAAGGCGATTGCCATCGGGCATCCGTACCCTGAGACGATAAAGGCCTTGAGGGAAGCGGTTCCCGGTCTTGCCGCCGACGGAGTGGATGTGGTGGGCATCTCAGAGATCGTCGCTCCCGCAAGATAAACTGAAAGTAAAGTTTTTGTTCTTTATAAAAAATGCTTGACAACGAATTATTTAAGCTGATAATATGCCGCTAAATTCTACAAAGGGATTCTTGTTTGCAGTTATGGCATGTTATTGTCAGATAGACCGTGGAGGCAGGCAATAACTCCACGGTTTTTTTTATGCTGCAAGAGAGTACCAAAACAAGGAGGCACGGTAATGGCAAGAGGAAGAGTAAAGTGGTTCAATGACACCAAGGGTTTTGGCTTTATCCAGCAGGAGTCTGGAGAGGACGTTTTCGTCCATTACACAGCCATAACCGGCGACGGCTTCAAGACCCTCAAGGAAGGCGAAGAGGTTGAGTTCGAAATAACTCAGGGCCCCAAGGGTCCCCAGGCCTCGAATGTTGTAAAGGCCGGCTAAAAGCATAGAGGCCCAAAAGCCTCCTTTGAACCAGGCAAACAGGACCCCCTTCCGCGCATCGCGGAAGGGGGTTTTTTAGTTCCTGGGCCGGAGAATCGTTTCCTTGTATTTGATTTTTTCTTCTGTTATCATTATATTTTAGTTATTCTTCGGGCTCAGGCAGGAGGCCCCCTTGGGGTTAGCCCACCCGGGCCCTTCTATTTGAGCGAGGACGAATTGAACCTACAGGCATACCTTTCCGTAAAGATTGAACTGGTAAACAAAGGGCTCAAGGAGCTTCTCCACGGCGAGGAGGAGTACCCGCAGAACCTTCACAGGGCCATGCACTACAGCCTGTTCGCGGGCGGCAAGAGGATAAGGCCGGTCCTGGTGCTCGCGGCCGCTGAAGCGGCTGGCGGAAGCGCGCAGGAGGCCCTTAACACGGCCTGCGCCTTCGAGTGCGTCCATACCTATTCCCTTATCCATGACGACCTCCCGGCCATAGACAACGACGACATGCGCAGGGGCGCTCCGACCTGCCATAAGGCTTTCGGGGAGGCTGTCGCCATACTGGCCGGGGACGCTCTTCTGACGGCCGCCTTCGAGCTTGTTGCCGCGACAAAGACCTCCGACCCTTCCAGGGTGATAAAAGTAATAACCGAGCTTTCAAAGGCCTCCGGCTCCGCCGGCATGATAGGCGGCCAGATGGTCGATATCGAGTCCGAAGGCATTGAGGTGCCTTTCCCGGTGCTTGAGTATATCCACATACACAAGACAGGCGAGCTCATCCTGGCCGCGGTAAGGTCAGGCGCCATCATGGGTGGGGCTGGGCAGAAGGAAATCGAGGCTCTCTCAAAATACGGCAAGAGCATCGGGCTCGCTTTCCAGATAGCCGACGACATCCTTGATGTCGCCGGGTCAGCCGACGAGATGGGCAAGAACACGGGCGGCGACGAGAAAAAGGGCAAGGCGACTTACCCGTCCCTCATCGGCCTGGACGAGTCGAGGAAGCGGGCCGAAGAGCTTGTTGACATCGCCTTGAAGGCCCTTGAAGGTTTCGATGAAAAGGCCGACCCATTAAGGGCCATAGCCCGCTATATAGTACAGAGAAGGAAGTAGGTAGGCGCCTCCGTGAAAAAACTCCTGGACGGAATAACGGGGCCCGCTGACCTCAAGCGGCTCGCTCCCGAGGAGCTGCCGAAGCTGGCTTCCGAGATAAGAGAGCTCATAATCGACACTGTCTCCGATGTCGGCGGACATCTTGCCTCGAGCCTCGGCGCTGTCGAGATAGCCATAGCCCTCCAGTATGTCCTTAATACCCCAGACGACAAAATAATTTGGGATGTAGGCCACCAGGCCTATGCCCACAAGATAATCACCGGCAGGAAGGACGATTTCAGGACCCTCCGGCAGTTCGGCGGTATGAGCGGCTTTCCAAAGCCTTCCGAGAGCCCGTTCGACGCCTTCATAGCCGGGCATTCTTCGACCTCGATATCCGCCGCCCTTGGCATGGCAGCTGCCCGCGACCTTGATGGAAAGAAGAACACGGTCGTGGCCGTCATAGGTGACGGCTCGCTTACCGCCGGGCTCGCCTTCGAGGGGTTGAACCAGGCCGGGCATCTGAAAAAAAACCTCATAGTCGTCTTGAACGACAACGAGATGTCGATATCCAAGAATGTCGGCGCTCTCTCGCAGTTTTTGAGCAGGAAGCTTACCGGAAGGTTTGTCACGAACCTCAAGAAAGATGTCGAGAACTTCATCAAGTCCATACCCAGGGTAGGCAACAGGCTACTTGACCTGGCCAGGAAGGCCGAAGATTCGATAATAACTTTACTTACTCCCGGCATGCTCTTCGAGGGGCTTGGCTTTCATTACATAGGCCCCATAGACGGCCATGACATGGCCGCGCTCGTGACCGTGCTCAAGGACGTGTCCGTGCTTGAAGGGCCGGTATTACTGCATGTCCTGACGACCAAGGGCAAGGGGTATCTGCCTGCCGAGGCAGACCCGGCCGCCTTCCACGGCGTAGGGCCGTTCATAAGGGAGACGGGCAGGCCGAAAAAACCATCGAAGCAGTCATATACGAATGTATTCAGCACGGCGCTCCTGGAGGTAGCCGAGCAGGACCGCCGCGTAGTGGCGATTACCGCCGCCATGCCCGAGGGAACGGGCCTGGCGAAGTTCGCCGAGCGCTACCCCGACAGGTTTTTCGATGTCGGCATAGCCGAGCAGCACGCATTGACATTCGCGGCTGGTCTTGCCAAGGAAGGCTTCGTGCCAGTGACGGCCATCTACTCGACTTTTCTCCAGAGGGCCTATGACCAGGTCTTCCATGATGTATGTCTGCAGAACCTGCCGGTCGTGATAGCGATAGACAGGGCCGGAATAGTGGGCCAGGATGGGCCTACGCACCACGGGCTTTTTGATATATCGTTTCTGAGGCATATACCGAACATGATAGTCGCCGCCCCGAAGGACGAGGACGAGCTCAGGCATATGCTCTACTCCGCGGTCCGCTACGGAAGCCCGGTTGCCTTAAGATACCCGAGAGGGGTGTGCATAGGGGCGGACATGACCGGGCCGATGAAGTTCATACCCCCGGGCCAGGCAGAGGTATTGAAAGAGGGCAAAGATGCCGTCATACTCGCGCTCGGCACCATGCTGCACCCGTCGCTCGACGCGGCAGCTTCCCTTGAGAAGGCGGGTATAAACGCCGGTGTCGTGAATTGCAGGTTCGCCAAGCCGCTGGACGGCGATTGCATATTGCGGGCCGCTTCCAGTGCCGCCTGCATAGTGACCGTAGAAGAGAACGCCCTCCAGGGCGGCTTCGGAGCCGCTGTGATGGAGCTTCTGGAGGAGCACGGCGTACAGGTGCCGCTCAAGCGTGTCGGCGTGCCCGATGAGTTCATAGAGCACGGCGGCCAGGACGAGCTTCGCGCCAGGATCGGCCTCAACGCCTCCGGCATAGAGGCGGCCGTAAAGACGCTGGTGGGCAGGAATAAAAAAATTAAGATGGCTTTTCCCTGAAGACAGAAAAGAAAAAAAAGATAAGGATAGACAGCTTCCTTGTTGAAAAGGGGCTCGTCCCCACCCGCCAGAAGGCCCAGGCCCTCATAATGGCCGGGAAGGTCATGTCCGGTTCCGTCATCATCGACAAGCCAGGCAAAGAGGTCGACCCGGAGGCCGTGATAACGGTCAAGGAATCTCTGCCCTTTGTCGGCAGGGGCGGCGTGAAGCTCGCCGGGTTCCTCGACGAGACCGGGATCGACGCGAGCGGACTTGTTGCGATGGATGTGGGCGCGTCCACAGGCGGCTTTACCGACTGCCTCCTTAAAAGGGGGGCTTTGAGGGTCTACGCTGTAGATGTAGGCAAAGGGCTCATAGATGTTTCCTTGAGAGGCGACCCCAGGGTCAGGTTGCTCGAGGAAAAAAATATCAGGCACCTTGAACCATCCGAGATAGGCGAGGCCGTTGACCTAGTCGTAATAGATGTCTCCTTCATATCCCTTGAGAAGGTCCTGCCCAAGGTCAGGGAGTTCGTGAAAGAAGGCGGCCTTGTCCTTGCCCTCATAAAGCCGCAGTTCGAAGTGGGCAAGGGCCAGGTCGGAAAAGGCGGCATAGTAAGAGACCCGGAGCAGCACAGGGCCGTAGTGGAAAGGATAGGGCAGTTTTCAGAAGGTCTGGGGTTTACGGTGCGCTCCACTGGGACTTCTCCCATACTTGGGGCCAAGGGGAACAGGGAGTTCTGGATATGCCTTGTCAATCATCTAAAAGATTGAAAACAGGAAAGTTGTTCTGGTATTATTCCTTCGCCATAAACGGCGGTAAATTTTGACGGTAAAGGCTTTTTAAAAAAACGGGGTTCCCGGGTATAAGCCGCAAAGGAGCAGACCATGTTCGAGATAACGGAAAAAATTGAGCTGGCCCATACGGTCTACCAGTATAAGATCAAAGCCCCGCTCATAGCGAAGAAGAGGAAGGCCGGGCAGTTCGTGGTCCTCCGGCTTAACGAGATGGGCGAAAGGATTCCGCTTACCATAGTCGATTCCGACAACAACGACGGCACCATAACCATCATCATGCAGGAAGTGGGCAAGTCTACCGCCATGCTGGGCAACATGATCCCCGGGGACTCCATTCTCGATGTGGTCGGCCCTCTCGGCAAGCCTACGCACATAGAGAACTTCGGCATTGCCGTCTGCGTTGGCGGAGGCATAGGCACCGCCCCTGTATATCCCATAGCCAAAGCCTTGAAAGAGGCCGGCAACAGGGTCGTCTCCATCATAGGTGCGAGAAACAAATCCCTCCTCATACTCGAAAAGGAGATGAGGGCCGTAAGCGACGACATACATATAACCACTGACGACGGCAGCTGCGGCCACCACGGGTTTGTCACGCAGGTGCTCCAGAACCTCATCGACGAGGGCATGAAGATAGGCATGGTCGTCGGCATAGGCCCGGTGCCCATGATGAGGGCCGTAAGCAATACCACGAAGCCATACGCGATACCGACATTCGTGTCGCTCAACCCGATCATGGTCGACGGCACCGGCATGTGCGGCGCGTGCAGGGTAACGGTGGGCGGCAAGACCCAGTTCGTCTGCGTGGACGGCCCCGAGTTCGACGGCCACCAGGTAGACTACGGCGAGCTTATCTTGAGGAACAGGAGTTATCTGAAAGAAGAGAAGGCCGCGATGGAAGAGCTTACCTACCACGAAGGCGGCAAGTGCTACGAGAAGAAATAAATCGGCCTTAGACGATTGATGATATCAGAAAAGGAGCGAGTCCCAGATGGA
>MGPK01000067.1:0-6690 GCA_001795535.1 Deltaproteobacteria bacterium GWA2_54_12
ACAGGCCGAAATAGACATGAGGTTCGACAGCCTCGTCAGGATGGGCGACAAGCTCATGTGGTTCAAGTACATAGTGAAGAATGTCGCGAAGAAGTGGGGCAAGACCGTCACATTCATGCCCAAGCCCATCTTCGGCGATAACGGCAGCGGCATGCATGTCCACCAGTCGATATGGAAGGGCGGCAAGCCCCTTTTCGCCGGTAACGAGTACGGCGGCATGAGCGAGATGGCCCTGTACTACATAGGCGGCATATTGAAGCACGCCAGGGCCCTGAACGCGTTCTGCAACCCCGGCACGAACTCTTACAGGCGTCTGGTCCCCGGCTATGAGGCCCCTATAAACCTGGCCTACTCCAGCAGAAACCGCTCGGCTTCCGTCAGGATACCGATGTACTCTCCTTCGCCCAAGTCCAAGAGGATAGAGGTAAGGTTCCCCGACCCGTCATGCAACGGCTACCTGGCCTGCGCGGCCATGCTCATGGCCGGCCTTGATGGCATACAGAACAAGATACATCCGGGTGAGCCCATGGACAAGGATATCTACGGGCTTGCCCCGGAAGAGCTCGCCAAGATACCTTCAGCCTGCGGTTCGCTGGAAGAGGCTCTGGACGCCCTCAAGGCCGACCACGAGTTCCTCATGAAGGGAGATGTCTTCACCCAGGATGTTATCGACACCTGGATAGAGTACAAGAAGAAAGCCGAGCTTGACCCCATAAGGATGCGCCCGGTGCCTTATGAGTTTTATCTGTACTACGACTGCTAAGCCTTAATCGGCTTTTTAATAAGTCCATCTGCGTCGTTGTCAGCGTCGCTTGCTACTGCGGCGTACAAAAGAGTACGCCTCGTATCTCGCTCCTCGACGCCTTGCATCTGGAGCTTCTTAAGAAGCCTGTATCATTAAAACGCAAAAAGCCCCGCTGCCTTCCGGCAGCGGGGCTTTTTTTTATCTTCAGTCGCGCCCGTGTTTTTTATGTTCTTTGTGTTCCCTGTGCTCCCGCTTGTGTTCCTTCCATTCGTGCCTGCTTTCCCAATGCCTTTCGTCTTCCCACTGTTTCCAGTGCTTCTTGACATGGCCCGGAGGCATCCGTTCAAGGCCCGGGGGCAAGTCCCTGTAGCGCTCAGGCAGGTGTACGAGTGCCCTCGGCATTCTTTCAATGCTTATGAATATCCAGGGGCCGCCGAATTCGTCCGACCTGTACCATCTTCTTCCGTTCGACTTCCACCAGTGGCCCCTGTAGAAAAAGATATCCTCATCCAGATCAGGGGCGATATAGACATAGGTGCCGGGGATGACGACCACCACCGGGGGGTCGATTACCTTCACCTTTTTGGCGGGTCTGCCTATGCCTATGTTTATGTTCAACTCCGCCTTTACTGGCTCGGCGGCTGAAAAGGCTGTAAACAGGAACGCGGCGGCAAGGAGCGGCAGATATCTTTTCATGGACAAGACTCCTCTTTGAGATTAGCTGAATCTACACCCGCAGGATTGGGAAGTATGTGACAAAAGGTACAACGGCGGAGTATTGACATGGGACAGGGTTACTATAGACTCGGAATAGCCGGTTTTGCGTTCATTTCCCCTTACAACCGAAAGGGAGAAAAGCCCTTATGCCCCGTTTTTCTCTTTTATATAAGGTAATTATAGCCTATCTGGTCATCCTTCTGCCCATACTCGCCGTCATCTCTATGATATTCGAGAACAACAAAGAGGAGATGGAAAGGCTCCTCATCACCGAGCTCCGGCAGATCGCTGACGAGAGGGAGGCCTACATCCTCATGTATATGCACATGAACAAGCAGAGGATGCAGGATTTCGCGAGCGACGGTTTCATCGTGAGCACGCTTGAACGAATGGACAGGAAGGCTGTCGGAAGGGTGTTGGGCGAGTATATGAAAAAGTACAAGCTCCCGATACTAAAGGAGATGTACCTCCTCAACATCATTACAGCCCCCGACGGAAAAGTACTGGCCTCTACAATTCCCGGCCTGGAGGGCGAAGACCTCTCGAAGGAAGAGTTCTTCAGGAGTGGGCTCAAGGGTCTCTCTGTGGTCGAGGTGGTTTCCAGGTTCGGTCCTCAAATAGCCGTTTCAGCTCCCATATACAGCCGCGCTGAGAAAGGGAAAGTTCTCGGCGTGATGACCGGGTTTACCGCGCTTTCAAAGTTCGGCGAGTTTTTCACCGGCGAGTACATAGTGCGCCTCGGGGCGTTGAGCTGGAGCCACTGGGGCAGGTGGAGCACTTTCGAGATATACCTGGTGAACAGGGACAAGCTCATGATTACCCCTTCGAGGTATGTTTCAGACGCCGCCCTGAAGCAGAAGGTCGACACCTACCCTGTAAGGGAGTGCCTGGAGCATAGGGATGAGGAAACAGGCTTCTACCCTGATTACAGGGGGGAGATGGTCGTGGGCGCGTCGATGTGCTTCCCGTCCCTTGGCTGGACCCTTGTCGTCGAGGTAGACAGGGAAGAAGTCTTTGCCCCTGTCATAAGGAGCCAATGGTACACCTTCGGCGCGATCATACTTGTTACCGGGCTTATCGGCGCGCTCGTATTTTACTTCATAAGAGTAATTGTAAGGCACCTGAGGGCGCTGGCCATTGGAGCTGGCGAGATAGCGGCCGGGAACTACGAAGTCAGGGTGCCTGTGAGGACAAGGGACGAGATAGGACAGCTGGCCTCGTCATTCAACGCTATGGCCGCTAGCATACTGGAAAGGCAGCAAGAGCTGGTCAACAGCCAGAAGAGCCTTGCGGAAAGCGAGTTAAGGTACAGGACCCTCATAGAAAACCTTCAGGAGGGCATATGGGTGATCGACGAGAACGCCGTTACGACCTATGTAAACCCGAGGATGGCGGAGATGCTCGGGTACGCTGTGAGCGAGATGATGGGGAAAAGCCTCTTCGAATTTTTAGATGAGGAAGGCGTAAGGATCACTCAGGAAAGGCTTGAGCGCAGGAAAAGGGGCATAAAAGAGGTCATGGACGCTGAGTATGTTAAGAAGGACGGCGGCAGATTATATGCGACGATAGCAGTCGCGCCATTTATTGAGGGCGGCGTGTACAAGGGCGCGATCGCCGGCATTGTGGACATCACAGAACGCAGGAAAGCCCAGGAGGCCCTCCGTGAGAGCGAGGAGAAATTTCGGGCCATACTCGACAACATGGGCAATGTCGTCTTCATGAAGGACCTCGAGGGCAGGCACATATTCGTCAACAGGCTCTTCGAGATGGTCACCCGGAGGAGCAAGGCGGATATTTACGGTAAAACGGTCCTGGAACTGTTCCCGGAACAGATAGCAATGGAGTTCGACAAGAACGACAGGAAGGTCCTCGAGTATGACAGGCCCATGGAATTCGAGGAGTCGTTTCCGCTCGGGGACGGCGTGCACTCATATATCTCAATCAAGTTCCCCCTGAAGGACACTAAGGGGAAGGCCTACGCCGTCTGCGGGGTCTCGACCGACATTACGACCCTCAAAAACGCAGAAGAGGCATTGAGGAAGAGCGAGCATAGCCTGCGCGAGGCACAGAGGATAGCCCATATAGGTAACTGGGAATGGGACATGGAAAAGGATTTCGTGTACAGGTCGGATGAGGTCTTTGGAATATTCGGAAGAACGAGGGTGGAGTTCGACAGCTTTGAGAGTTACCTGGAGTCCGTACATCCGGATGACAGGGAGGCTGTTATCATGAAGCTCCGGAAAGCTATTGACAGTGAGCAAGCCTATTCTGTCGACGCGAGGATAACAAGGGGCGACGCAGTCGAGCGAATAGTCCATATCCAGGGCGAGGTAATAAGGGACGAATCAGGAAAGGCCGTGCGCATGGCAGGCACGGTTCAGGACATAACCGAGCGCAAGCAGGCCGAGGACGAGGTGACAAAGCTCAACAGAGAGCTGGAGCACAGGGTCGAGGAGAGAACGCTGGAGTTGAAACGGGCGAACGAGGACCTCGCCGTGGCCAAGACAGAGATGGAGACCTTTACCTACTCGGTGGCGCACGACCTTCGCTCGCCCTTGAGGCTCATAGACGGGTTTACCATATTGCTCCTTAAAAAACAGAGGGACAGGCTCGACCACGAGGGCCAGGACCATCTTGAACGCATAAGGGCGTCCGCCAGAAGGATGGGGCAGCTCATAGATGACCTCATGAACCTTTCTTTCGTGATGAGGGCCGAGGTCAGCTTAGGCGCGGTCGATTTGAGTGCCATTGCGTTGTCGATCGCCAGCGACCTGGAAAAGGCCGACCCGGAAAGGAAAAGCGATTTTGTCATTGAAAAAGGGCTCGCGGCACGGGGGGATGAAAGGCTTTTGAGGATGGTGGTTGAAAATCTTCTGGGGAACGCGTGGAAGTTCACATCGAAAAGAGACGGGCCCAGGATAGAGTTCAGAAGGTGCGGGGAAGAGGCCGGGAAGGATGTTTTTTGCGTAAGGGACAACGGCGTGGGCTTTAACATGGCCCACTCGGACAGGCTATTCCACCCGTTCCAGCGGCTCCATTCACAGGATGAATTTCCGGGGACGGGCATCGGGCTGGCGACCGTGAAACAGATAGTGCAGAGGCACGGAGGAAGTGTCTGGGCAGAGGGAAAAACAGGCGAAGGCGCGGTTTTCTATTTCACTCTTCAAAAGGGGAATGGCTGATGGCTGGCACGATCCTTCTGGTCGAGGACAGTCTCGAGGCCGTTGAGCTTACCAGACACGCGCTCGAAGAGTGCACCCTGACTGATAATGCCATAATAGTCGCGTATGACGGCCAGGACGCCGTCGACTACTTATTCGGAGCAGGCAGATACGAGGGCCGGGATACGGCGGACCTGCCGAAGGTCGTCTTGCTGGACCTGAGGCTTCCGAAGCTGGACGGGTTCGAGGTGCTCGCGAAGATCCGCTCGAGCAGCCGGACGAGGCTTGTACCGGTGGTCATGCTGACGGTCTCGAAGCTGAGAGAGGACATAAGGAGGTCTTACGAGCTGGGAGCGAACGGCTACATAATCAAGGCCCTGGACTATGATGCGTACCATGACGCTATAATCGCCGCCTGCGCCTATTGGCTCGGGATCAACCAGGGGCCTTATTGACCGCGGCTTTTGTGCAGCTCGAGCACTCTTCTAATGATGTTCGTGGTGGACCTGCCCTTGACTAAGGTTATCCGGGCCAAGCGGCCGCCGCTGTTTTTTACGATGTCCGCTCCAACGATGTCTCTGGCAGCCCAGTCAGCTCCTTTAGCGAGAATGTCGGGCTTTATCGCCTCTATGAGCTTCAGCGGTGTCGGTCCGTTGAACAGCACCACGAAATCAACGCACTCGAGGGCCGAGAGGACCTCTGAGCGTTCCCGCTGGGGGACTATGGGCCGTGCCGGGCCTTTGATGGAACGCACGGAGCTGTCGCTGTTGAGCCCCACCACGAGCACATCACCAAGCGACCTGGCCTTTTTAAGGTATCTCACATGGCCCGCGTGCAGAATATCGAAACAGCCGTTCGTGAAGACCACCTTCTTTTTTTTTCTGCCTGAGGCAAGCTCGGTCTGGAGCTTTTTTAAAGAGACTACCTTGCCCATCCCATTTCACCTTCCCTATAAAATTCCGCTAAGAACTGATTATCACAACTTCACGGCCCTGGCAACGGTGATGGCGACCACTACGGCCCCGGCCCGTTTGAGGACCTTTGAACATTCGTTCAGCGTGGCCCCGGTCGTTACGACATCGTCCACCAGAAGAACTTTTTTCCCTTTGAATGATCCCGGTTCAACGAGGGTGAACGCGCCGGAAACATTCTTTTTCCTCTCAAGGGCCTTGAGGCCGACCTGCTGGCCCGTGTCCCTGGTCCTTTTCAGCCGGTTGTATATCAGTGGCAAAGAGATAATGCGGGACAATTCCCTCGCGATAAGGAGGGACTGGTTGAAGCCGCGCTCCCTGAGCCTGCCGGCGTGAAGAGGAACCGGTACGACCAGGCAGGGTCTATGGCCGCCAATGGAGCCGCTGACGAGATTCGCTAGCGGAGCCGCGACTGAGGTGTCGCCGCCATATTTGAGCTTGTGTATGGCGTCGAGGACTTTGCCTTCGAAAACGAACGCGCTCCTGGCGGCGCTGAATGAGGGAGGCTCTTCAACGCACTTGCCGCAGGCGTGGTCAACGCCCCTGGGAGATATAAACGGTATGCCGCAGATTGTGCATATGGGCGTCGTTATGCGCTCCTTTTCGATGAGGCCCGCGCATCCTTCACAGAAACCTTTTTTCAAAGCCCTTTCTCCGCACAGGAGGCAGACGGGCGGGAATACTATGTCAAGAACGGCCTTGAGCATGCGTCAAGGATATCACAGCCGCATGTCCGCTTCAACCGGCGCTTAAGGCCGGTATGAGGACATGAAACGAAGAGCCGAACCCCTTTACGCTTTCGATCCTTATATCCCCTCTGTGCTCGCGCACTATGCCCAGGCTTATGGAAAGCCCGAGCCCGGTGCCCTTCCCGGTTTCCTTGGTGGTGAAAAACGGGTCGAAGACCTTGCCGATAATCTCCTCGGGTATGCCGCAGCCTGAATCTTTGATAGTTAGCCGAATGAACGGTCTGCCATCTCTGGTTTCCTCTTTAGTCGAGATGGTGAGCATCCCTCCCCCGGTCATGGCGTCCCTGGCGTTCGTGACGAGGTTTATTACAACCTGTTCAAGGCGGTTCGGGTTCCCGAGGGCAAGG
>MGPK01000067.1:6717-20748 GCA_001795535.1 Deltaproteobacteria bacterium GWA2_54_12
TCACTATGGAGTTGACATCGACCGGGGAGAGTACCGGCGGTTCTGATCTGGAAAAAGTTCTCAGGTGCTTCACTATTTTCTCCATCCTGGCAGACGCGTCCGCGATGAGCCTTATCTTGTCGTGATACTCGCCGCTGTCATTCATGGCGCGGAGCATGCCATAGGTGAGGCCTCTTATGACCGTCAGCGGCTGGCTTATCTCATGGACGAGGGAGGCTGAAAGTTCTCCAAGGGCCGTCATCTTGCTTGATTGAACGAGCTGGACCTGCGTCTCCTGAAGGTTTCTTAGAGCAATCTTGAGCTCTGTTTCGCTCCTGTCGAGGTCCGTTATCATCATCAGGACCCCTTCCCTGAAGCACTCTATGTATTTTTCACGCTTTTCGAGCTCCTTCTGTTTTGCCTCCAGTTCGCTCTGGAGCATGGTTGCGTCTGTCTTTGATATGAGCGTGAGCGCGGAAAACTCCGTGTCTGGTATCGGGGAAATTGAGTATGAGACATGCGCTTCGGGGCCGCTTTTCAAGGTCAGAGCGCTTTTTCCCCTGCTGGTCCCCTTGCCGGGCTGAGCGATTTTAAGTATCCTGAAAACCGTCATGCCATGGCACTCAGAATCTGAAAACCCGGTAAGCGCGCTGAATTCGCGGTTCACGCGCAAAATCTCCGAGCTTTTGCCGATGATTGCCACGGGAGCGCCGATAAGAGAGATGTCGGGAAGGGGGGGCGTTGAGCGCGGAGCCAGTTTAGCGCTGTCAGCCAGGGAATTCCTTGTTAATCTCATGGTCCTCCTTGAGTCTCACGAACATCTCGCGCAGCTCCTGCATTTTCAGTTCTCTCCTGACCGCGAGCAGTGAGAACTCTTCGAGGTCGTTTACGGTCTTTTTGAGTTTTGCCGAAGCCTCTTCGGCATGCCTCCTCGCTGCTTCGAGCTCGGTGATTATCTTCCTGCGCTCCTCGATGTCGCGCCCAACGCAGCAGCAGCCCATGACATCGCCTTCTTTCCAGAGGGGGACGGCGTTGAATTCGAAAAAACTGGAGCTGCCGCTTGCCAGAACGAGCTTGAGGTCGATGTTGCTGGCGGCCTCCCCTCCCTGAAGCAGGGCAAGCGTACTGTGCCAGCGCGGCTTCCATTCGGTTTCTATAAGCTCCTGGAAGGGCCTGCCGAGCACTTCATCTTCGGAGTATCCCGTCATGTCAAGGGCAGCCTTGTTGACGAACAGGATGGACCCTGAGTTGTCGAGTTCGAGGAGGATGTCGGGGATGCTCATTAGAAGGGTCCTGTGCTGCTCCCTGTACTCGTCGAGGAGCGCTCCGGCGCTCAAGACATAGGATTTTATCGATTCGATCTCCGTGAGGAACCTGCGCCCGGGCGGAGGCAAGCCGGGCCCTTTGCCCTTGGAGGCTGAGGCAAGGGCCTTAAGAGGTTTTATTATCTCTCTTGATAACACAAGGTAGGCTGCGGCCTGAAAGGCGAGCGCTACGGCGCCAGCGACGGCAAGCTGCGCATTGAGGCCCCCTGCGTAAAAAACAGACAGGGCCAGCAGGGCGAGCAACGGCAATGTCAGCGCCAGCGCGATCGCGCTTGTGAGCTTAAGTACGGACATTCGCTCTTTTTGGCGGCCTTATGTCTGGATGATTTTCGAGGAGGAGGCCTTTGAGGTTACTGTTACAGTAAGGGCCCTTGGAATTGATTAACTATTCATTTATCATTTTTCACTTTGTTACGCAAGCCGAATTTTTTTCGTGTGCTTTCTTTTCTTCCGGGCTCTGGCGGGTATAATCAAAATATGCTTTTCGCCGCTGCCCCTCGCCGTTTAAAAATACTACTAAAGCAGTGTCTTTTATGCTAAAAAAGACGATATCCGAATAAAAAGGGGAATTGATGTTCAAAAAGCTCAAGGCTGGTTTTGAGAGCCTCAAGGCAGGGCTGGCCAGGACCCATAACGCCATAATGGGGAATGTCGAGGCCGTTTTTACCGGAGAGTCAAGGGAGGACCAGCTCGAAAAACTTGAGGAGGCCCTCATACTTTCAGATGTTGGGGTGAAGGCCGCCACCGAGATAGTCGACGGCCTCAGGACCAGGCTCATCGGCAACGACCCGGAAAAGCTCAAGTCTTACTTGAAAGACTCGATATATTCAATATTGAGGGAAGTCGAGCAGCCGCTCGAGATAACGAACAGCCCGTTCGTCATAATGGTGCTCGGCGTTAACGGGGTGGGCAAGACGACCACAATTGGCAAGCTCGCGTCAAAGTACACCTCAGAGGGCAAATCCGTCCTGCTGGCGGCCGGCGACACATTCCGGGCCGCGGCAATAGAGCAGCTTGAAGGGTGGGGGGCGCGCGCAGGCTGCCCGGTCATTCGTCAGACGCAGGGCGGAGACCCGGGCGCGGTCATCTTCGACGCCATGAGGGCCGCTGAGGCGAGAAGGTCGGAGATTGTGATTCTTGACACCGCCGGAAGGCTCCATACTAAGGTAAACCTTATGGAGGAGCTGAAGAAGGTGCAGAGGGTAGCCGCGAGGGAACTGCCGGGCGCTCCCCACGAAAGGCTTCTTGTGCTTGACGCCTCTACCGGTCAGAACGCGCTTAACCAGGCAAGGCTTTTCAACGAGGCCGTCGGGGTTACGGGCATCGCTTTGACAAAGCTTGACGGCACGGCAAAGGGCGGAATAATAATCGCAATCGCCAGGGAATTGAAGATACCCATCCGTTTCATCGGCGTGGGCGAGAGCATAGACGACTTGAAGGTATTCGAAGCAAGGGACTTTGTAGACGCCCTTATCTGATTGTAGCGGAGGTAGCGGGGCAGTGGATGACAAGCTTAAGGGCTTTTACGACCTTTACTGGCGCAGGAGAAGCATCCGTGAATTTTCCGGCAGGCCGGTCGAGCCTGAAAAGATAGACAGGCTCCTCGAAGCATTGATGAGGGCCCAGAGCGCGGCCAACCGCCAGCCCTGGCATTTCGTCGTCCTCTCCGGCCAGGAAGAAAGGGCGGCTCTTGACGATGTGTTCACCAAGGAAGGCTTCAGGAAGGCTCCGCTCCTCATCGTCGCCTGCGCCGACCAGTCGCAGGCCTGGACAAGGCGCGCCGACAAGGTCAACTACGCATGGGTCGACGCTACTATCGCCGTGACCGAGATGATAGGGGCCGCGACAGCCGAAGGGCTCGGGAGCTGCTGGGTGGCGGCGATAGAGCC
The DNA here is from genome assembly GCA_001795535.1 of Deltaproteobacteria bacterium GWA2_54_12. Classification (GTDB taxonomy): domain Bacteria; phylum Desulfobacterota; class GWC2-55-46; order GWC2-55-46; family GWC2-55-46; genus GWA2-54-12. The sequence goes on from MGPK01000067.1 coordinate 9,911, forward strand.
TGATCTTGTAAGAGAGAAGCTCGGGATACCCGGGCAGATAGACATAGTGGCCATAATAGCCATCGGCTATCCTGAAAAGGAACTGGTTGTAGAGGACAAGGCCAGAAAACCTCTCGCGGAGATAATCCATCATGGCAAGTGGTAAAAAGCAGCAGCCCGAAGACCAGTATGTGCTCCTGCGTTCGGACAGGAGGAAGAACCTCAGAAAGCAGCTTCTTGTCCTCAAGGTAAGGGGCGAGGACAACAGGGGCGTTTTCTTTGGGTACGCCAAGACCATAAGCAGGGGAGGGATGTTCATCTCCTCCGTGAACCCGAGGAAGATGAGCGAGGAGTTCGAGATAAATTTCAAGCTCGACGACAAGGGCCGCGAGATAAAATGCAGGGCGGTGGTTGTCTGGATAAGGGAGTACGACTCTCTCGTAAAGCAGGAGCCCGGCATGGGCATAAAATTCATTGACCTGGACGAGGCCACAAAAGACGAGATAGACGCATGGATAGCCACCCGGTAAAGGGTTTGCTTTGAGTGTAAATAAAAAGGCGGGCAGCTGAAAAGCTGCCCGCCTTTTTATTATTTCATGCTATTGCACGACCCCGCCTATGACAGCCGGTGCATCGGAGACGGCAGGTTCCGAGCCGATGGCCGGTTCGGTAAAATCACTGATGTCCGGAAGCGTATATGAGGTGAGGGTGAGCCCGGAGCACTCGGATACGGCGACCGACTGCATGCGCTGTTCCTTTTCAAGGGGCTTTACGATGTACTCGGTCGTGTTGTCTTCGCCGTCTATGACGGTAGTGCCTTCGGGTATGGAGAACTCGGGTATCCAGCGCGTGTCAGGGCCGCAGCCTGTATCAGCGCCGGTGTCCCTGTCAACGTATTTGCCGGGTATGCCCTGAAGCTCGCCGAACCCGGCGTACTGGAGGAAGTAGGTCGAAGTGACCCCGCCGGAGCTCCTCGCGTACTTCACCGAAAGAGGCTGTTCAAAGGCTAGATAGCTGCCGCCGGATGAAAGCGCGGTGAACTGGTTCCAGTTGTTTGTGCCGGTCTCCCAGGTGTAGAAGGTGTCGAGGTTTGAGCGGGCCTGCCACGCGCAGGTATTGCTTGTATCCCAGGAGCACGCGAGCTGGCTCAGGTTCTCGGTCGTCGGCTCGAAGAGCGGGCCGCTCGTTATGCCCCAGGTGTAATTCGTGTTCTCGGCAGTCTGCTCGACGGCTGTCCCGCCGCTTTCAAGGAGCATGGTCGAGGTGTCGAATGTGTAGTCAACGAACTGGAGTGACGGGTCATCTGGAGCGACGCTCTGGTTCTGGTACGCGCTGGTATCGAAAAAGGGTGAAGAGCCGGTAAGGGCCGAAGGGTCGGGGCAGTTGTCCATGCAGGCGAAGCTTGCCGGGATGGAGTCCGTCGGGTATACCAGGTTTTCGAGATAGAAGATAACCGTGGACGCGTCGGTCGCGGAGCACGAGAAGCTCGCGGATGAGTTGTCCCACGCGCAGCCGTCGAGCTTTATCTGCACGCTCCCACCGAGCGCGTTCGACCACATGTTCAGCTCAGTCATGTTAAGCGAGGCGAGGCTGAAGGCCTGCGTGGGCGAGAGGTCTTCCCAGAGCCATGTCGTACGGTCGAGCGAGTCTGTTTTCACGAAGCCCGAGCCGTCCCATTCTATCTGAAAGTCCGTGCCTGAAGTGTTGTCGTACATCTGAAGGGGGATGCCCTTTACTTCAGCCAGAGTCAGCGTTTTTTTCGTGTGCTTCTTGAGCTTGCCCCCGGCTTTGATAACGGTATACGGGGTCGATGTGCTTGTCCCGCCTGAGTAGCTCATCTTGTAGACTGTCGCGCCGTCAGGTATTGATACATCCTCCGGGAACCAGAGGCCCCAGTAGCCTATCCAGCCGAAGTAGTCGCTGCCGCCTGTCGTGTATTTGAGCGGAAAGCCCGAGTTGCGCGTGACGCGCTCGCCGTTGGTGTCGTACATGCCGTAACGCCACGCGGTCTCGTCATATGCCGTCCTGTTGAGGCAGGTCTGGTTGGAATCCGCGTCGCTCCTCAGGAAGTGTGAGCTGTCGAAGGCGAAGGTAAATGCTTTGACCGTGTCGCCGAACGGGCTCGTTTCCGCGACATCGGTCGAGCCTCCTCCGGTCGTGCCGTCGCCGGACCTGTCGAGCGCGACCTTCTGTATGAAAGTCTGGTCTGCAGTGCCGTCGCCGTTGCTGTCAAAGCCGCCGTCCACGATGAACTTCAGGAGGACCTTTCCGTTCGAGTCCTCCTCTGACTTGAGAAATCCGTGGAATGTCGTCGTTGATGTATCCGCCACGCCGCTAGTTGCCGGGTGGGCCTTGAAGTAGAGCGTGAACAGGCCGTAGGGGTTGGCCGCGCTTACCGCCTCGGTTATGGTGAGCTTGGCGAAGATGACTTGCTCAGGTTCGTTTCCGCTCGCCTCCTGGTGTATCCATGCCTTCACTATCTGCGGGGATGAAGCGTCGGCCCTTGAAGAGTTGAGCGTCCAGAACTCATAATCAGGCTGACTGGAGCCGGAGGACTGGTTCTGGGAGCTTTCGCCCGCGTTTGAAGCGGAGTCGTTCGAGCTCGAACACTGGGCGATGTCAATCTGGGCCTTGTAGTTGACCAGATTGAGCATGGCGTCGTATCTGGATTGGGAAAGCGAGCAGAGTATCTCATTGACGGTGTCGAAGGCTTCGGCTGAGCGCTCTTCGACATAGACCTGCGTGTCGTCGTTGCTGTAGTCCGAGCCCGACGGGAGGCCGGAGGGGTCTATGGTCTTCCACGCGGATTTAAGCGCTCTCAGTGAAGCGCCTCCGCCTGACGATGTATCGACCACGCTGACCTTGCTTGCGATGTCAAGGCTCGTGGCGGTCCCTGAGCTGCTGGAGCTTCCTCCCCCGCAGCCTGAAAGCCCAATTGCCGCTGAAAGTGTGGCTGCCAGAATAGTACAGCCTGGAGCAAACCTCATGCGTTTACCTCCTTTTTTTGGAGGGCTGGAATAGGCGGAAGCTGGGACAAGGCTGAGGTTTCGGACGCTTACTTCAACCTCTCAGTAAGTGCTTTTTTTTCGGGATGTTGTTCAGAATGGTCGTGGTTCGCGAGGGGGGCTGACTGATTTGGACTATATTATATTTTTAAGGTGAAATCAAGAAGGGGCGGGGAACATTGATTATGCGCTCGCTTGTTTTATGAGGCGTAAGTAAAACGAGCCCAAAAAAAATGGTGCGCACAGCGCACTCTACCAGGCTTTAAGTTCCTTTTTGTTTCAGTTTAAGAGCAGAAATTTTTTAATCTTTAAGTGTAGGTGTAAGTGTATTTTAATTTAAGTTAATCTTTCCAATTGAAATGATTATATATTTATTATATTGTTGTGCATCACATCTTATTTGGAGTTATTCAGAAGGGGGTTCAGCATGAGGAAGGGTGTCTGCGGTGTATTAATTCTATCAGGTTTATTGTTCTTAAGCGGGTGTGCGTCGATAATCCGTGGTTCAAATGATACGATTTCAGTCAATAGCCTGGAACAAGATGCTGTCATCTATGTTGATGGCGCACCCAGGGGAAAAGGTAGTATAGCAGTTGATGTTAAGAGAGGAAAACCGCACGATTTGGTAGTAAAGAAGGACGGCTGTCAAGATATAGCAATCAAAACAACGGAACGATTCGATTCAGTTACCTTGTTAGGTATCCTTATAGATTGGGGTATTATCAGTATACCCGTAGATTTAATAAGCGGCTCGGCTTGGAAACAGGATCCAGCGACATATACGATAACACCTCTGTGCCCGACACAGACCAAGACGACTCCGGCTACTACAGCGATGTAAATAGAGTTTGAGCCAGTAAAAAAGCCCTGCCAATTTTGACAGGGCTTTTTTTTATTAAGATAGTCGGGTAGGGTGCGCTCAGCTAACCAACGAGGCTTCTTTACTTTTACGGTTTCCTTGCGCAAATCATAACTGACAAACAGTCCATCTGGTTTTTTTCATCAGCAAAGGTTTTGTTCATTCCAGAGCAGCTTTTAATTTTTGTGAGCGGGGTAATCGAAATATCCTTCCAGCCAAAGCGCTCTAACGCCTCTTTGTATTGGAACGGGCGGACCCTGTTCGGGATCCCGCGAAACCAGAATGCGTTATAAACACATTTTGAGTATCTATAGATATTGTTCGGGTCTTTGTCGCGTATCCATCGGGAATGGGTTTTCAGGTCTACCAGCACGGCCAATCTCGTGCCGGGTCTGCATACGGAGCTCAGTTGCGAAACAGTCGCGTTTATATCGTCGAAGTGTTCAAACGCCGCCTGGCTGAACACCAGATCGATTGAAGCCTTCCCGAAAGCGGAAAGAATATCAAAGTCCTTGCGCACCTGATAGTTGAGCCGTGAAGGTCTTCCAGCCTTCGCTTCCTTCAGCTGTTTTTTCAGGAAACTGATATCAGTTTTTCTGTCCATGCTTTCCAGTTTTTTGAAAAGCTCTTCATAGAAATTATCAGGCGTGGAGCTCATGATGTCATTTACATCGCAGGCGTTATATTGTGAGCACCCCTTCGAAAGAAGGTAGATGCCGATTCCGAGGTCGGAACCTGGCCCGAGTTCGAGGACGCTCTTGCCCGCAAGCGCGTTATCGTCCGGCGAATATCTCCGGAGGTGAGTCAGCCAGTCTTCAACGACGCGGAGGTCGTACTCGATGCATTTTTCACTCGAGGATATGTCGTACGGCTTCGGGGTTGAATAGACTTTAAGGATATTTTTTGCCTTTGCCAAAGCCATAAAACCGATGCCGGCCATGTAGAAAAAAGAATCGCGTAAGAACATTCGTGTTGGTCTCTCTTGTTGATGTATTTTTTGCCGCTTTTGAGAGGCCTTTGGTTAGTGCGCTGTACGCACCATTTATTTACATTTTTTTATTGTACCTAGGCTAAGCACAGCCTAACCTAACCCCTTACTGTATCTTCACGCTCCATGTCGTGCCTTTGCCTGAGTCCTCAAGCACTATGCCTTTGTCCAGAAGTTCTTTTCTTATGGCGTCGGCCCTGACGAAGTCCTTGTTGGCTCTGGCTTCGATGCGTTCCGTTATGAGTCTTTCGACCTCTTCAGCCGGGACGGCTGATCTTGAGTTCTTGTCTGCGAAGTACTCCTCCGGGCTGCGGTCGAATATGCCGAGGAACTTCGATGCCTCTCTTATGATCCCGAGCGAGTAGGACAGCTCTTCCCAGACGCCTCTTCTGTTTCCGGTTGCCTTTGCCTCGTCCATTGCTTTGTTCATGCGGGTGATCTCTTTGAAGAGGTTGCCCACGACCTCGGCGGTGTTGAAGTCGTCTTCCATCGGCGAGAAGGCCGTATCCAATTTGTCCTGTATGCACGAATGGCAGAACTCGGCATCAAGGACATTGGGGAACTCGCCGGACACCCTCTGGATGGTCTTGTAGAAGCGTTCGACAGCGGATTCGGCGTCCCTTAGCGATTCCCTCGTGTAATCGATGGGCGACCTGTAATGGCTTGAAAGCAAAAACAGTCGTATGGCCTCGGCGGTGTGGTCAACGAGCGCGTCCCTTATGTTGAGGATGTTGCCGAGAGACTTGCTCATCTTTTCTTTTTCTATGTTCACGAAGCCGTTGTGGAGCCAGTACTTCACATACGGGGTCTTGCCGGTCGCGGCCTCGCTCTGCGCTATCTCGTTTTCGTGGTGCGGGAATATGAGGTCCTTGCCGCCGCCGTGTATGTCTATCGTCTCGCCGAGCCAGTCCATGACCATCGCCGTGCACTCGATGTGCCAGCCGGGCCTGCCTTTGCCCCAGGGGCTCTCCCAGAAGGGCTCACCGGGCTTGCTCGATTTCCAGAGGGCGAAATCCAGCGGGTCTTTTTTGCGCTCGTCAACATCGACCCTGGCGCCGCTTTCAAGGTCGTCTATGTTCTTGCCTGAAAGTTTGCCGTAATCTTTTTTGCTGCGGACGGAGTAATAGACATCGCCGTCGATCGCATACGCCGCTTCTTTTTTAATGAGCGACTCAGTAACCTCGATTATCTTTGCGATGGACTCGGTAGCCTTGGGCCTTATGTCAGGCAGCTGCACATGCAACGCAGCCATGTCGTCGTCAAAGGCTTTGATGAACCTTTCAGCAAGCTCCTGAGGCGGCACGCCTTCCTCGTTGGCCTTGTTTATTATCTTGTCGTCTACATCGGTGTAGTTGCGGGCGTATTTGACCTCGAAGCCCGCGTACCGCAGGTATCTCTGTATCGAATCGAAGGAGACCGCGCTCCTGGCGTGTCCTATGTGGCTCAGGGCGTAGACCGTCGGCCCGCAGACATACATCGTAACCTTGCCGGGCGTTGACGGCTCAAAATCTTCTTTTTTTCTGGTGAGCGAGTTGTAGACTTTTATCGCCATCTCTACCTTCCTTTATTATTCGTATTTCCTGAGCCGGTCGATAGCCCTTTCTTTTCCCAGAAGCCTCAGAACCCCGGCCAGCTCTATTCCGGCGTGTCTCCCGGTCAGCGCGAGCCGCAATGGCATCAACAGGCGCTTTCCCTTCTCACCTGTGCTGGCCTTGACGGCCTCGACCATGTCTTTATACGCATCCAGGTTTATCTCTGCCATTCCTTCCAGGGCTTCCCTGAATGCCTTTACGACGGCCCTGGCATACGGCTCGGAAAGCTCCTTTGCCTCTTCCACGCCCGTCTCCGGCTCAGTTAAGAAGGGAAGGGCAAGCTCTTTCAATTCCTTCAAATCAGAGGCGTTGCCCTTTACCGCCTCGACCACCTGAGCGGCATTTTCAGGGTGGCCCGCAGTTGAAAGGGAAGAAAGCTCTATGAGCCTTTCAGCCCTGCTTTTCTGTATCGCAGCCTTATTGTAAAACTTGAGCCGCTCGACATCAAACTCAGAGGGGCTTGCGGAAAGCTTCTCAATCGAAAAAAGGGCCGCGAGCTCGTCCAGCTCCATGAGGCCTTCGCCCGGATTCCAGCCAAGCCTTGCCACGGTGTTGACGACGGCTTCCGGCAAAAAGCCCTGCTCCCTGATATCTTCAATCGAAAAAGAGCCGTGGCGTTTGCTCAAAGGCGCTTTGTCAGGGCCGAGCACAAGGGGGATGTGCGTAAATAGCGGGGCCTTCAAGCCAAGGGCCTCAAAAAGGAGGAGCTGTCTGGGCGTGTTGGATAAGTGGTCGTCGCCCCTTATGACATGCGTGATGTCCATCAGCGCGTCGTCTACCACGGCGGCGAAGTTGTACGCCGCAACACCGTCAGAGCCCACAATGACGAAGTCACCGATGTTGCGCGAATCAAACGCAAGCAGGCCGTGCACCCCGTCCATTATGCGTATGTCTTTTTCAGGCACACGGAAGCGGACCGTAAAGGGCGCGTTCGATGGCATCGCTTCAGGGGCCAGGTTTCTGCACCTGCCATCGTACCGGGGCGGCATTCCTGCCGAGGCCTGTTCAGCCCTGAGGTCTTCGAGCTGCTCCTTTGTGCAGTAGCACTTGTATGCCTTGCCTTCATTTACGAGCCTCACCGCGGCGGCCTTGTGGATGGCGCTCCTTTCGGACTGGCGGTATGGCCCGTACTCTCCACCTTTTTCAGGGCCTTCGTCCCAATCGAGGCCCAGCCATTTCAAGTCTTCGTAAATGGAAAGCTCGTACTCGAAGCGGCTCCGGGCGGTGTCGGTGTCCTCGATCCTTAAGATGAAGCTGCCGCTATTGACCCTTGCGAAGAGCCAGTTGAAAAGAGCCGTGCGGATGTTGCCTATGTGAAGGCGTCCTGTGGGGCTTGGGGCGAATCTGGTTCGAACGATGCTCATTTATTTTTTTCCACAATAAGGGCAACGGCATACGCCTTTATTCCTTCGCTTGTGCCGGTGAAACCGAGCCCTTCTTCGGTCTTGGCCTTTACATTAACCCGGCCCACGCCGCAGCCGAGCGCCTTTTCGATGTTTGCCACCATGCCGGGTATATACCCGAGGAGCTTGGGCGACTGGCAGACTATCGTGGAGTCGATGTTGCCTACCTCAAACCCTTTTTCTTCGATTAACGACCGGGTGCGTTCGAGGAGCGCGATGCTCGATATATCCTTGAACGCGTTGTCGGTGGGAGGGAAATGCTTGCCTATGTCTCCGAGGCCCGCGGCCCCGATGAGCGCGTCTATCACAGCGTGCAGAAGCACATCAGCGTCAGAGTGCCCGAGAAGGCCTTTTTCAAAAGGCACCTCGACCCCGCCCAGTATCAGCTTTCTGCCTTCCACAAGCCTGTGAACATCATACCCGAAACCTGTCCTCATCATTTATCAGCTCCCGCCCTGAGTTTCAGTATGCATTCGGCAAAGGCCATGTCCTCAGTGGTAGTTATCTTTATGTTCTCGTATGAGCCCTCTACGACCCTTACGGCAAAGCCAGCCCTTTCCACGAGAGAGCTTTCGTCTGTGCCCATGAAGCCCTCCTCGCTGGCCTTTCTGAACGCCGTTTCAAGCGTCTCCCGGGTGAAGGCCTGCGGGGTCTGCACTGAAAGCAGGGCCTCTCTCGGCACGGTGCGCCGCACAAACCCTCCGGACGATTCCTTTACCGTGTCTTTTACAGGCACGGCGGCTATGGCCGCCCCGTGCTCCAGGGCGGCTTCGATCGTACGGTCTATTATATCAGGGGTAACAAGCGGGCGCGCCCCGTCGTGCACGGCGATTATATGAAAGCCGCTGCCCGCGGCCCTGATGCCGTTTTGAACGGAGTCCTGCCGCTCGGCCCCGCCCACGACTATGGTAGACACTTTTTTGAACCCGTACTTCGATACTATCTCGTCCCGGCAGAACGGTTCGTCGCCGGACGGGACAACGATTATGACGGAATGGATGGAAGCCGCGTTTTCAAAAGCCGCCAGAGTATAAGCAAGGACCGGCCTGTCAAGGAGCGTAAGATAGTTCTTCTTCCTTGAGCCCATCCTGCGGCCCATGCCGGCTGACGGTATTATCGCGACTGTTTTTTTTAAGGAGGGTTTCGTCATTTTTCCGGTTTGGGTAATACTCGCTAAACTTCGGATGATGTCGCGAGCCAGTAAGAAGCCTTTGGCAGAGCTAACGAACGAAATCCCGATAGCCCTCTCTTCCTAACCCTCTCCCACAAGAGGAGAGGGTGAAAATGCAGGAAGCCGCCTCAATGCGCAAGCGGTAACGACTCATTAGCAAATGAAAAAGACAGTTTAATGGAAAAACGGAGCGAATTAAAGGGATTTTTGGAGGGGAGTCTGGGAAGCTTTCATTCTACCGTTGAGCTACGCCAGCATCTGAGGCCTTACTGGTACGCGGCCCTCTTGAGGTCTTCTTTTACCTTCGAGAATATCATCCTGCCGCCGGTCGTCTGGAGGACGCTCGTTATGTTCACATCAATGGCCTTGCCCACGAATTCCCTGGCGTTGTCAATGACAACCATGGTGCCGTCTTCGAGATAACCGACGCCCTGGCCGTGCTCCTTGCCTTCCTTGAGCACAAGTATGTTCATCACCTCTCCAGGCAGCACGACCGGCTTCATGGCCGTGGCGAGCTTGTTGAGGTTTAAGACCCTCACTCCGTGCAGCTCGGCTACCTTGTGGAGGTTGGCATCATTGGTTATTATCTTGCCGGAGAGTTCCTTTGCCAGGGCCACCAGCTTGCTGTCGACTTCGCGGATCTCCTGGAAGTCCCTGTCGGTTATCTCGACCGTAGTCTTCCTGTTCGTTTGTATCTGCTTTAAAATGTCGAGCCCGCGTTTGCCTCTGGCCCTTTTTATGGGGTCTCCGGAATCTGCGATGTACTGGAGCTCCTGGAGCACGAACTGCGGCACGACGAGCGTGCCTTCGAGAAAGCCCGTTTCGCAGACCTCAGCTATCCTGCCGTCTATGATGACGCTCGTGTCCACGACCAGCGGCGGCAGAACAGGGCCCTTGGCCTGCTTCGGCTCTCCGTCTTTCTGGCGTCCGGCGAAAAGATTCGCGAACCATTCGGAGTCGAACTCGTCGCCTTTTTTCATGCCGATGCTGAGGCCGATGTATCCGATTATGATGTTTGTGATGAGATAGGCGGCAAGCTCGACATATCTGCTCTTGAAATTGAGCATTATCGGGTAGGTGAGCAGGTTGGCGACGACGAGGCCTATGATGAGGCCTATGGCCCCGCCGAGGACTATGCGCAGCGGAGTGCGCTTGACCCTGTCTTCGAAAATGAGCGCCAGGACGGAGATCAAGAGGCCGCTTACGAGACCGATATAGGCGAGATTATTACCTGCGATCTCATAGACGATGAAATACCCGCTGACTGAAGCGAATACTACGAGAAGCGACCTCATCAAGAGGAACAAAAAAATACCCCCTTCTTTACCTTTGCATCATACGGTAAAGCTCTTCCTCTACCTTTTCTTCCTTTACATTCCTGGCTATAGAGAGTTCTTTTACTAGGAGGTTTTTTGCGGTGTCGAGCATCCTGCGTTCGCCGAAGGATAGTTCCTTGTCGTACTTGAGGATGTACAGGTCGCGCAGGACCCTGGCTACTTCCATCACGCAACCGCTTTTAATCTTGTCAGTGTACTCCCTGTACCGCCTGTTCCAGGTCTGGTTGTCGACAGCGACTTCAGTGCGGTCCTTCAGGATGTCGTAAATCTTGGGGACCATCGATTTCTTGACTATCTTCCGAAGGCCGACGGTAGAAGCCGTATCGGTTGGGACCATTATCGTGGCTTCGGTGTCGAGTATCTTGATGATGTAGAAGCTCTTGTGGAGTCCCGAGACTTCTCTCGTTTCGACCCCCATTATCATGCCCACGCCATGCGCCGGATATACGGCCAGTTCGCCTGACTTGAAAACTTCACAGATAATTTTGGACATGAAAGCCTTTC
>MGPK01000068.1:0-3322 GCA_001795535.1 Deltaproteobacteria bacterium GWA2_54_12
ATCCTCGGGGATGAGCTTTACTATCTCGTGGTCTACTTCGTGGGTGGAAAGGTCTATGGTCGGAATGCCGTACTGGCGGCTCAAAAAGCCTGTCAAGTCCTTCTCGGTTATATACCCCAGTTTTGTAAGGTTATAGCCGAGCCTTCCACCGCTTTTTTTCTGCTCATCGATAGCTTTCTTGAGCTGGTCGGTGGTTATGAGTTTTTCCCTGAGAAGCAGCTCGCCTATTCTGTCGGTCATCGTCCCTGATAGTGGTAGTGACAAAAATTGTCAGTTTTTTTTATGATAGTAAATTCAGCCTGCGCTGTCAAGACAGGTCTTCAAACAATCCTCGCCTGTCAACAGCTTGAAATGACTGGTTTTTCCCGTACCTGCTCTTTCAGGCATACTTTACGGCGGTCGAGACTATCTCCTCTGAAAAGAAGGGTTTCCTGATATACGCGTCTATCATGCCTTCCTTGACTCCCTGGAATATGTCCCGGTCGGCATCCTTGAAGTATCCTGTGAAGAGCACCACCCTTATGCCAGGGCGGACCTTTTTAAGTTCCCTGAAAGTTTCGAGCCCGTTCAGGCCGGGCATTATCATATCCATGAACACCAGTGAACATTCCGTGTTTTTAAGCACATTGATGCCGTCTTTTCCACTGGTCACATACTGCGCCTTGAAACCGGCGTCCTTGAGCATCTCGGACATCCCGATGCCCACGGTCTCCTCATCGTCTATTATGAGAACCTTTTTTTCCCTCTCCGCCATCCGAACCTCCTATCATATCGGCTCATTTTTTTTAGTCTTAAGGGTTCGTTGAGAAATTTCCAGCCATCCCTCGCGGGAATCTTCAAGCATCATGGAAAATCTTTTTTTATCCGCCCGCTTGACTCCGAAAGCCCACCCGCGGAAAAGGGTTTTCAACCGCCCTTGTAAACCGGCAGGTAAATACGGAATACCGCGCCGCCTTCAGGGCTGTTCCCGGCCTCTATCCTGCCGCCGTGCTCCTTTATTATGCTGAGCGAGATCGAAAGCCCCAGGCCGATATTATGGCCGCCGCCCTTCTCCTTGGTCGTGAAAAAGGGGTCGAATATCTTGTCTGTCACATCATCCGGTATGCCGCTCCCGGTATCCCTGAACTCGGCCATCGCGTACCTGTTCCCATTTTCATCTACAGCCTCGGTCGATATGAATATCGTGCCGGCCCCGCCCATGGCGTCCCTCGCGTTCTTCAGGACATTCAGGACGACTTCCATGATCTGCCCTTTGTTTCCCATCACCTTCGGGAGTTCGGGGTCGAATTTCTCCACTATTTCGATAGATTTCGTTTTTACCTCTGAGGTGAAGATGGTAAGAGTGGCCCTTATGCACTCGTTCAGGAATGTCGGGGCATACCCTTCCCTTGAGGGCCTTGAATAGGTGAGCATGTCGAGGATGATGTACTTGGACCTTACAGCCGCGTCTTTTATCTTTTCGAGAAGGAAGTAGCTTCTGTCGTCTTTCGGCGTCCTTGACAAAAGGACCTCGGCAATGCTGAGGATCCCGGCAAGCGGGCTGTTGAGTTCGTGGGCTATCCCGGCGCCCATCTCGCCCAGGGATATCAACTTGGCTGATTGAATGAGCATCTGCTCTGAGCTTTTATGTTTTTTGTAAGCCTCTTCGAGATCTCTTAGAGAGTTGCCCAGTTCAGTGGTCCTTACCCTGACCATCTCCTCCAGGACCCCGATCTGCCTCTTTATGGTTTCTTCAAGCCCTTTTCTCTCGGAGATATCCCTCCAGATTTCCTGTATGTACCGCCTGCCTTTTATCTCGATGAGAGAAGCCGCTATCTCCACCGGCACCAGGAAGCCGTCCTTTTTGATGACCATGGCGTCATGGAGGAAGCCCTTCTCATCATGGACCCAGCGCCGCACGGCCTGATTGTACTCAGAGAATTTATGGAGCGGGAACAGGTCTTTCGGGCTCATATTGAGCAGTTCAGCCCGTGAGTAGCCCGAAAGGACCGTGGCAGCCTGGTTCACCTCGCAGTACTGCCCTGTCTCAAGGTCACGAAGCAGTATGGCGTCGGGAGCCATATTGACCAGCCTGGAGTACTTCCCGCTGATTTCCCTCAAGTCTTCGGCGGTCGCCGCTAGGGAGGCCGCCATGCCGTCGAATGCCTCTCCCAGCTCTTCGAACTCATCACCTGAGTTAAGCCGCACCCTGTAGTCGAACCTTCCACTGGCAAGCTCTACGGCCCCCTGCCTCAGGCTCTCCAGGGGCTCGAGGAGCCTCCTGTGCACGAGCATGAGGACCGCGAAAGAGGTCGCCAGCAGTATGCCGCCGCCCCAGACATAGAATTTTATCCTGTGACTCGAGATGATCCTTTCATATTCCTTCATGGACACGGTTATTGAGACCGCGCCGGAGACATCTCCGCTCCTGCCGAAATGGCATTTTCCGCAGCTTTTATCGTAGAGCACCGGAACTACAGTCCGGGCCACCTTGTACCCGTACGGCGAGCGGCTTATTCTTTGCGAGGGAACGCCTTCCATGGCGGCCCTGTCGAGGGCGTCCCTCGGGACCTCATCCATCTCTAAGCCGTACTGCTTGTCAATGGATTGCCCGTGGACGATCCGTATTTCCTCAATGCCTTCGATCTTGCGGAACCGTTCAATTATCGCGCGGTTTTCGAGGCGGCCGCCGCCGAGCCTCATGGAAGTATGCAGCTGGTCGAAAATGGCGTTCGAGAGCTTTCTTGCCTCGCCCGCGCCCACCTCTTCGAGCAACAGGGAATCCGACCTGAAATCGAAATAAAAGAGCGCCAGTATGCCGGCCATGAGAACGGCGCTGATAAGGAGGATGAACCTGTTAGTTAACTTGAGACGCATAAAGGAGGAACCATAGCCCTTTTGGGTTAAAAGGCAAGGACTCAGGGTGCGGGGTCAGGATGCGCAGGGATTGCTGGATTTTACCTTGAGGCAAGGTTTTTGTCAATTTTCAGACGAAGCGCCAGCCTTGAAAAAACCGAGGAAATAATCTACGCCAGACCACATGGTGAGGGCAAAGGCCGCGACAAGCAGGACCTCTCCAATGGCCTGGAAATCCACTGGGCCCCAGGGGTAATGGACGATTAGGGGCACAAGGCATACTATCTGGGCGATTGTTTTGAGCTTTCCAAGGTTGCTAGCCGCTATGACTACGCCTGAGTCGACGGCTATGGCGCGTAGCCCGGTGACGGCTATTTCCCTGCCTATGATAAGGGCCACTGCCCAGGCAGGGACCCTTCCAAGGGGAATGAGCATGATAAAGGCCGCGGTTATGAGGAGCTTGTCGGCCAGCGGGTCGGGGAACTTG
>MGPK01000068.1:3364-19593 GCA_001795535.1 Deltaproteobacteria bacterium GWA2_54_12
GCGTTATGCTGTTCGGAAGGTTCAAGGCCCCTGAGCGAGTCCGCATCAATCAGAGCCCTTATAAACGCTGTAATAATGGAGCACTCTCTTGACATAGGTCTGGGTCTCGTTATACGGCGGCACCTTGTTGCCGTATTTCACTACCGCGTTTTCTCCGGCATTGTACGCGGCAACGGCAAGGGGCACCTGCCAGTCGAACATCTTAAGGAGCTTGGAAAGATACCTTATGCCGCCATCGACATTGTCCTCAGGGTCGTTGATGTTTTTAACGCCCATCCTCGTGGCAGTGGCCGGCATGAGCTGCATGAGCCCGGTTGCGCCCTTTTTGGAGACGGCCTTTTCGTCATAGTCGCTCTCCGCCTTGACTATGGCCCTCACGAGGTGCGGATCAATGCCATATTTTGTGGCGGTAGAGCTGATCATTTCATCGAACTTCTGTTTTGATATTTTCCTGTACGCCGGATTGGAAGGAGAAAGTACGGAAGGCTTTCTCTCCTCCATCATCCACCTGTATTGTTTTGAAGTGGGCACATTGGTTATATGCACTACCCCGGCATCGTCCGTATACTGGAAAAAATCGGCCCGGGCCGTTGAGGCAAACCCTCCGGCGGCTATGACAAGAAATACTGAGAAAATGATTTTTTTCATAGGCGTTTGCATGACCCCGGTAATACGCGCTTGCAGCAGGCAGGCTTTGAAAAGCAGGCCTGCCCGCACACAAACCAGCAGAATTCCTTGAGTTAGTCTACAATGCAGGGCTGAAAAGGGCAAGGACTTTTTGTCACATCGGCCTTCAAATTCCATTTATAAATTGACAAAACCAAAGGCTTGAATTAATCTTTACCTCTGGCGTACATATCGCCCAAACCTGCAAAAAATTTAGTTTTTTTCATATAAAAGGAGTCCCCATTGGAAGCAAGGTCCGATTTCCTCGTCATCGGAAGCGGCATCGCCGGGCTTGACTTCGCCCTGAAGGCAGCCAGGAGCGGAACCGTCGCGCTTTTGACCAAAAGGAACATCTCCGAGTCTGCCACATTCTATGCCCAGGGCGGCATTGCCTCGGTCCTGAGCGAAGAGGACACCTTCGAGGCGCACATAAAAGACACCCTCTACGCGGGCGCGGGCCTGTGCGACCATGAGATAGTCGAGCTTGTCGTCAGGGACGGCCCGGCGAGAATAAACGAGCTCATCGAACTCGGCGTCAAGTTCTCTGAAAGGGCCGGGGCCGGGAACGGTCTTGACCTCGGGAAAGAAGGCGGCCACTCCAAAAGAAGGATTGTCCACGCCCAGGACCTGACAGGCCGGGCCGTGGAACAGGCGCTCGTTGAAGCCGTAAGGTCGAACCCAAACATAACCGTTTACGAGAACCACATAGCCGTCGACCTCATCTCCCACTCCAAGTTCGTGGCCTCGGCTGAAAAGGAGATGGTCTGGGGAGCGTATGCCCTCGACAAGGAGACCGGGACCGTCAATACCTTTCTGGCCAAGGCGACCGTGCTCGCAACCGGCGGGGCCGGGAAGGTCTACCTGTATACAAGCAACCCGGACATCGCAACCGGCGACGGAATAGCCATGAGCTACAGGGTCGGCGCCGAGATAGCTAACATGGAGTTCATCCAATTCCACCCCACCTGCCTCTACCATCCCAAAGCCAAGAGCTTCCTCATATCAGAGGCGGTAAGGGGCGAAGGAGGGGTCCTTCGCCTGAAGGACGGCACCGCCTTCATGAAGGCCCACCACCCGATGGCCGACCTCGCGCCAAGGGACATCGTGGCCAGGGCCATAGACCGTGAGCTCAAAAAAAGCGGAGACGACTGCGTTTACCTCGACATCACCTCAAAGCCTGCCTCTTTCGTAAAAGACAGGTTCCCGAACATATACGCGAAGTGCCTTGAGTTCGGCTTTGACATGACAAAGGAGCCGCTGCCGGTAGTCCCGGCAGCGCATTACACCTGCGGCGGCGTGAAGACCGACCGCGACGGACAGACCAGCGTCAAGGGCCTGTACGCCATAGGAGAGACAGCCTCAACCGGCCTTCACGGCGCCAACCGGCTGGCCTCAAACTCGCTCTTGGAGGCATTGGTCTTTGCTGAAAGAGCGTCAAACCACGCCGTCGAGACGGTAAAGAGCGAAAAAGCGGAGATACCGTCGATACCAGCCTGGCAGACCGGCGGGGCCGTTGTAAGCGAAGAGGCCGTGGTCATTACCCAGAACTGGGACGAGATAAGGCGTTTCATGTGGAACTATGTGGGTATCGTCAGGACTGACAAGCGCCTCGAGAGGGCCGAAAGAAGGATGACCCTGTTGAAGAACGAGATCAACGAGTACTACTGGGACTTCACCATCACGAATAACCTCGTGGAACTCCGGAACATAGCGACGGTTGCCGAACTCATAATCAAATCAGCCAGAAAAAGAAAGGAGTCCCGCGGCCTCCATTACAATATCGACTACCCTGAGCGGGATGAGAAGTTCCTTAAGGATACAATCATAACTATCTAAAAAACTGCTTTTTTTGGTTCACTGCCTCGCCGGATGGAGCCTCACGGTGACGGTCGTGCCCTTGCCCTTCACGCTGTTTACTTCTATCTCCCCGCCGTGGTCCTGAATAATCCTGTAGGTTATGGTAAGGCCCAGGCCGGCTCCTTCGAACTTGGTAGACTGGAACGGGTTGAATATCTTTCTTATCTCCTCTTTTTCCATTCCTATGCCGGTATCAATCACCTTTATGGCGATGGTGCCGTCGGCAAAGGGCAATGTCTCCACGGTTATGGTGCCCTCGCCCATGATGGCCTCGACAGAGTTCTGGAGGATATTCAAAAGGGCGGTCTTCATGTTGCCGTAATCATAGTTCACGGGCGGTGGCTCGGGCATGAGGTTCATCTTTACGGTTATCTGCTTTCCATGCCCCTCAATGAAGTCCTTTATGTCCTTTACGGAGGCCTCGACAGCCACATTTATGTCGCCCCTGGAAAAGGTCGACACGAGTATCCGTTTATACTCGTCTATCCTCTGAAGCATCCTTTCGAGCCGCTCGACCGACCTTATTATCCATTGGGCGTACTCCTTGTGCTGCGGGTCGGCTTCGCCTTCATAAAGGCGGCGGGCCATGCCGCCGATGGCGGTCAAGGGGTTTCTTATCTCATGGGCTATGCCGTCTACCATCTCTCCCAGGGCCGCAACCTTCTCGGTCTCCCTGAGCTTGGTCTGAAGAGAGCGCATGCGAAGGAGCGACTTTACCCTGGCCGCTACCTCCTGCAGGCTGTAGGGCTTGTTTATGTAATCCTCCGCCCCGACCTCGAAACCCATGACCTTGTCCTCTATCTCAGCCCTGCCTGTAAGCATGATGACTGGGATATACCTGGTCTCTTCCCTGGACTTCAAATGCCTTAACGCCTCATAGCCGTCCATCTGTGGCATCATGACATCCATTATGATGAGGTCTGGCAGGAAAACGGCAACTTTCTGCAGGGCATCCACGCCGTTTCTGGCGGTATCGAGCTCATAGCCTTCCCTTTCGAGTTTGGCGGTCAGGAGCGCCAGGTTCCTCTCATCATCGTCTACAGCCAGTATTCTTGGTTTCATTTCTCTCCAGGCCTGTTTTAACTTTCTTCAGGAACAGGCCTTTCCTTTTTTTTCGCCTGGGTTAATCAAATTCGCAAAACCCGTAGACGCTTGACTACAGATATTCATCGGCTGCCCTGCGCTCCCCCTTTATGAATATCGAGGCTGCCTTGCGCCTCGAAATGCGCGACGCGGAAGGTTCGCGGCTTTCCCGGCCCCATTCTCTTTTGAAACCTAACTATATAAACCATAATCATTCTAAAATCAAAAACATTCTACAAGCCTTCCACCTATTTTTTTCTTTTATAAAATGAGGGGAATATCCCGCAGTACGGCAACCCCCTGTATAAGGTTAGCTCAAAAACCGGACACCCGGGCTCGAAAACCGCCGGGACAGTATATG
Source organism: Deltaproteobacteria bacterium GWA2_54_12 (assembly GCA_001795535.1). Taxonomy (GTDB): domain Bacteria; phylum Desulfobacterota; class GWC2-55-46; order GWC2-55-46; family GWC2-55-46; genus GWA2-54-12. The sequence goes on from MGPK01000068.1 coordinate 7,332, forward strand.
AAGGGCGCGCAAGACCTGGGTGCTTTTGTTAAAACCCGGAGGAGGAGTTATGAACGAGATGACGGGAAGTATGCTCAACAGGGTGCTCGAATACTCTTGAGAGAACCATTTGTAAAAAGGTTCTCTCAAACTCTCTCCAAAAACTTTTAGTTCTTCCTGAGGGAACCCCCAAATGGGGGTTCCCTCAGGAACTGTAAGTCTTTGAAGGGGGTCTGGGGGAAAGCTTTCTACAGAAAGTTTCCCCCAGGGTTTCCGGCATCCTTAAAAATCAGCCCTGAGCATCACAAAAGGCCCCTGGACTGAGATATCCGCGAGGTCGTCGTCATAATCAAGATGCAGTTTCAGGAGCCTGTACCCGCCCGAGACTACCACAAAAGGAGCAGGCTTGAAGTTCACGCCAGCTTCGGCGTCAACGAGCCAGGCCGCGCTGCCAAGGCTTATGCCGGTTATCTCTCCCCCGACGCTCAGGAGAAACGGCAGACCGGCCTGCGCCGCGATGCCAATGGTAGGCACAGGGGCCTTCACGCTGGCTGTCCTGGTGGCAGTATCGGTCAGGCTCGCGTCTATGTCAAAGTATTTTATCTCGAATATCACGCCGAGGCGGTTATTCAATGTATCTATTATATCGTATTCGTAGCCTAGGCGGTGGTAGGCGATGTCCAGCTTGGTAGTGACTACGCCGCTGAAAGACCCTCCATTGAAGGTTACAGGGGCTGAAACGGTCTTTACCCCTTCCCAGCTCAATGGCATGAACCCGTAGCGGAGCTTATGGCTGCCGAGCTCAAGGGTGGCCCTCACATCGAAAAAGTTCTCCTGGTCGTCTACCCCGAGGTCGTCAACCAGGTTGATGGTGTCTCCCGTGGTGCCGGATTTTATTTTATCGTCCATTGTCGTAAGCCAGTACCTGCCATCGATGTCAACAAGGGCGAACGCGTTTGTCCCTGTAAAGAGAGTTGCCACAAAAAACAGTAGAGCCGCGAGCTTTTTCACGCCTGCCTCCTTAAGTTTGATTAATATCGCTGTCAGCTAATCGAGGACGAAAACCACTTTCGCGGCCTCGAGGAACTTCGAAGCCTGATTGGAGTAGAAAACAGCCGTAGCTTCTATGGGGCCGAGCTCAGCGTCAGTCTGCCCGGCAACGCCTGAGGCCTTTACTACCAGCGGGTTTACGGAGCCTTTTTTAGACAGGATGGCTTTTGCCTCATTGATGCCGTTCGTGTACGCTGGCAAAGCGCTGCCCTTCAAAACTTTCGAAGGGTCGTAAACCGCCTCTCCGCTTTTCGTCACGGCCCTGTTGAAAAGCGCGGGCTTGAACGCCAGGCCCCTAACATCTATCACGAGGCCGTCGTAAGCTGCCGTGGAAGCGGCCATAGCCGGATTGTACTGGGGCATCTGGGGCAGAAGGCCGGGAATCTGCGGTACGAGGGCCGCTGCAACGCCCTGCCTGGGGACAGAAAGGTAAACGGCCGCCGTGCCGGAGGCAATGTCATACTCCTCTTTCACGACAGACGCGCCTTTTATTATGCCTTCCGCGCTTGTCTTCACAATGTCGGATTCCACTGAAGCGTTAAAGACCGTTGTATCGCCCGAGACAGTCACGCCGTCAAGAAGCTCGGCCGCCTCTCTGAAGGCAACTGCCTTGGCGGCCCTCAAGGCCATGATCCTTTTCTGGGCCATGGTGAAAAGGCCCTGCGGGGACGCCCCGATGCCCTTGACGACTATCGCGCCGTTAACTAAAGCGGCCTGAGCATCAAGAGTCTCCTGTGGCACGGACTCAGCCCGTACCGGCAAGACGGCAACAAGGAGAAAGAGCGTTATAAATAGAAGTTTTCTCATCCGCAAGCCTCCGGGCTAATTTATGCTGAGCCTGTACTTCAATGCCCTTATCGCCATTACAGCCTCTGCCCCATCAACAGCGTCGTCAGGCCTGAACTCGCCTGTAAGTTCGGTTTCCATCATGTTCCTCGTGGTCACGCTCATGACGGCGTTGTACCAGACGGATGAAGGCTCTATGTCGGGGAAAGGAGACGCCCTGTGGCCCAGAAAAGCCGAAGCGAGCTTTTCGTCTCCGGTGAGCTTTATGACGACATCTTCAAGTGCCATGGCGAACTCTTTCCTCTTTACCGGCTCTTCCGGCCTGAAAAGGTACGCCCTTGCAGATGCGTCATACGAGGGCTCAAGCCCTCGGACGCTCCACTTGATGAGAGTTGCCGCCTCTTCCTTGAACGGGTTAGAAAGAAGGTCGATTGGGACGAACCCTTCGTCTTTGGGCTTCGCTGAGATCTTCCCGGTAAAGAGTTTGTCTATCTTAAGCTCGCCAACGAGAAGGGCCGCCATCTCGGCCCTTGTGACCTTCTCGTGCACGGCGATGCGCTTGCCAGCGTCATTGAGCGTCATGCCGGACAATGCCCTTACGACCTTATCTGTCCGCTTCCATGCCTTGTCCGCCGGGCCGTGCCATTTGCCCGCTGACCGGGCGTTCAGGACCGCGCCGAAATTGTCCCTGGACTTCTGGAACTCCCCTGCCTCAAGGTACGCCGTTCCCATGAAATAATCGGCTGCCTCGGGCACTCTGTAATAAAGGAGCTTTTCTTCGTCGGTCTTAAGTTTTTTAGCGGCCTTATAGCCGTCTTCAACCTCTTCGAGCCAGTCGCCCTGCTTGAGGGCTGTTTCAATTCGCATGGACGCGAGATGGAAAGCGAACCGGTCTTCAGGCGTGCTGGAGTTCTTACGGGCGGTCACAAGATGCGCCCTCGCCTTCTCCAGATCGGCCTTTTGATAATCCGTGTTCGATACTTCCTTTGCCATCAATGCCCCGGCCAAAGCGGCCCCGGCATGAGCGGGGCCGTGCTTTTCATCGCAGAACGAGGCTCTTTCGAACTTCGTGGCGGCCTCACTAAATTTGCCTTCCTCCAGAAGCTCCATACCCGCGAGATAATGGTGCTGGGGGCTGTCTCCGGGCGCAGGGCACCTGACAATGGGCTTTGAACACCCAACCGCAAGCAAAAAAGCGCCGGTCGCTAACAGAACGCCCTTGAAGAGGTTCCTCATGCCAGCCTCCTACCTTTTGACCTTTACCACATCTCCGGCCTTGAAGCCTGTGCCTGAACTCACCTCGGCCTCAGAAATCCTCTCACCCTGGTGTTCGGCGAGCTTTATTTCCCCTATGAGCTTCTCCCTCTTGCCGATGACCCTTCCGGTATCAGGGTCGACCAGGTCAACGCCTGTGCTGTATACCGACAAAACCGTACCCGGCTCAAGCCTGCTCCTGGTGCCGGCCCTTATGGTCACGCTTTTACCGTCTACGAGTAAGACCTTTCCTGTGAAGGGCATGGCGTTGAGCTTCTCGACCATGCTTGTGAGGGCCTTGGCAAGCGCGTCACGGAGCGCCCCATCGCGGAGGCCCGGGTCAGCGGTTGATTTCGCGCCCATTCCCAGCACGCCGCCGGTCGTCTTCGTGTACTCGCCCATGCCTGAGTCAGACACCAGCGATTTGCCGGTAGCCACATCGACAAGGGAGTAATCGACCTGCACCCTCGCTATGCGCTTTTTCTTCTGGCTGAGGAGCAAGTCGGAAGATTCCTCGACCTCATGGTACGCGGTCACTGAACCGGCTATCCTGAAGTCGACTGAATCATATCCTTCAGCAGCGTTCTTCTTGCCGGTTTTGACGGCACCTGACTGCTGTAGCTCCATGAGCCGCTCCTGCTGCTTGAGCTCGTCTTTCGTCAAGACTATTGGCTCAAGCCCGGCCTGCTTCACTATTGTGCGCATGATATCGGTTGCCGCTTCTCCCACGCCGAGACTCTTGCTCGGAGTCTTGTTCTCGAACTCGAGTATGGCTATGTTGTACTCGGGGCCCCTGTACTGAAGGCCCGTCTCCTCAAGCGTCTTCGTCTGACCCGTGAGGGTCACATCTTCCTTGACCGCGCCTGTCGTAGTCGGCGAGCAGCCAGTAAAAAGAACGCTTGCCGCCAGTGACACGGCAAGAATCAGACCGCTGAACCTCTTAGAATTGAATTTCATCCCTGCCTCCTTTAAAAAATGCCTTATCTGAAATGCTGAAAAAAGCTCTTCCTGTTTTTCAGTTGTGATATTCTATCGAGCGGCAGGCTGAGCCAATGGCTGAGCCTGCTGATTATCATCCATGCTTCGCGAGACACCCGGCCCTGAAGGAAAGCCCCTCATTACAAGGTCCATCATCGTGTTCGACTCGAGCCACAGGTGAACCCCCAAGGCCTTTGTGATGAGCTTTTCACCGAGCGAGAGCATTGCCGCGTCCTCGATTTTCTTCGTGGCCCCTGCCCTTATGATATGCCAGTCCTTCAGGCCTTTTATCTCTTCTATCCCTTTAATCGCGCCGAAAACTTCGAACCTGTCGTCGTCCATCGCCTCTTTCAAAACGCTTATGCCGACCCCGGCCTTACCGCCCCCGGCGATGACCGTCTTGACGCCCCTGCCGCCCGTCCATACGCTCTGGCCGGTCTTCGTATCAACGAGCTTGAACCCGGCCCTTACCTTCTTTACATTATAGACGCCGGTTGTAATGTCGTCGAAGTTCAGCACATAACCGTAGACCACGCCATCCACGCCGAGAACCTTCCCGACTTCAATCGCGTCAGTCATCTCAAGCTGGTCCCCGAGGGTTATGCCCATCCTGTTCAGAAGTATCTCATCCACTTCCTTCAAAGGCATGAAATTGTAATGCCTGTTCTGAAGCCTCTTCTGGAAATCCTGCCTCAAGGCAATAGCCCCGCCGACATCGTTCGTGACATTGTAGAACGGCAGCACTGCCACTGTGTATACCGGGTTTGAAAAGTCTGGCGCATACCTGGGAAGATGGGCCGTGCATGCGGTCAAGAGGAGCACAAGCGCGAAAAACAGCAGTGCCCTTTTTGCGAAAACGAACACCTACTCTGCCCCCTCGACCTCGATAACATGAGAGCTGAAACCCGTTACCCTGTATTTGCCGAGCCTCGCTATGTCATCGGCAACGGCCTGCGCGCTTGCCTTCACTTCCACTTCGAGGGCTGTCTGTGCCCCGGCGTGCCTTCTCTGGTAGATAGCCTCAACGCCTCTGACCCTGGTCTTCAGAAACTTTTTGAACTCGACTGCCTTTTCATAATCCATGCCCTTGAGCGTTATGCGGATCGTCTGCGGCCCTGCCCACTTTCCGGTTATCTGCGCTGTAAGCCCTTCAGCCACGATAGCGGCGGCGCGCGAGACAGCCTCGGCGTTGCCTGTGATGGTTGAGATATGCCTGGATATACCGCGCCCCTTGCTTGAGGCCAGCACCGCCCCGTCATCGACCCGGACGGCCTGTGCTGTCATGTCGGCAAGATATGTACCTACGGAAGTCGCTCCGGTTGCTGGCCCCTGCTCGACAAAAGCCTTGCCGAAGACCACTATCTCGGCATTGAGGGCCTTGCCAATGCTGGCCGCCCCATCGCCTGTCAGATCCGCTCCAGGCGGGCCCTCAAGTCCAGCGACGCCGCCCCTGCCCGGCATGTCCACGACATTGAAGCCTTTGGAAAGGAAGGCCTCCTTGAGGGCGGCTTCCGCGGCGGATATCTCAAGGGCCGGACCATTCTGCTTCCACCAGAAGTCATAATCGCTCTGCCCAAGCCCCTTTTCAGCCATCATGAAAAGTACGCGTGGCCTCTCGGCCTTTTTCTGCAAAAGGCCCATGGCCCCGAGGTCGCCGCTCAAATCCCCTACTGCCACGACAGCCCTTACCCTGACCTCGTATGTTCCGGCTGACTGGGCTTCCGAGATTATGGAATAGTTTTTTACATACCCCTGGCTGTTCGTATAGACGCTGTCGTCGATGATCTGGAAGTTCTCCACGAGCGTGTCCGCCGAAACAAGAGTGCCTACGGCCTGTTCAACGGCCTTCCTGAGGGCGTCAGCTATGGCCTCGTCCCTTGCGAGACTGGCGTTGTTTGAGATTATGGCGGCCGTTCCGGTCGAGTCTATGGTGACGGAATCTTCAGAGCGCGAGATGGATGGCAAAAGGAGTACTGAGGACGCAAAAAAGGCCAGAAATACTAGCAGGGAAAAAAGGCTTCCGGGTCGGTGCCCAGAGCAGCGGGCTTTGTGCTTCATGGACGCCTCCTTTTTCGCGGGCCCCGCAAATGAACGCGGTTCCGGTAAAAACTATATAGCATATTTGGCGGGCAAAGTCCAAAGGCGTGAGCACAACCACTTGAAATTGCAGGGAAACCTGCTTAAGGCGCCATGGACTGGCTGCCAGGGCCGGCCGGAGCGCCGACAGCGAACCTGAGTATGCCCGTCTGGTCGATATAAAAATGCCTTGCTTTAGGATTCAGCGATAGCGGGTCAGCCAGGATGTTCCAGAAAGGCTCGCCTGAGGAGACCCCGGCGGAAAGGTCCAGCTGATACTCATTCGCGACCCTGGTGGCCGCGCCCACGGCGCCCTCCACAAAGCCGGTCGTCTCGAGTTCATCGAAACTCCCCGAATACCGGTCAGCCGCGTTTTCCAGCCTGTGCGTCTCCTGCGCTTTTTTCACTTTACCGAGATATGCTACTATAGCGGTTTCCTTCGCCCTCTGGATGAAGGAAATATAGGCAGGCACGGCAACCGCCGCAAGAAGGGATATTATGGCTACGACAACGATGATCTCGACGAGGGTGAAGCCACTTTGCTTTTTGCGCGGTTTGAACGATATAACGCTCGGCATCATCATTCTTTCCAGGCTATCTCGCGCGGTACGCGTCTCTTGCGTCGAGCTCGTAGATGAGCTCCTGCGCGAGCCTTTTGACATCAGCGGGATATTCCGCCCCTTCCGCCTCAAGCATCGCCTTTATGGTCTCAAGCTTTATCCTGGCGTCATGATAGAACTGGTTGTCCCTGGTCTTTGCCTCCTCTAAAGTCCCGGCAAGCCGGTTGAGGAAACCTTCCATCTCCTTGAACTCGTCGCGCTTTCTTATCTTTATCCTCAGGCTGTAATTTCCGGAGATGAGCTCCTGGACCATCTTCTCGAACCTGTACATGGGGCCGACTAACCTGTGAGAAGACACTATGGCCTGCAGCCCGGCGAGCAGGGCCACCAGGATGAACCCGGGCCAGAAGCTTTTGTGCAGGTACAGGACAACTGACGATATGAGCGTCTGCTCCTCGATGGTAGCGGCCGCGTTCAGGTCCTGGTACAGCGGGTAGAATATTACGAGGCCCAGGATAAAGGAATACAGAATAATGCTTACGGAAAACCTGACGGCAAGCCTCATCTGATAAGCAGGCCTGATCATTATCTTTTTTCTGGTAAAGTTCCTGAAATCTATCATTGACTCAATGTCTCCCGGAATTGCCCGTCGTTTGCGTGAAGGCAGTTTACCTCAAAAATTGGACAGAGCCATCCACCTCATACCATTCTGAAGGCCCTGGCTGATGTACCCTGGGATACAAATCGGCAAAAACAATAAAATACTTCAGGATTTTATTCAACAGGATGAGAGCGCATGTTGCGGGGCCGGCCCTGAAAACAGGCTTTTTCAGGACCGGCATTCCAAAAGTCTGTTAAAAAACAGCCTTTTAACAATCCATGTACGGATTGCCAAATTGCGAAACTGAAAAAATCGAGCAATTTATAAGATTTGGACGAATTCACTTCGGCCAAATCGTGGTTAAAAGTCTTTCTTTACGGCCTCAAGGGCTTCCCTATTGAAAAGGAGCTCCATGACTGTAAGCCCGAGCGTTGAAACGCCTTCCATAAGGGCCCTGTGACCCTCTGGCGTCACCGTTGCCTCCGCGAACTCGCGGGTATGTATGTTTATCCCTTCCCGTATCGGCACATGCGGGTGTATGGTCGGTATTATCTGAGACACATTGCCGATATCGGAAGAGCCGACATTCTTCTCAGGCGGCTGCATGTCCTCCTTGAGGCCCAGGGTCTTCAAGACGCCCCGGTAGAGATCGATGAAGGCCCCGTTTATCTTCATGGGCGCGTTGAGGTCGCCCCCATTGCCTATATCGACCGTGCAGCCCGTGGCTGTAGCGGCCCCTTTAGCGCAGTTTATCACCCGCTCCTTGACCGACGCAAGCTCTTTCAAATCGTTTGCCCTGACATAGAAACTCGCCGCGGCCCTCTCGGGTATGATGTTGGGCTTTTTGCCGCCATCGGTTATTATGCCGTGGATTCGGACATCGCTACGGACCTGCTGGCGAAGAAGCCCGATGGAATTAAAAAGGACTATTACGGCGTCAAGGGCATTTATGCCCTCCTCAGGGTAGGCCGAGGCGTGGGACGATTTGCCGTGAAAGGTGAAGTTCAGCCGCTCTAACCCCAGGAAGTGCTTCAACACCGTCCTTTTTGAAGAGCCGTGGACCATCATGGAGGCGTCTATCCCTTCGAAGACGCCTGCCTTCACCATCTCTACCTTTCCCTTGCCAAGCTCTTCGGCAGGGGTGCCGAGCACGAGGATAGTCCCCTGCCCCGGTTTCAGGCGCGTTGAAAGCGTCTTCGCGAGCGCTACTGAAGCGCCTATCGAGGCCATACCGGCTATGTTATGGCCGCAGCCGTGGCCTATGCCAGGCAGAGCGTCCATCTCAGCGAGGAGCGCTATTTTCGGGCTTCCAGAGCCGATAGACGCTTTGAAGGCCGTCTTCATGCCAGCCACGCCGGATTCCACTGAGTAGCCCGCCTCTTTCAAGACCCCCTGCATCATGGCGGAAGTGCGCTCTTCCTCGAGCCCCAGTTCCGGGTTCCTGAAAAAATCGTCGCTCAGGTCAGTGAGCTTTTTTCTCAAGCCTTCGGCGGCCTTCAGGTACTCTTCCCTTAATTCCCTCATAAAACAGTCCTCTCCCCCTGAATTTTATCCAGGCTACTCAAAAAGTTCCGCTGCCGGACTGCGAAGAGAGCGGGGAATGCGGCGTACTCTTCTTGTACGCCTCATTCCGCGCACGACAACAACGCAGATGGGAAGCTTGAGGCAGCCTGACAAAAAAAATGCCGCCCCTTTACGGGGGCGGCATCTGTTTACTGGGCCTGGCCCTGCATAGCCTCTATCAGTATCTTGGCTACTTCCGGCCTGCTGAATTCCGGCGGCGGACACACGCCGCTTCTCAACATCTCCCTGACCTTTGTGCCGGACAGGATTATATGGTTTGCCGACTCATGCGGGCAGGTCTTGTAGGAAGCCATGCCTCCGCAGCTCTTGCAGAAGAAGGTGTAATCAAAGAACAGCGGCGTGATCCCGATTGCCAGCGGGTCGAAGTTCTCGAAGATGTAATGGGCGTCGAAGGTGCCGTAGTAATTGCCTACGCCAGCGTGGTCCCTGCCTATTATGAAGTGGGTGCAGCCGTAGTTCTTCCTGATGAGCGCGTGGAACACGGCCTCCTTGGGCCCGGCGTACCTCATGGCGGCCGGGTTCACGACGAGGGCTACCCTGTCCTTTGGGTAGTAGCCTTCGATAAGGGCCTTGTAGCACTTCATCCTCACTTCGGCAGGGATATCATCCGACTTGGTCTCACCCACGAGCGGGTGAATGAGTATGCCGTCGACTATCTCAAGCGCGCACTTCTGGATGTACTCATGCGCCCTGTGTATCGGGTTCCTGGTCTGGAAGCCCACGACCTTCTTCCAGCCTTTTTCAGTAAAGAGCGCCCTGGTGTCCTTGGGGTCGAGCCTCTGCTCCATGAACTTCGTATGCGCGGGCCTCTTGATCACGGACACCTTGCCGCCCAGGAGCATATCCCCCATCTCGTAGACCTTCTTGACGCCGGGGTGCTTGTCCTCGCTGGTGCCGTAGACCTGTATGGCTTCCTTTTCCTTATCGTGCGGGAATATCTCAGAAATCGACATGACAGCCAGAATAGTGCCTTGCTCGTCCGTAAGGGCGACTTCCATCCCGGCCTTCAGGGCATTGGCCTCTTCGCTCGTGACCGAAAGGGTTATGGGTATGGTCCAGGGCAGGCCGTTTTTCATGTGCATGGTATCCATTACCGAGTGGTAATCTTCCCTGCCCATGAAGCCTTCAAGGGGACTGAGGGCCCCGATGGCTATCATCTCGATGTCGGATATCTCCCTGTCGGTAAGGCGTATCTTCTTAAGGCCGACAGCCCTGTTAGCCGCGTCTTCTCGTTCCTTGCCTTCGAGTATCCTGTTTACGAGCACTCCGCCGTGCGGCTTTATAAGTCCTTCCACGAAAAAATACCTCCTGAGAATTTTCTTTATAAATGTTAAAAGAAGCGAGACTGTCCATTACAGCCCGCAATCCGATTAATTCAGCTCATTCTGAGGAAGCGTAAGCGGCCGAAGAATCCCGCAATTGTCTCTTATAAATACAAGATTTTTAGCTTCGCTCAGAATGACATATGATTTCAGGGTGCCTCTAAAAATTAGATATTTTTTCCGAGGTCGAGGAAGGGCGGAAGTAAAAAGCGCAGCATATATGCTAATATGTGAGCATTTTTACTTACGCCCTGACAAAGAGATCGGGAAAAAGAGCAATTTTTAGATGCGCCCTTTATTTATGCAGTCCGCACTCAGTCTTCTGGAACCCAGCCCACCTGCCTGCCCTCGGGTCTTCCCCGGGAGCAACTGGCCTCGTGCAGGGCTCGCAGCCAATGGACGGGAAGTTCTTGTCATGGAGCGTGCAATAGGGCACATTGTTCTTCGTGATATAGTCCCAGACATCCTTGCTGGTCCACTTGACGAGCGGGTTCACTTTCACGAGGCCGAACTTGGCGTCCCAGCTTACGACAGGCGCGTTAGCCCTCGTGGGGGCCTGGTCGCGCCTTATGCCGGTTATCCAGCAACGCAGGTTCGAAAGGGCCTCAGCCAGAGGGACCATCTTCCGTATGTCGCAGCACTTGTCAGGTGCCTTCTTCCAGAGCTCAGGGCCGAACTCCTGCTCCATCTCGGCGAGACTCCTCTTGGCGCCATACCTCTCAGGGGCCACGCCGTATCTTTCCTTTATCTTCTCCAGGACCTCATGGGTCTCCTTGAAGAGCAGGTCCGTGTCCAGATAGAATATCCTCGCGTCCGGCTTTATCTTCACGAGCATGTCGACCAGGACGACATCCTCGGCCCCTAAACTGCAGGCCAGGGACAGCTCCTTTGTCTCAAAGTTCTCGACGGCCCACCTGATCGCTTCTTCAGGAGCCTTGCCTTCGAGGCTTTCGCTTATATTTTTCAGTTCACTTTCTGTCCATGTCTTTGACATTGCTGTCCTCCTTTTCTTGATCCCCTTCTTCGGTAATAATGACCACTTCGCGGGATACTCTCTCAGCGAGCTCGTCCGCGAGCGACCTTGTAAAATACTTGAAAAAAGCCCTCTGCTTCTTTTTAAGCACGAAGACGGCAGAAGGGTCAGTCTTATCTATAACGGAAAGGACCTTCTCAACGGTCGCGTCCTCTTCCACAAGAGGCTCGAAATCGACCCCCTCTTCCATAGCCTTTATCTGCACCTTGCCGAGCGCCTCATAGCCTCTCTGCCTGGATTCCTTCATGACCAGCTTCGAGAGGTCTTCGGCCGGCCTGTCTCCCATGAATCCGATATCCGAGAACTTATCGAAGACGCTTTCCGCCGCGCCTGCTTCAAGAAGGTAAAGCGCGGCCAGAGTCGCCTTTTCCTTTTTGGCGCTTCTGACGGCCTCGTCAATGGCCCTGCCTGAAAATCCAGGGTACGACAGCACGAGGAGTATCTTCTTCATTTATACCCCATCCCTATGAGAGGCCACCAGAAGGCCGCCACCAGGTTGAAAACGACCCACGCGGTGACGAACATGACAAAGCCGCCCTTGGCGCTCTCCCTGACCGTTATGTAGTTCGAGGAGGCCGCTATCGCGATAGCTGGCGTGCCCATCGGGAACATGAAGTCAAGGCCCGCGGGCACGGCTATAGCGTAAGTGAGCATAACAGGGTCAATCGAGAGGGTCTGGGCCATGCCGATAGTGACCGGCAGGAGCACGGCGATGACGGCAGCGTTGCTCATGGCGGCAGTAAGCAGTATAGACAGGAACGAGAAGAGCGCCAAAGCCGCCCATGGCTCGCTCGCGAAGTCGCCTATTACCATGCCCACGAGCCATTGAGCCGCGCCGCTCTTATCGAGGGCCGACCCCAGCACAATGGCCCCGCCGTACATGAGTATTATACCCCAATTGACATATTCTTCTATATCTTTCCACCTTACCAGCCTGAAGACAAAAAGGGCAACAACCGACGCGAGAGCTATTGCCGCAAGCCCGAATTTCTCGCCGAGACCTACCCACGCGCAGACAGTGACGGCCAGGACCGCGCCC
>MGPK01000068.1:19623-40884 GCA_001795535.1 Deltaproteobacteria bacterium GWA2_54_12
CGGCTATCGAATAGTCGAGAAAGCCTATATCGCTGCCGGTTGTTTCCTTTAGAATACCGACCGCGAGAGGGACCCTCGCCCCTCCAAGGAAAGTGGCCACGCCGCCTATTATGCAGCCCCAGGCCATTGAGAAGAAAAGGAGCTTGCCATAATTGGATTTACCGGGCCGGAGGCCAAGGCTTTTTGATATCTCTATGACTATCGGGAAGAGCATGGCCGCGACGGCGTGCTCGGACATGATGAAAGACAGCGCGGCGGCAAGGAGAAAGACCGTTAAGAGAAGGCCCCTCGGGGAGCCGCCAAACCTGTCGAGTATGTACAGGGCCAGCCTGTTCGATATGCCCGAATGCATGACAGCCCCGGCCAGGATGAAAGCGCCGAGGATGAAAAAGACCGCCTCGTTCCCGAAAAGGGAATAGGTCACCTTATTGGAAAGCACCCCGAGTATGGGGACCAGTACGATGGCGAGTATGCCGGTTATCGCCAGAGGGATGGCGTTGGATATCCAGAGTACGAGGCAAAGGAGAAAAACGGCAATGGCCCGCTGGCCCTCGACCGAAAGGCCCTCAGGCGCGGGCATCCAGAGAAAGTACAGGAAAAGCGAGGTAAGAGCCAAAAAGAAAATCGGCCTAAGGCTCTTTATGGCCAGTATGAGCCAGATCGGCCGCGTGTCTATCTGTAAAGTCACGAAAGAAGCTCCAGCATCAGTGTTTCGAAGGGTCGGAATCGTTGTTGCTGACGACCCTGAGCTTACGCCTTAGAGTTGACAGCCCCCAGGCGGCCTTGAGCCCGAGCCTGGACTTGTAAAAACTCTCCATCAGCGAATCGCCCTTGCCCTCGTCTACAAGCCCTCTTATCTCCGCGGGCGTGGTCACCATGCTTATGTCCCGCACCCAGCTCAAGTTAATCCCGCTCTTCTTTACCGCCCTGTACAGATGCTTGTAGACCGGCAGTATTATCTCTGTCGTGAGCGGCTCAATGCGCAATGCCCTTCCGGCTGAAGGCCTGTAAATGGGCAGTATCGGCACGACCCCCATATCGGTGAAACAGTCTATGCCCATGCAGGTCGAGCCCGGAGGCTCAAGGCCCACTATGAGGTGGGAAGCGACCGTGCCGTTCGGGAATACCTTTGCCGCGTAAGCCAAAGCCTCAAGGTACCTTTTACGCCCGATGAGAGAAGCCCTGCCCGGGCAGATCAGCTCGAAGAGCTCCTTGTCGAATATCTCAAGATTATAAAGAACCGAGTCAGCGCCAAGGGCGTATGTCTCGTCTATCCAGCGGTTCTCGCGCGGCGGCAGAGCCTCCACGGCAACCAGGCAGTTGAAGCTCTTCTTTATGGCCTGTATGTAAGGCTTCAAAAACTCTATGCCGCCGTCGTCGCCCTGGCTGAAGCCGATCGAGAGGTAGATTACCTCTGAGGCTTTCTCCTTCAGGACCGCCTCGACGGTCTCAAGGATGTCCTCCACCGTGTAGACGATGTCGGACGCGCCCCTTATATCGAAGTTCCCGGCGCAGTACCTGCACTCTATGCTGCGGTTGAAAAAGTCGCACCTCGGAGAAGGCGTAATGACCGTATAGCTGCCGTGGACAGAGGCGATCTCCGAGAACTGCACGCCAGAGGAAGTCTTCCTCGAATAGAAAGCAGGCCTCTCGACAAGCTTTACCTCGACCTCGCTCTTGCCGTCGGTTATGAAGTACCTCTCCCCTGTCCTTCTCACCGTGTACGGCGAGTTCCTTGTGAACTCTTCCATGCATGGTATGTTGACGAGCGTGTCCTGAGGCAGAAGCATATCAATGCCCGAACAACCGCAGGCCCATGCCTTTACAACGGGGTCTTCCATCTTTATGCCCCGGAGCATCAGGTCTATCTTGAGGGACGCTGGATTGTCCAGGTAATTTTCCATAGTCTCGCTTGTTTGACAGGATGCAGGACTTTTGAGAGAACCTTTTTGTAAAAAGTTTCTCTCAAACTCTCTCCAAAAACTTTTAGTTCTTCCTGAGAAAACCCCCATTTTTACAGGGGGGTTTTCTCAGGAACTGTAAGTCTTTGAAGGGGGTATGGGGGAGAACTTTCTACAGAAAGTTTCCCCCAAGTTCAACATCCTGCTTATTGTTCGCAGGTGACGGGTTTATATTCGCAAGCCTGTTCTTCGTAGGCTACGAGTTCTTTTATTGTGGCGTTCTCGCCGCACAGGGCGCACTCGGGGTCTTTCCTGACCCTGACCTTGCGGAAGCTCATCTTCAAGGCGTCGAATATCAAGAGATGGCCTTCGAGGGTATCGCCGATACCAAGAAGGAGCTTTATTGTCTCTACGGCCTGGAGGACGCCTATGACTCCGGCAAGCGCTCCAAGGACTCCTGCTTCCTGACAGCTCGGCACCAGGCCCTTTGGCGGGGGCTCCGGGTAAAGGCACCTGTAGCACGGGAAGCCTTTTCTCGGGTGGAAGACGGATACCTGCCCGTCGAACCTGAACATGGAACCCGAGACAAGGGGCTTTTGCTCGAAAAACGCGGCGTCGTTCATGAGGAACCTCGTGGGGAAGTTGTCGCTCCCGTCGAGGACCACATCGTAATCCCTTATTATCTCCCTTATGTTGTCGACAGTGAGCCTGCCGTGAAAGGGCTCGACATTGACATCGGGGTTGAGCTTGTTTATGGTCTCTTTGGCCGAAAGGACCTTCGGGATGCCGACGCGTTCATTGTTATGGATTATCTGGCGCTGGAGGTTGCTCATGTCAACCGAATCGCCGTCGGCTATGCCGATGGTGCCAACGCCTGCGGCGGCAAGATAAAGGAGCGAAGGCGAGCCCAGGCCGCCAGCGCCCAGGACAAAGACCTTGCTCTTCAAGAGCCTGGCCTGCCCCTTCCCGCCCACTTCGGGGAGTATTATATGCCTTGAGTACCGTTCAATCTGCTCTTCTGTAAAGTCCATTATTTGCTGCGCCTCCGTACGGCTGATATTACCTGATATAAAATCAGAAATGCAAAAATGCCCCTCAAGGGCCTTCATTCCCTATGTGTGAGCTACAAATAGTTCTTATAGGGTGCCTCTAAAAATTAGATATTTTTTCCAAGGTCGAGGAAGGGCGGAAATAAAAAGCGCAGCATATATTATAATATGTGAGCATTTTTATTTACGCCCTGACAAAGAGATCGGGAAAAAGAGCAATTTTTAGAGGCACCCAAAATCACCGGATTACTGGTTTTCGAGTACCTTTATCTTCTCTTCCGTAAACGGGGCGTCCTCGTCATCTATCATCCAGCTCCTCATCGTGGTGTCTTTGCCGCCCTTGACAGAGATGATGATGTAGGAATACCCGGTCTGGCCCCATTCCCTGTCGGTCTCGGAAGGCTTATCCGGGTGGTCGGGATGTGAGTGGTAAAAGCCCATGACATCCATGGACTGGGTACGGGCCATCCTGTCAATTAGGTTGAACTCAGCCGGGTCTATTATGTACCTGTCGTGCGCCCTGTCCGTGTTGACATTTTTGGCCCTGTGCGACTCGAATATCTTGCGCTCGCCGCCATAGTTTGCGCCGACCAGCACGCCGCAGCATTCGTTAGGGTAGGCTTCCTTCGCGTGCCTCTGGATCTCTTCATATATCGACCTTGATATGTGTACCGATGTCTTGCCGAAACCGAAAAGCCCCATCTGAGAGTTGCTCCTTTTTAGCAAATTGCCGGAAATTCCTACATTGTACAGGCTGCTCAAAAAGCTCCCACTGCGGGACTGCGAAGCGCAAGGAATGAGGCGTTCTTTGTTTGTACGCCGGAGTAGGTTTTCAGCTGCCTGATTCTATTTCCCACAAACGGGTCGAAAGGTACTTGTCTCCGCCGTCCGGGAATATGACTACTACTACGCCCTTCTTGAGCTTCCTGGCGACTTCGAGCGCTCCCCACATGGCAGCCCCGGAAGACTGGCCGACAAGAAGGCCCTCTTCCCTTGCGAGCCTCTTGGCCATTACATACGACTCTTCAGTGGGGGCAGGTATCTTCTCATCGAGGTCTTCCTCATGGTATATGCCGGGTACTATGGAAGAGGCCATGTGCTTCAAGCCTTCAAGGCCGTGAAAGGCCGTGGCCGGCTCGACTGCCTGGACCATTATGTCGCGGTTGAACTCCTTGAGCCTTCTGCCGGTGCCCATGATGGTGCCGCCGGTGCCGATTGACGCGATGAAATGAGTAACGCGGCCTTCAGTCTGCTCAATTATCTCCGCCCCGGTGCCGTTGAAATGGGCAAGCGGGTTGGACGGGTTGTTGTACTGGTCGAGCTTGCAGTATTTTTCCGGGTTTTCAACATACAGCTTCCAGGCGAGCCTGATGGCGCCGTCAGAGCCTTCGAGAGGGTTTGAATAAATGACATGCGCTCCAAAGGCGTGGAGTATCTTCTTTCTCTCTTCGCTGACATTGGCAGGGACTACAAGCTCGACCTGATAGCCCTTCACGGCGCCTATCCACGCGTAGGCTATGCCTGTGTTGCCTGAGGTCGAATCAAGAATGATCTTGTCAGGGGTCAGTCTGCCGCTCGCCTCGGCGTCGAGTATCATGCTGAGGGCGGCCCTGTCCTTGACCGAGCCTCCGGGGTTGTAGCCCTCGAGCTTGGCGTAGACTTCCACCTCGGGAGGCAGGTCTTTTGTTATGCTGTTTATCTTTACGAGCGGGGTGTTTCCGACCAGGTCTATTACAGAGCCCTTTGCCATCGAGTACTGTTTAGCTGGCTGAGTTTCAAGCAGCCTCTGTCCTCTCATATAATCATACCTCCCCACGGGGGGTGAACTTTTAAGGAATTGGAACGGCGCTGCCTGAATTGGAATAATACCTTAGTAAGCTTCTCAAGTTTATAATACCTTAGTAGCCTTGTCAAGATATTTTGAGGCCGAAAAAGACCGCGAAAACGAAAAAAAACCCGGCGCAATCGGCCGGGTTTTTTCCCTGAAAAAACAGTCGTTTTCAGACTTGCGTACGGGCCGGAAAAATCCCGGGCAAGGCCGGCCGGCAAGAAAGAAAAGAAACAGGGCTACTCGATTATGTCGAGCTCTATGGGCTCGACCTTCACGCCCTTTTCTACGAGGAACTGTATCGCCTTCTCGATCTCCTCAGGCTCGCCGTCAAGCTCGAGAGCCACGAGGCCCAGCTTGTCAGAGACGCTCGCCTGCCTGATATTGGTCACGACCGCGAAGTTCTTCCCTACCTGGTAAAGGAGCGGTTCCTTGACCTGTTCCTTCGGATAGGTGAGATACACCCTTTTTTTCAAGCTGCGCCTCCCGCTATGGCTGGGATTATGGAAAGCTCGTCGTTCTCCTTAAGCTCGGTCTCGAGGTTGTTCTTGAACCTTATGTCCTCGTCGTTCAGGTAGATGTTTACGAACCTGCGGAGCTTGCCATCCCCTTCGCAGATCCTCTCCTTGAGGCCGGGATAGGCCTTTTCGAGGTCTTCGATTATTTCTGCTACATTCTTGCCTGCTGCTGTGACCTCGTCAGAGCCGTTCGTAAGCTTCCTGAGCGGGGTCGGTATTCTGACCTTTATCGACATGCTTCAAAATCCTCCTGTATATAATTCAGTTTGCTTAATCACTGTCTTTATTCAGGCTGTTCAAAAAGCTCCAGCTGCAAGGCGTCGAGGAGCGAGGCATGAGGCGTACATTGTTTGTACGCATCAATGACGATCGACGAAGACAACGAAGCAGATGGATTTTTTCAACAGCCTGCTAGCTTCTCTGGACTTTAAGTCTGAAAAAATCCCCCTCTTTCTTCACTTCGACTATCTTGTGCCCCTCTTCCTTTATTGACTTGGGCACATTCTGTATGGGGTCGCCGGAGTCGAGTATGACCTCGAGTATCTCGCCGGGATTCATTGCTTCGAGCTTAAGCTTCGTCTTCACGAAGTTTATGGGGCACATGACCCCTCTTAAGTCTATCGTAGAGTCGCTCATAGGGCTCCTTATGCGCCGGCCTTGGCTGTGTTCTGGAAAACCGGCTCCATGTACTTCAGATAGTTATCGAGGCCGACCCTCTTGAGCGCGTTGCCTATCCTCTCGCCCCTCTTGCCGTTGGCGTTGTACCAGTCGATAGTCATCTTTATGGCTTCCGGGACCTTTTCGTCCGGGAGGAAGCTGCATACTTCAACGGCTTCCATGGGATGACGGCCATGCTTACCGCCTATCCTCACGATATGTCCGTACCTCTTCGGCTTCCACGCCTCTGTCGGGCAGGCCCTTATGCAGTCCCCGCAGAACAGGCACTTGACGGGGTCGAAAATGGGCTTGCCGGTGTCCGGGTCAGAGGCTATGGCGTCTTCCTTGCAGGCTTCCGAGCAGATGGTGCAGCCGGTGCAGGACTCTTCTTCCCAGGTCGGGTCGACCACGCCCTGGAAGCCCATGTCCATCTCCTTTGTCCTGGCGCAGTCTATGGGACAGCCGGAAAAAGAGGTCTTGAACTTGTGCGGCGTAGGCGTGCCGAAAAAGGTCTTGTCGACCATGTCGGCCATCTTCTGCGTGTCGGTCAGTCCGTTGGGGTTGTACTCGCAGCCGCCGCAGGCGGTCGGCACCCTCACCCTCGGGCCGCAGGAAGCGACCTTCTGGCCTATCTTCTCCAACTCGGCAACGACATTGCTGAACTCTTTGTAGTCTACATAAAGTATCTCAAGGGACTGGCGGAAAGAGAAGTGAACCACTCCCTTTTTGCTGTACTTGTGGGCTATCTTCGATATCTCTAAAAGCTTTTCAGTCGAAAGCCTGCCGCCCGGGCAGCGAAGGCGCACGGTAAACAAATCCTTCTGCCTCTGCTTAATAAAGCCGCCGGACTTCAGGTCGTTAAAGTCGACCTTCTGCGCCCCTGTATTGTCGACCGCTACGGTCACCTTAGTAGTCTTGTCTTCTATGAAATGGTCTGTCATTTAAACCGATGTCTCCCTTCGCGCGCTTTGCCGAATCAATCGGCCAATTCGTACTATGATACCAGAAGAAAGCCTGAAAATAGAAGCAGAAAATAGTTTTAAGCGTATCCTAAAATTAGAGATTTTTTCCGAGGTCGAGGCAGGGGTGGAAATAAAAATCGCAGCATATATGACAATATGTGAGCATTTTTATTTCCACCCAACGAAGAGATCGGGAAAAAGATCAATTTTCAAGACGCCTTTAACCCTTTACAGCGTACTCCTTGCCGCCCGCCTTGACCAGGTCGTCAAACTCCTGAAGCCTGGCGTTGATGATGGTCGGCGGGTTTATCTTGCCCTGGAGGGCCTCCTGGGTCTTAAGGCCGTTGCCGGTCACGCACACGACAATCGACTCGTCCCTGGAGATATGGCCCGACTCAATGAGCTTTATAGTTGATCCGAGAGTTACGCCTCCGGCGGTCTCGGCGAATATGCCTTCGGTTTCAGCCATGAGCTTCATGGCGTCTATTATCTCTTCGTCGGTCACGCTCTCGCCCCAGCCGCCGCTCTCTCTCATGACCTTGGCAGAGTAATACCCGTCAGCCGGGTTGCCGATGGCCAGCGACTTGGCTATGGTGTTGGGGCGCACCGGACGAATGAGCTCGGTGCCTTCCTTCACGGCGTTGATTATGGGCGAGCACCCGGCAGCCTGAGCGCCGAATACCTTTGACGACCCGTTCACGAACCCAAGGATGTTGAGCTCCTTGAAGGCCTTGTGTATCTTGGTTATAAGAGAGCCGCCCGCCATTGGCACAACGATGTTCTGCGGGAGCTTCCAGCCGAGCTGCTCCGCTATCTCGTAGCCAAAGGTCTTGGAGCCTTCAGCGTAGTAGGGCCTTATGTTGATGTTCACGAAAGCCCAGCCGTATTTTCCCGCTATCTCGCTGCAAAGCCTGTTGACCTCGTCATAGGTGCCTTTTATGCCGACAACAGTGCCCCCGTAGACCAGAGTGCCGAGTATCTTGGTCTGCTCGAGGTCTGAAGGGATGAACACGAAACTTTCCATGCCGCAGGCGGCCGCGTTCGCCGCTACCGAGTTCGCGAGGTTGCCGGTGGATGCGCAGGCCGCTATCTTGAAGCCCAGCTCCCTGGCCCTCGAGAGGGCAACCGAGACGACCCTGTCCTTGAATGAAAGGGTCGGGTAGTTCACCGCGTCGTTCTTTATGTATATCTCCTTAACGCCCAATGCCTTGGCGAGGTTATTGGCCTTGATCAGCGGCGTGAAACCGACCTGCGCGCCAACAGTAGGCTCGCCCTCTATGGGAAGGAGTTCCTTATAGCGCCACATGTTCGGCGCTCTTTTTTCTATGATTTCCCTCGAGAGCACGCTTTTTATCTTGTCGTACTCGTAAGCGACCTCGAGCGGGCCAAAACACAGCTCGCAGACATGGAGGGCTTCCTTGGGATATTCCTTCCCGCACTCCCTGCATTTCAACGCCTTCATGTAGCTCATCCGTCTCTCCTCCTTATTATTCCACCCCTAAGCACAACCACGGCGGAAGGCAAAAAAAAACCCCTTCTTGATAAGAAGAGGCTTTCAAATAACCTGTTCTTATCTTTCAAGGCTTGCGCCTTGCTGGAGTTAGCACCTGACATTCCGCTATGCGCGGAACCGGTTGCTGTGGCTTCTACGGGCCAGTCCCTCTGCCACTCGTGATAAGATACTGCTATTAAAATGTAGAGTGATTTATAATATAACTCTGCCGGGGTGTCAAGCTATTTATTCCCGGCTGGCGCGCCTCCTTATTTTACTGATGGTTACCTCTGACAATCAGCTGTTTTTTCAGAGATCCGGAAAAAGAGCGATTTTCAGTTATTTTGTATGGCAGCCGAAGCAGAGCTGGCTTTGCCTGTTGTCCATCACCAGCATCGGGTCGGGTATTTCAGGATAAAGGTTCCTCATGCTCGAAAGTATCGAATGGTCCTGCGACTTGAACGGGACATGGCATGTGCCGCACCCTATGGTGGAGTTGTTTACGAGCTTTATCGGCTGAGGCAGCATGTTGGGTGATTTCAACCCGTGGTTCGAGAACGAAAGGGAGCGGTAATCTATCCCGAACGGGTGGTCGCAGTCCGGCTCAGAGCAGACCTGAAACGTGACGTCCGTTGCCACGGCCGCGTCATGGCAGCCGAGGCATTCCATGGATTCCCTGTCCATGGCTTCGGAAAAATCAGGAGAGCCGGACAAGGCGAGAAGGGCCAGCAAAATAACCGCGGGGGCGTATCTCATTTGTTACACTCGCGAATGGGGTCTGCTTGCAGACACGGTTAGAAAGTGAGCCCTACGGAGAAGGGGCCGATTAACTCCTGGAGCGGGGACTGTCCAAGAGTTACTTCGGATGAATGAGGACAAACTTGAGAGGCTATTTTCTGTGGCAGGCCACGCACAGGCCGCTTCCGGTATTATCGACGGAGAGCATCGGGTCAGCGGTCTTTTCGTGGTCAACGGGAGCGTACGGGGCATGGCAGGTAAGGCATCCCATCTTTCCGTCGATGAGCTTTATAGCCGGGTCAAGCCCTTCAATCGGGGTTAGCCCCCTGTTTTTTGATGAAAATGAAATATAGCTTACGCCGACCGGGTGGTCGCAGTCACCCTGGTGGCAGACCTGGAGCGGCTCATTTACGGTAATCGCGTCCTGGTGGCATGATACGCACTCCGCGCTCCCGGCATCGAGCCCGGCTGTCAGTATCTGGGATGAGGCAAAGGCTGGAGATGCAAACAACAGGAAAGCTATTAGACTGAAAGTCTTTTTCATCTTCAGAACCTGTAGTTGAGCCCGAACAAGGCAGACCTGGAATCCCAGTTCACCTCGTTCAAGGGCGTGTCGGCCGCAGTTCCGTCCGTGAAATATGTCCTGTCCGTGCCGTCGCTTGCCCGGAAGTCGCTCGCCTTGAAGCTGGCGGTAAGAGACCAGCGCTGACTGAGATTATACTCCCCCCCTGCTGAAAAAACAATCCCGGTACCGGTGGCCCAGTGCTCGAAGCTCACCGGGTGGGCGAAGCCCGTCCTCAGGTTCCAGTTGGCCTCTGCCCTGTAATAAGCCACATGATACTCAAAGCTCCCGAAAAGCTTCAGGTTTCCCCTCTGATAGGAAAGGTCGGCCCCTGCCCACGGCCCTCCCCAGCCAGCCTCATAGGTGCTGTTGAGCCCGGGGAAAGGACCGAGATCCGGGCCTCCCGAATAGGTTATGGTCTGGACGCCCTCTGTTATGGTCAGGTTTTGTTTATGGTAGGAAAGCCCAGCCATTGGTATGAGATCGAACGAGCCCCCGAGTGCCGGAAATTTGTACAGGTAGCCGAGGCCGCCGGACAAGTCCCAGACAGAGCCGTCGTCAGAGGAATTGTTGGACCTTGAGTACTCCAGCGTCCTGTCATTGCCCCTGTAATCCGAGTCCTGGTTCACGCCGCTGCCTATGAACCCATAACTCGCGTCTCCCTTGATGAAATACCTGTTCAAGAAGACCCGTGCGCCGACCCGGACCTCCTGGCTTTCGATATCAGACCAGGTCAGCTCTGAAAGAACATTGACGAAGTTCCCGAAAGGCGTTATCCCGGATATGTTCCAGTCGAGGTCGTCCACTCTTTTTCCGGTTGAAATGGAGACCTCGGAGCTTTCGGAGAAAGCATAGGCAGGAAAAGGCGAAAATATGATCGCAGCAGCTATTAACGCGCAGGCCTTGGTTTTATTCATCT
The DNA here is from genome assembly GCA_001795535.1 of Deltaproteobacteria bacterium GWA2_54_12. Lineage (GTDB taxonomy): Bacteria > Desulfobacterota > GWC2-55-46 > GWC2-55-46 > GWC2-55-46 > GWA2-54-12. Next base: position 30,250 of record MGPK01000068.1, read on the forward strand.
TTCAAAAACCCCGAACCTGGTCTCTGTTATCTCCTCTGAGTTGCACAAAGGACACTTCGAAGGGGTCTTGAGCCTGTCCCGCTTCCTGAAAACAAAACCGCACTCGAGACAAGACGAAGGCTCGACCGAAAGCCTCTCCCCTGCCGATTCATGCGCGGCAAGCGACCTGGCTATATGCGGGAGATGCTCAAGGACTTCTTTTTCTTTTATTCCGACAGACTGTGATATCTCTCGGGCAGTCAGCATATGCCCCCTCAACGCCTCAATTATTTTTTGACGGGTTGTAAGTTCGTTCACGAAAAGAGTATAGCAGGAACAGGAATAAAAAGAACAGGGAGCGGGGATCAATCCGAAAGAGTATATATAATCATGGGAAAGAGTTCAAGAAGAGAGTTCGTTGAGACTTTTGATATTCATTGGTGCCTCTAAAAATTAGATATTTTTTCCGAGGTCGAGGAAGGGTGGAAGTAAAAAGCGCAGCATATATGATAATATGTGAGCATTTTTACTTCCGCCCTGACAAAGAGATCGGGAAAAAGAGCAATTTTTAGAGGTACCCTTACGATGGCTGCTGTATCGCCGACAACTTCCAGTCTTTGCCGATTTCCCTGGCAAAGGTCCAGAACTCGGTGAATGTTGCAGCTTCAGTGCTGGAGCCTTCAACGACCTTGCCTGAGCCGTCGGCAATATAGTCAATTGCGCTGGCCGTGAGCTTCAGCGTGATGTAATCGGTGCCCTTTTCCTGCCATGCCTCGGTTATGGCGGAGTCTTTCAGGGATATCCCTTCAACCCTGTTGATGAGCCCCTTTTTCTTGAGCTCTTCAAGCTCGCCCCGGAGAGTTTCCAGTGCCTTTGGCGCAATGATGGCCTTGAGCTGATCCACATCTCCCCTGACCCATGCCGCCTGGACATTGAAGAAAATGTCTACGGCTTCGGTCATGAAGTGCTCTTCGTCGAAATACCCGTCCATGCGCCGGATGTCGCCAAGCCCTTCTTCCATGCTCCCTGGCAGTCCTCCTGCAACAGGAACGCTGGCGCCAGCCTTTCTGCCGCCAAGGAAGTCGTCAGTAGACTTCTTCCTCCTCCTGAAAAAACTGATGAGCAGGAATATGCCCCCTCCTATGAGGAGTATGTCCAGAAGACCAAGCCCGCCAGCCGCTCCCGGGCCTACAGCCGCGTGTCCAAGAGAGCTGAACAGCAGCCCCCCAAGGATGCCGCCTGCCAGTCCTCCGGCGAGCCCTGCGAACAGGCCTCCTCCGAAAAAGCCGCCGCCCCTGGGAGCCATGCCCATCGGCTGCTGGGGAGCCGCGCTCTGGCCCTGTGTAGTCTGTTGCGTGCGCGTAGGCGCCTGCTTTACCGGGGCCGAATATGTCCTGGACCCACGGTACCCGAACGAGCCGCCGCCGCTTCTGCCGGCCCTCGCGTCTGCGTCGTCAACAGCCCCGAGAAAAATAAAAAGGGCCGCGGCCAAAGTAAGAAGAAGCTTCATATTGACCTCACCTTTTTTAGGCTGCCTCTAAAAATTAGATATTTTTTCTGAAGTCAAGGAAGGGTGGAAATAAAAAGCGCAGCATATATGACAATATGTGAGCATTTTTATTTACGCCCTGACGCAGAGGTCAGGAAAAAGAGCAATTTTTAGAGGTAGCCTTTAGAATATTTCATTAAACACGCTGAGAATATGGGGCACTACCTGCTTTTTTCTGGAGATTACATTCTTGAGCTCGAAAACATCTTCCTTGACCTTGGGGTAGTTGAGGCTGAACATCACTTCCTTGTCGCCGATAGCGAGAAGAAGCGAAGTGCCAAGGGCTATATCAGTCACCAGAAGGGCCGAGAACTTCAATTCTTTTTTATCCCTCGCCTTGACCAGCTCGTCCATGAGCCTCGTCTTTTCGTCATAGAACTCCTCAAAGCCTATGGTCTCGACCTGGCCTACGCCAAACTTCTGGCCCTTGGCCTCGAAGACCTTGTAGTCGCTGGCGACCACGGCCTCGGCGCCCCTTTTCTTTATGCCGCCCGCGGAGCCGAATATCTCTGCGCCGAAGGAAGCGTGCTCAAGGCCGGATTTCTCCTCGAGCCATTTCACTATCTCTTTGTCCCTGTCAGTCGTCGTAGGTGACTTCAAAATAACGGTGTCGGAAAGGACGCCTCCGAGGAGGATGCCCGCTATCTCCTTTTTAATGGCTATGCCTTTTCTCAAGTAAAGCTCAGCCACGAGGGTCGATGTGGAGCCAACCGGCTCGCATATGAAAGGTATCGGCTGCTGGCAGGTGAAGTTGCCTATCCTGTGGTGGTCGACGACTTCCACGATGTTCACCTTCTCGGCCCCTTCTATGGCCTGGGATAACTCGTTATGGTCGACGAGAATGAGGCAGGTCGACGAAGACTTGAGGAAGTCTGTCTTGGTTATGACGCCCTGCATCACTCCGTCATTGCCGAGCACCACGAGCCCGGCTACGGCGGCAGCTTTGAACTTTATGTCCTCGACCAGCTCGTCAGGGGAGACGCTTTCGACCTTGGGGTCGCATATGAGGCGCACCGGCGTGCTTACGCGCACCAGCATCGATGTCGTGGCTGAATCAAAGGGGGAGACTATTATGCTGACGCCGTTTTCCCTGGCCGCCTTGAGGATGCTTTCCTCCACATCGAAGCCGCCGGAGACTATAAGGATGCCAACCCCCTTTTCAACGGCCTTTTTCTGTATGTCGGCCCTGTCGCCGACTATTACCGCGCAATTTTTCGGGTCCCTGCCGCCAAGTATGTAAAGGAACGCCTCTTCGGACATGGCGCCGATGTAAACGGAAAAAGTCTGTTCCTTGTCGCCGAGCAGGTCGTTCTTGACCTTCGCGCCGAGCGTTTCGACTATGTTCTTGAGGGAGGTCTTGACCTCTATCGAACTTTCGGCCTCCAGATACCTCTTGGCTACTTCCATGAGAGTCACTGCGCCTTTGGGCCTGCCGTCCCCGTCGAGGACAGGCATGAACCTTACCTCCTGCTCTCTCATGAGCTCCAGTACCTTGTGAAAAGGCGCGTGCTCGGAGACGGTGACGACATCGACGGACATTATCTCCCTGGCCTTTGGCCGTACATCAGGGAGGTACTTGGGAGACGGAATATTGAAGTAGTTGAGTATGAACTCTGTCTGCGGGTTCAGGTCCCCGGCACGGGCGGCCATGACATTCGTCTCGCCTGTGGCAGCTTTGAGTTCCGCGAGACCTATGGCTGATACGATAGAGTCGGTGTCAGGGTTCTTGTGTCCGATTACGAAAAGGGATTCCTTCTTCATGGAGCTCTTCGAGCCCTCCTTTGGGCAGGATTGAGTATTCGCTATGAGTTTTCAGCAACTTTCCAGGTTCGCAATGATTTTACGACTTTGTGCCTCTATAATCAATGGAAAACGGCAAATTTTAACAACTCGCGCGGCTGCTTTCCAGAAAAAAGAACATGGGCCCACTGAAAGAAATAAAAAAAAGCCGCTGGAAAATCCAGCGGCTTTTCATTTAAGATTTTCTGCCGTAAATGGCGAAGAACTGTGAGTGCTGCTCTAAAAATTAGATATTTTTTCTGAGATCAAGGAAGGGCGGAAATAAAAAGCGCAGCATATATGGGAGTATGTGGGCATTTTTATTTCCGCGTGGGCGCAGAGGTCAGTTATGTTCCCTGGTCCTGTGAAAGATCATATCCGGCCACTGCTCCATCATGTAGTTCAGCTGCCACTCGCTCGGGGCCAGATAAGTGAGGTTGCCTTCCATGTCCCTGGCAAGGCGCGTGGAGTTCTTCTTCTCGAACTCGTCAAGCATCTTGCTGTCGCCGTCTATCCAGCGGGCTCTCTGCGCCTCGAAAGCTTCGTAAGTGGCGTCCACCCCGTACTCGTCCTTGAGCCTCGCTATGGTAACATCGAACTGGAGCGCGCCGACCGCGCCGAGTATGTAGTCGTTGCCGACGACCGGCCTGAAGACCTGCACAGCGCCCTCTTCAGTCAGCTGCGAGAGCCCCTTCTGGAGCTGCTTGGCCTTCATCGGGTTTCTCAATATGACCCTTCTGAAGTGCTCAGGTGCGAAGTTCGGTATGCCGGTGAACTTCAAAGGCTCCTTTTCAGTAAAGGTGTCGCCGATTTTGATCGTCCCGTGGTTATGTATGCCTATGATGTCGCCCGGAAAGGCCTCTTCCACATTGGCCCTGTCCTGCGCCATGAAGATGGTCGCGTTCGACAGGATAAGCTCCTTGCCTATCCTGTGGTGCATGACTTTCATGCCCCTGTGAAACCTTCCCGAGCATATCCTTATGAAGGCTATCCTGTCCCTGTGGGCCGGGTCCATGTTCGCCTGTATCTTGAAAGCAAACCCGGTAAATGGCCGCTCGTAAGGCGACACGAGCCTCTCGACCGCCTGCCTCGGACCAGGGGCCGGTGCCAGCTCCACGACAGCGTCCAACAGCTCTTTTACGCCGAAGTTGTTTATGCCGCTTCCGAAAAAGACTGGGCTCTGGCTGCCCTTCAAGTAGTCTTCAAGAGAAAACGGGTTCGCTGCCCCATGAAGGAGCTCTATGTCGTGCCTCAGCTCCTTTGCCTGACTGCCCAGGAATTCGTCGAGCTTCGGGTCGGAAAGGTCTTTTATGACCATGCCGTCCCTGTGCCTCGTCTCCTGCCCGGCGCTAAAGAGCTGCAATTCTTTCCTGTAGAGGTTATACACTCCCCTGAAGCTCTTGCCAGAGCCTATAGGCCATGAAAGCGGCGAGCACTCTATCTGGAGCTTGTCTTCTATGTCGGCGAGCAGGTCAAGCGGGTTTATGCCCTCCCTGTCCATCTTGTTGATGAAGGTGATGACAGGGGTGTTCCTCATCCTGCACACGGCCATGAGCTTTTCAGTCTGCGGCTCGACGCCCTTAGCGCTGTCTATGACCATGAGGGCGCTGTCAACAGCGGTCAAGACCCTGTAGGTATCCTCTGAGAAGTCCTGGTGGCCCGGCGTGTCGAGGAGGTTTATCTCGAAGTCCCGGTAGTTGAACTTCATGACCGAGGTCGTGACCGAGATGCCCCTCTCCTTTTCTATCGACATCCAGTCGCTTGTCGCGTGCCTGGAGGCTTTCCTTGCCTTTACCGCGCCCGCGAGCTGGATGGCGCCGCCATAAAGCAGTAGCTTTTCTGTAAGCGTAGTTTTACCTGCGTCAGGGTGGCTGATTATGCCGAAGGTCCTGCGCCTGTCTATTTCCTTCTGGTGATGCTTATGCATACTTCCCCTATAATAAAAAAATGGGCCGTGGGAGGCCCATTCGATGTAAAAATTATACTTTAAATCAGAAGCAAAGGCAATGTGGAAAAAACCAGGCCTACCTGCCCAGCTCTTTTCTCAGGCTTTCGGCGTAAGCGGCGGCTTCTTTCTGTCCGGGATTGAGCTCAAGAGATTTTTCAAACGCCTTTAAAGCCTGCCCTACCCTGAATGAATACCTGTTGTAATTCTTGCCAAGTTCAAGATAAAAATCCGACTGGTCCGTGCCCCCGAGTTCGACCGGCGGGGCGATTTCCGTGGAAGCCGCAAGCAGCTCACTGACCCTTTCGGCCCCGTTGATTTTTCCATAGAGACTCTTGGGGAGCGAAAATTCGAGTATGGGGCGCTCGTCCGTGTTTATACCCGCGTCTTTAAGAAAATCGCGCAAGTCCTGCCCTCCCGCGAGATAAAGCGAGAATATGTCATAGGGCGAATTTATGTCTATCGCTTCAAGCTCCTCCATGACCTCAGGCCTGTTGAATATTGCCTTGAGCCTTTCCATGTCGAGCTTGTGCTCGCCGACCGTGCCTATGACCACGAGGTCGAGCTCGGCCTTGTGGTGAAACCATATGCTTGTGTTCGGGAATACCGCGGCAAAGGAATTGAGGCCTGTCTTGAAGTCTTCAGGGGTGTTGCGGTAATTGGAGAACCAGAGGGCCACCACGCCGCCCTCTTTGAGCTTGCTCTTGAGCTCCATGAAGTAGTCATAGGTAAACAAATTTGAGACGCCGGATATCCACGGGTCTGACACGCCGGAGACTATGACATCGTATTTCTTCGTGACCGACGCGAGGTAGCTCCTGCCGTCGGTCACATGCAGCCTTACCCTCGGGTCGTCAAGGGCCTTGTGGTTGGCCTTTGCGAAATAGCGCGCGGCATCGACCACGGCGTGTTCGAGTTCAACGACATCAAAGGAATCGTAAGGATAATGGCCCATCATCCCGAGCGTGACCCCTGAACCAAGCCCTATGACGAGCGCGTCCTTCGGCTCTCCCTCGTGCAGCATGGCCGGGAGGTGTCCGAGTATCGCCCAGCTCTTCGGCGGCTTGCCGTTTTCGCTTCGCGCCTCGTACTTTCCGTTCGCCTGATAGCTGATGACTTCGCCGTTCGGGCCGGATGAGCGCACCGTTATGATGGCGTTGAGCCCTTCATGGTAGTAAAGGAGCTTCTCGTCAAAACTCCAGTTTTCAAACGAGGCGTCCTGCTTCTCGCCGTAGTCGTTCACATACATGCCGGTAGTCATCGCCATCTTCTCCCAGGAAGGCAGCGTTAGCGCGATGACCGCGTAAGCGGCGGCGAAAGCCGCTCCAGAGAGGTACTTCCACTTTACCGGTACAGCGGTGAAGACCAGTATGATAATGCTGAGGGCGATATTGAGTCCGGCTATCAGCATGACCCCGGTCTGCGCCCCCACAAACGGGACAAGGACAAAGCCTCCGGCAAAAGAGCCCATTATGGCCCCGGCAGTGTTGACCGAGTAAATGTTGCCTACCTTTTTGCCTATCGTCCCGACGCCGTCGGAGTATATCCGTGTCACCAGCGGAAATATCGCGCCCATGGCGAGCGTCGGGACTATCATTACAACAGAGGCCAGAAGAAACTTGAATACGAGGAAGAGCCAGAACTGGTTTCCGAAGGCCTGCTTGAGGTTGAAGAATATGAAGGGCAGTTCCCTGTAGATGAAGATAGAGGCGAGCGCGAATATACCTATGACAGCTTCAAGCAGGGCGAACCAGAAGACCGGCTTTTTGCATCTGTCCACGAACGAGGCGAAAGCTATGCTGCCGATGCCTATGCCCGCCAGGAAGGTAGCCAGCATGATGGTAAAGGCGTAGACCGAGGAGCCCAGCACAAGTGAGAGCACCCTGGTCCAGAGGACCTCGTAAGCGAGGCTGGCGAAGCCTGAAAGGTAAAAAGCCCCGATTATGACGGCATTCAGCCGTCTTTTCGAACCCTGCCCGAAAGTGGCCGCAGCGGCAGCTTCCGGCCTTGTCTCCGCGCTTTCAACGCGCGCCGCGTTCTTATAGAGAACCAGGATAAGTATGCCGATTACTATATCAACCGCTCCGGCCACATAAACGGTAGCGTTAACGCCGAGATAATAAAGCGCGAAAAGCCCTGTCACAAGGCACCCGGTGACAGCGCCGAGCGTGTTTATCGCATAGGGCAGCGCGATATTGCGGCCTATCTTTTCCGACCTGGCCAGGTACTTGACCAGCGCCGGGAGCGTCCCGCCCATGAGGGTCGTCGGGACTATGAGCACGAGCAGGGCCAGGACAAACTGCATGGGCTCGAAATCGGCCCTGAAGGTCGAATCGGCCGTAATGGGCGAAGCATACAGGTAAAGGTCTTTTACGAGATGAAAGATGAGGGGAGAAGCGAGGCAATATATACCGAGTACTATCTCGATTATGCCGTAGAGTTTGAGCGGAGCGGAAAACCTGTCCACGACCCTTCCGAATATCACGCTCCCAAGGGCAAGCCCGGCCATGAAGGTGGCAAGCACGGTAGTGATGGCGAACTGGGTCGAACCGAAGGAGAGTATAAGGAGCCTTATCCAGACAAGCTCGTACGCGAGCCCGGTAAGGCCGGTCAGGAAGAAAAAGGCAAGGATAAGGTAATGTTTACGGAGCGTATCGGTTTTTTCCATTACTCTTCTGGCAGAAGTTCACAAACCGGACACGGCGAGCCGACCTTATCCTGAGATTGTGAATCACAAGCTTTTTATTCAATTTTGCTGATGTAAAGAGGATATTAAAAAACAGGCTAAAAGGCAAGGTTAAAAGCTGAGGTTGACAACTGACCTTACGCTTCCTCAGCTGGGGCCTATTCCTCCCCTTTCTTCGTCCGCATCTTCTTTACGGCCCCCCTCACCGCCTTCTCCTTGAGCCTTCTTTCCTTGGAGCCTTTCGTCGGCTTTGTCTTTCTTCTGGCCCTGGGCCTCTGGGCCGCTTTTTCGATAAGCTCGACGAGCTTATCGAGCGCCTCCTGCCTGTTCTGCTCGCGGCTCCTGGACTCGCGCGAGGTTATGATTATGTCGCCTTCGCCCGTAAGCCTCTGGCCCGCCAATGCCTTGAGGCGGGCCTTCACCTCTGAGGACAGGCCCGGGGAGGCGTCGACATTGAACCTCAGCTGGACGGCGGTCGAGGCCTTGTTCACATGCTGGCCGCCGGGGCCCGAAGCCCTTATGAACTCTTCCCTGACCTCGCCTTCGTCTATCCAGATGCTTCCGGTTATCTTTATCATGTTAAAGAGTCTACCTCAAAGGAAGGCGGCCTCTCAACAAAGAAAAAGCCGCGGCATGCACGCCGCGGCTTTTTAACTCTCCCCCGCCCCCCCTGAAAGAAAGGGCCCTTCCTCCGAGTCAAAGAAATTTTTACGCTAAGCCCCTACAGTCCACACCCGCCCGTAATTGCCGGGTATGGGCAGCTGGATTTCCGTTCCCTCATGGATGTTCCAGAGGTTTATGTCGGCCCCTTCCCTCCCGTGCAGTTCCTCCATGTAATCCCCGTCCATCGGGAAAGTAAATGGCACGGTCTGCTCGGTGTCGCTGAAGTTCAAGGCAGTAAGGCTGAAGGCGTTCTCAAACCTTCTTGAGAAGATGAGCACCCCATTGGAGATATACTTGTCATCGTTATGGAAGAAGTGCTCCCCTGCCCTGAACTGGTCTCCCTTCTGTCGCACCTTCACCAGTTTTCTCACGAGGCCTATCATGTTTTTGCCGACCTCGTCGTAGAAGTACTCCCAACGGAGCGGCCTGAACATGGCCACCCTGCCCCAGCCCTGGTCAGGCACATTATAATTCTCGCCGAACTCCTGACCCTGCCAGAGCATTGGTATACCCTTTGCGGTGAAAAGGCCGATAAGGTACGGCTGGAGTTTGTACCACAGGCTTCTGTCGCCTTCGGCCAGAAGCTCGTTGCCGTTGAGGAATGTCTTAAAGTTGCAGATGAAGCGCGCGTGGTCGTGGTTTTCTATATACTGGACCGCGGTCTTTTTTATCCTGTCTCCGTTGTATGAAACGGTATCCGGGTAGCCTATGAGACCGAACTGGAGACCGAGGCGGCGGAGCGCCTCGTTGCTCCCCTTTGCCACATCCTCGGCCGCCCCGAGCGTCTCGTCCTGCCAGGTGCAGTTCGTGTAAGTACTTTCCACTACCTCCCTGGGCCCTTCAAGTTGCTCGGCGCACTGGATAAGGGAGAGCCCGCCTTCGACCGAGAACCTCTGCCAGTGACTCCTGCCTTCCTTTGACTGCACATCTTTGTATGTCGCGTAAGTGAGATTGGCGTAGCCACTGCCCAGAGGGCCGTCCCACCAGTCGGGCACGCAGTCGTAGCGGAAGCCGTCCACATGATAACAGTCGAGCCAGTGATGGTTTACCGTGAAAAAGAAATCCTGCGTAAACGACTTCCTGAAATCAGTAGACTCGCCATAGTAGTCCTTGGCAAAATGCCCGATGAACGGGTTGTCCTGGTAACCGAGCTTCTTGTAAACGAATGAATACGGGAAGTGCTCGCTCGTATGCCCGTAGACCGAGTCTACGATTACGGCCATGCATCTCTTGTGAGCCTCTTCTATGAGCCTTTGCATGTCCGCCCTCTTGCCGAACCTCTCGTCCACCCCGAAGTAGCCTATGGGCAGATAGCCCCAGTCGACCTGGTTGGCCACATTTGACACCGGCATGAGTTGTATGCAGTTAACGCCGAGATCAGAGAGATAATCCAGATGGGCGATAGTCTTTTCAAGGTCGCCTCCGAACTCTGAGATGATAAGCTCATAGAGGACGACATCCTCTATCTTCGGGGCCTTCCACTTGTACTCGTTCTCGTCCCACTGGCGGGCCTTGTACCCAAGCGTGAAGGCCGAGAGCTTGCCGACCCCGAACTCTCTCGCGAACGGGTCTGTTATCCAGTCGATGTGGCGGTCCTGCTCATTGGCTGCGTTGGGGTTTTCAAGAAAGTAGCGGTATACATAGCTGCCTTCCGTGCCCCAAGCCGACCTCGCGTGCGGCTTTTCACCTGCGTTTATATTCACCTTCGTTGACCAATAGTTTCCGTATTCCGGGTCCTGCTCGTGGCTCATCTCAAACATGAGGGGCTGGATGTCCTGAAGGAACTGGTCCTTCTCATGGATTACCTTCACCCAGAGCCTGTGACCGGCTGAGGGGTTGACCCAGGGCAGGAAAATTCCGAACTGAATGGTACCACCTTCCAACTCTCTCGTACCGAGCTTCTCAAGCGGCAATAGCTTCATAAAGCCTCCTTTCAGGTCAGCTTCCATTTCGGGAAATTATTACGGAAAAAAACTGGGGACTTACAAAATATAAGTATAGCAGAGCTTTTCCGGGAGGAGGCTCGCCGTACGG
>MGPK01000068.1:40979-45150 GCA_001795535.1 Deltaproteobacteria bacterium GWA2_54_12
CCTCCATCATGGTAAGCTCCCATTCGTCCAGCTCCCTGTCGTAGCGGAGAATATAGACGCATTTGTCGTCGGCGCTGACCTTGAAGTAGTCGTGCCCTTCTCCGTACCAGCGGTCAAGGAGTTCAACGACCTGAAAAGTCCTGTCCCCTATCGTGAAGGAAACAGGCCGCTCCTCTCCCTTGAAACCGGCATACGAGTTAACTTTGACGGGAATTTTTGCCATGAATGGAGTCTACACCAAAAACCGGACAGCGTCCGCGCCGGGAAAAGAAAAGGGGAAATGATATAGCACGGACGGCAGGCCCCTCCTAACGCGGGGCCGCCTGCCAGATAGCCTTGCCTGTGAAAAACGGCCCCATCCTGTCGATATAGGTCGAGGTCTGCGTGGTCTTGCGCATGGTCTGTACAAGCGCTGAGAGCGGGTAGAGCTCCTTGCCGATAAGCCCGATAACGAAGTCGTTGTCGTTCCTGTCGAGGCCGAAAGAGGCAAGGCGGATATCATGGCCCAGGTCCGCCTTACCGAAGGCCCTTCCTATTATCCCGTGCTCCATCAGTATCTCGCCCTGCTCTTTGGGAGAGAGGCGCGCGAAAGAGCCGCTCCGGCGGAGCGGGTACCAGACGGCCCACTGCCAGGCAGGGTTGGCGGCAACCCTTGGGGACCGTCCAATGAGCCAGTCCTCAAGGTTCTCCTCATGCCCGAGCGCGTAAGTCCGCCCTAACATCGTGTATTCGCTCTTGAGAACAAGGCCAGCGAACTCCTTTTGGTTGAGCAGGTCGCGAAGGCCCGTCACGAAGAAATCGGGGTTTTCGCTCATGGTCAGCAGGCCCACCCCATGAGGGTCGTTAATGTCAGTGTACAGTACCGATGCGATGGCGCTTTTCTTCAAAGCCTCTATGAGAGGGGCCGTATCAACGCATCCGCCAAACGCCAGAAGCTGCATGAAAAGCCTTCTGTCCATTGCCTGGCGTTCGCCGTCTTTTACGGCTCCTTTTTCTCGTAAATCCGTAAGTCCTTCCATATTGACCGCCATCACGCTCTCCTGTATTGGCCATATATACAGCCAAAGTTAATCGAATTTCGAGTGTGAAGCTTATCGATTCCCGCAAAGGTTGTCAAACCAATACGGACTCGCCTTCAAGAAAATCACTGCGTTGTCGAAGCAGGTCAAAACGCTAAATAAGCTTTCAATTCGCGTACTTGCTCCAACAAAGAATTGACTGTAAGGTTAAATCATGAGTAGAAGAACGCTTAAAAAGAGGTGAAATAAACATGGCTAAAGACATTGTTTGCAACAATGAAGTCGACATGGAAAAAGAGAGGTTCAGAAGCTTGTATGGCGGCCGGGAATTCTGGTTTGACTCAAGGGAATGCAAGTCGCTTTTTGACGCTGACCCTGATAAATACACAAAAGTCGAACTCAGCGGCGGACTCGGAAGAGCAGAGGCCGGAAAGACCGAAGCCGCACGGAAAGTCCATGAAATAGGCGAAATAGGCGAAAGGGCTGTCGAGCACTCAAAAAGCCACGCCAAGGCCATTTTTTCGGATAGAAAGCGCGACCTGGCTGAAACAGTCAATGGCATCTCACGCGCGCTGCATGAAGCCTCAAAGAGCCTTCATGACCAGCACTATGAAGATACCGCCCGCTTCGTGGACAAGTCCGCCGAACAGGTCGACTCGTTCTCTACGCGCCTCAGGGACAGAGACGCGGACCGTATGATAAGCGATACCGAAGACTATGTACGGCAGAGGCCGGCGTTTTCGATAGGCGGGGCTCTGGCAGCGGGATTTCTGGCAGCCCGCTTCGTAAAGAGCGGGGCCTCTGAGACCGGCAGGCATTAAATCCAGGAGGCGAAACATGTCTTACGCTAAAAAAGAGGAACATGAACGGGAGAAGACTCTGAACGAGCTTATGACCGATTTGTCGGTAGAGGTCCGTGACCTCTTCAGGCAGGAGATGCTGCTCGCGAAGAACGAGATGAGCGCGAAGATATCGCGCGGCGTCAACGACATGAAGTCGGCCGCCATAGGCGGCGCTCTTGTGCATGCCGGGTTCTTCGCGATAGTGGCCGCCATAGTCATAGCGCTCGGAAACGCGGTTTCGTACTGGCTCTCCGCGCTGATCGTGGGCGTAGTTGCCTTGGTGATCGGCTACTACATGGTCAAAAAGGGGCTCGCCGATATGCGCAAAATCGACATAACGCCTCAACAGACCATCTCTTCATTCAGGGAGGACGAGAAATGGCTGAAACGAAAAATATGAGGGACATCCGTGACATCAACAGGGAGATAGACCGTACCCGCGCCCGTTTAAACGGTACGATAGACGAAATAATGGACAGGTTCTCCGCTGAGCGGCTGAAAGACAGGGCGTGGGACGAGATAAGGGCAATGACAAGGCCGGGGTCCAGGGCAAGGGATACCGGCTCTTCTCTGGTCAATACGATCCGGAACAACCCTATCCCGGCGGCTATGACAGGGGCCGGGTTGATACTCCTTTTCGCCAGAGGGTCACAAGGCGGAAGGTATCAGACGCAAATCCAGGTCACAGCAGAGGGAGAAGCCGGTGAAGCCGGGGAAAAGGTCCATGACATAACCCAAAAGGCCCGTGAAAAAGCCCAGAGGCTTCGCGGACGCGTAAGTGAAAAGACAGGCTATGCCGGAGAAGAGCTGCGAGAACTGCGCGGCAGAGCCGGTGAAGTCAAAAGTATCTTCCGCGACATCGTGGAAGACAACCCGCTGGCCGTTGTAGCGGCCGCGTTCGCCATCGGCTCGGCGCTTGGCCTGGGTCTGCCTGAGACCAGCAAGGAACGGGAACTGCTTGGCGAGACAGGCGAGGCCTTGAGAGAAAAAGCCGCCGGGACGCTGGAAGAAGCCGAAAAAAAACTGAAAGACGAGACAGACCGGGCCGCCTGACCTCATCTGTCATAATTCTGTAATGAAAAAGCCGCAAACTCAAAGGTTTGCGGCTTTTTCCATGAACGCCAATTTGCAGGTACTCTGTATCAGGATTATACTTTTAACATGAATGTTTCCAAACAAAAGGAGGGCTATATGGATAACAGCGACATAGTTAAAGAGCTCAGGAGTCTCTGCCAGCTCGATATAGACGCGATCCACGCCTACAATGAATGTCTGAAACATATCGACATCACGGTAATAAAAAAAGATGTCGAGCAGTTCAGGGCGGACCACGAACGGCATGTAAAGGATTTGTCAGCCCTGATCCACTCTTTCAAAGAGAAGGCTCCTGAATTCTCCCCTGACCTTAAGGGCTACATGCTTGACGTATTTTCAAAGCTGCGCAGCCTTACAGGGACCGAAGGCGCATTGAAGTCGTTAAGGGGAGGAGAAAACCTGACAAACAAGCGTTACGCGAGAGCGATAGACCTGGACTTCCCTGCGAACATAAAAAATGTTATCGCGGCAAATTACAAAGACGAGCAGCGCCACCTGAAGTATGTCGAGGAGGCCATAGACAACAAAATCTGGAAAAAAGCTGCCTGACAAAGTTCCCCCTTCCGCAAGCGGAAGGGGGGTTTTTATGTTTTACTCGACATCCTTCTTATAGACGAACCAGCTCCACCCGGAGACCCCGGCAAAGCCGTAGCTTTGCTTGAGGGTGAACCTGTGGCCACCTTCGAAGAGATACTGATCGGGCCTCTTCGCGGCCTCGACGCTGTGCGCAAGAAGCCAGTCCGGCGTAGTATCCTGCCTGGACTCCTTATCCAGATATATTATCCTTTTCTCCTTGAAAAATCCGGAATAGAAGCCGAGGACGAGTTCGTTCCTGAAGTCGTGGTCACTCCCGACAATGACTTCCGGCCCGGGGCTCTCATTGACCATGTATGCAACCGCTTCTGAATAAGAGCCCCTGCCGTACCTTATGAGATCGAGTGTCGCTTTTAAATTGAAAACGCTGAAAACGATAATGGCGGCGAAGAATACCGGCTTGCCCCAGCCGGGCCTTCTGTAAATACCGGCGAGCGAGTAAGCGGCCAGGAGGTAAAAAAACGGGAAGCACGCGAGGAAATACCTGAAATAGATGAACTCGGGCTTCAATGTCGACGCAATGAGGGCCGGGACTATGAATATGGCGGAGAGGAAGAAAACAGGCTGGAGCGGGGCAGTTCGTCTGAGGCAAGCGAACCCTCCAGCCGCTAAGACGAGAAC
>MGPK01000068.1:45166-48808 GCA_001795535.1 Deltaproteobacteria bacterium GWA2_54_12
AACAGGAAGTAATAGACGGCAAGGAACACGACAGGAACGAGATGAAGAAAAGCAAACTTCTTCGCGCCCTCGGCGACACCCCGGCCCCTTACTTCGAAGGCAGACCAGATGAAAAGACCGAGGTATATGAATATGAAACTCGAATGCGAAAGAAAGGCCAGAACCGCCGTAAACCAGAAAAACGGGACGACAGCGGACCTGTTGCCGGAATGGTATTTTTCAGCCAATAGGAACGAAGCAAGCGCGAACATAATCAAAGGGGCGTACCCTCTGGCCTCTGATGAATACAGGATAAGCGGATAAGACAGACCGGCAAGTAAAATCGCGGTAAAAGCTTCGGCGCGCCCTCTCTTTGCGGCTATCTTCCAGATGAGCCAGACAGAGACAATGCCCGTTATGATCGAAAGAAGACGGTGCGGTATGAATGCCGGCTTTTCCGCGAGGAAGAACGGCTTTCCTCCGACGATGTAGAGATAGAGAGTGTTGAGAATATGGTTGTTGTCGTGGTTAAGGGCGAATGCGTCAAGAACCGAGTTCATCTGGCGGGCGAAATAAAATGACCATATCTCGTCGACATAGAAATCTCCAAAAGCCGCGAGCACCCTCAAAATGCCGAAGACTGCAAGGAGCGCGGCCACAGCCATATAGACCCGGCGTTCAGTCCTTTTTGTAGTTGCCTTAATTGCCACCTGCGCCAGCGCCTCCCTCATTGAGTTTCTTAAGGTTCTGGCGCGCGTGCCCGTTTTGAGGGTCTATCCTTAAAGCCTCGCTGAAAGCGGCGTAGGCCTTATCAGAGCGCCCGAGACGGGCAAAGGCGATGCCGAGAAAATTGTACAGATTGCTGTCATTCATGCCTGCTGAGACGGCCTTTTCCAGATGGAACGCGGCCTTTTCAGGAAGGTCTTTTTCAAGGTATATGATTCCGACCCTTGCGTTAAGACTGGCGCCGCTGCTCTCGTCCTTTGCGAACGACAGGGCTTTTTCAAACATCAGGACAGCCTTGCCGGTTTCGTTCAAGTTGTAATAGGCAACGCCCAGGTTCGAATAGACTCCGGCCGAATCAGGGGCGATCTTGATCGTAGCCTCGTACTCCCTTATTGCTTCCCCGTACATCTTCTTCTGAGCGTAGGCTACGCCCAGGCTCGCGTGGGTCGTGGGGCTTGACGGAGCGTCGACAACCGCCTTCTGCCAGAAGGAGAACTCGTCCGTCCAGAACCTGCTCACCCTCGCGCTCTCAAAAGCGAACGGCACAAGAACAAGGAGAACAGGAATGATCGTGGCCGCCTTCACAGGCCTGATTGAGGCAAGCCTGTTCAAAGCAATGGCCGCGAGTATTGAAAACCCGGCTGTCGAGAAATACAGATACCGTGAGGCGAATACCCATTCCCCCTGGATATACTTGACCATCAGTATCGCGGGCGAAAGAGACATCATTATCCAGAGGAGGAAAAAAACTATCGTCCTTCTCGAAGAGGACTTCCATATCCAGAAGGCAAGACCGGCCACTAACAGGAACAGTACCGCGAGCTCATGCGAGACGATATCTGAAAAGGAGGTTGGCGGGTGGAACGGATAATAGAGCTTTATGCCGAACGGGAATATGAGCTTTTCGGCGTACTGGGCCGTCAGCGTCAGGACAGAAAGGATATACTGGAAGCCGCTCATGGCGTGCTCAGCGCTGAGAGCGCCTACTATGGCGGAGCGTATCAGGACAAAGACTATGGCCGCGGCCAGGTAAGGCGCTCCTCTTTTGACGGCCTGGATTAACGGACGGCCCTCCGCGATACCGTAGAGCGCGAAAAGCGGGGCAAGCACGGTCGCCGTCTCCTTTGAAAAGAGGGCCACGCCGTAGACGCAGATTGAAAGCGCGTAAAAGACGGCCCCCCTGCCCAGGCCGCTCAAGATAAAAAGATAGAAGGCGGCCATGAAAAAAAAGGTGAATGAAAGCTCGCCAATGGCAGCTACCCAGACAACCGGTTCCGCGTTCGCGGGATGGAGGGCGAACAAGAGGGCTGCCGCAAGCGGCAGAAGCAAAGGCCGGTTGATATCATTTTTTTCTTTTGAACCCAGCAGAGCCGAAGCTGTGAGGAATACAAGGAACGCGTTCAGGATATGGAAGGCAAGGTTCACGGCGTGATAGCCTGCCGGGTCTGTCCCGAAAAGGCTGTACGAACCCATGAGCAGGAGGTGCATGACAGGCCTGTAATAATTCGAGGTGCCTGTGATGAAATCCCCCTTGTAGAACGACCATAACGATGAAGTGAAAATATCAGGGATATATCCTGGGCTGGTTATCCACGGGTTTTCAGTAATGACCGGGAAGTCGTCCCGGAGAAACCCTCCTGACCAGACGCAGTAGTAAACAGCGGTCGTGACAAGCAGTATTACGAAAAACGGGACGGCCTTTCTCATCTCTCAAACAGCCTTTGTAAACACGGATTTACCGCTTTTTACCTGGAAACTTTTTAAATACCTTTTACGCATAAACCCGGAATAAAAAAAACTCATGAGTTTTAAAAGCTCCAGGCCGCTCCTCATGAAATCCGCTGATTTGACTTTCGACCCCCTCACCTCTTCCCAGCTCGGCAGCGGAAACTCTACCCAGGCTTCCTGACAGCCGGGCCTGCCGGAGGCCTCGTCAAGCAGTGAGAGCCTTCCGAGCAGCTCGACATCAAAGGTCCACTTCACGCTGAAAGGCCTGGACATCGCGGCCTCTAAAGAAGCGGTCCTCCTGAAGAGCTTGGCCCCGCACTGGGTATCATAGACCGGGATTTTAAGAAGAACGCTCACGAGCGTAGCGAAGAGGCGGCCAAGGTAATGCCTCGCGGCCCGCCTCTGGATTTTGCGCCCGAGGAGCTTTACCCGCGAGCCCAGGACAACATCCTTTCCGGAGTCGATGATCGAAACGAACTCAGGGATGCATTCAAGCGGGGTAGCCAGGTCTGCGTCCCAGAAGCCGACATATTCGTAGCCGAGCTCGAACGCCTTGAGAAATCCCTGGCGTACGGCCTCTGCCTTTCCGGCATTTTTCGCAAGCTCGACAGAGGCGGCACAGACAGGGTTGGCCTTTGCAAGCTCTTTCAGTACCCGGCCGGTGCCGTCTGTGCTGCCGTCGTTGACGAATATGAAAAAGATGTCCTTTTCCCTTGAGGCGAAAGTGAGGAACTCGCCGGTTTTGAGCCTTTTCTGCTCGTTATAGCAGGGAACGACTATCGCTGTTTTTCGCACAATACCCATCCCGTAAGGCCCGGAAGCCTTATGCCAGCTGCCCTGTTCAGGGCAAATAGAAGCGAGTTGTCAATGTCGAGCGCCGCCTTCACCAGAAAGGTGGCTGCCCTGCCGCCCCTCCAACTGCCAGCGCCGCGCTGGTCTGCGTTGACCTTTCCAAATATCTTTTCAGATGCGGCGGAAATTGCTCTCGGTAAAAGAAGCGTCGTAAAAAGATAGCCTGACGATATTGTCTTGAGGCCGGCCCTCCTGGCAAGAGAGTCAAGCTCGCCCGGATTGTACCGCCTCTTGTGGCCGAGAAATCTGTCATGGCCTGAAAAAAGGGCGTTGAATGCCGGAGCCGTCATGAGGACGCGTCCGCCAGAAGCAAGCCGTTTTTGCGCGATGCCCATGAGCAGCCCGAGATCGTCCTGT